>JAHEBA010000044.1 GCA_024642465.1 Alphaproteobacteria bacterium
GCAAGCCTTACGAGGCTCGCTCGATCATCAATGTCTCCGGCATGAGCTATGGCGCACTCTCGGCGCCCGCCGTGCGGGCCCTGTCGAAGGGGGCAAAACTCGCCAACTGCTGGATGAACACGGGTGAGGGCGGTCTGTCGCCTCATCACCTGTCTGGTGGATGCGACATCATCTTCCAGATCGGCACTGCAAAATATGGCGTGCGCGACGAGCATGGCAACTTTTCTGAAGACAAGTTGCGCGTGGTGGCAGCGCACCCTGAAGTCAGGATGATCGAGGTGAAGTTGAGCCAGGGCGCCAAGCCGGGCAAGGGCGGATTGCTGCCCGGCGAAAAGGTGACCCCGGAAATCGCCAATATTCGCGGCATACCGGCGGGGCAACCCTCGATCTCGCCGAACCGGCACATGGAGATCGCCAACAATCGGGAACTGCTCGACTTTATCAACCGGGTGCGGGAAGTGTCCGGCTTGCCCACAGGCTTCAAGACGGCGATGGGCGGCGTCGACTGGCTGGACGATTTATGTCGACTGATCCTGGAGCGGGGAGAGGACTACGCGCCCGACTTCATTACAATCGACTCGGGCGATGGCGGCACAGGGGCGGCGCCGATGCCGCTGATCGACAACACGGCGCTGACCATCAAGGAAGCGCTGCCGATGGTGGTGGATGTGCTGGAGCGGCATGGGCTGAAGGGCCGTATCCGGGTGATTTGCGCCGGAAAGCTGATCACGCCGGCGGAAGTCGCGTGGGCCTATTGCGCGCGGGCGGATTTCGTCAACACGGCGCGCGGCTTCATGTTTGCGCTGGGCTGTATCCAGTCGCTCAAGTGCAACAAGAATACCTGTCCCACCGGCATCACCACTCACCAGCGCCATCTGCAGCGCGGCCTCGACCCGGAAGACAAGGCGGTGCGGGTGATGAACTACGCGGCGCGCATCCACTATGGCGTGGGACTGATTGCGCATGCCTGCGGCGTGCCGCACACCAGGGCGCTGCGGCGCCAGCACGTGCGGCTGATCCAGGCCGACGGCAAGTCGCGGCCGATGAGCGAAATCTATCCGCCGGTGACGGCAGCCGGGGACCAGGGAAAAGCGGCTTGAATCCTCTCCCCCGATTCGCGCCTGATAGGCTATAAATTGGCCCCATGCTGACCCATCTGGCCATACGCGACATCGTACTGATCGAGAAGCTCGACCTGGCGCTCGATGAGGGCCTCGGCGTGCTTTCCGGCGAGACGGGGGCGGGCAAGTCGATCCTGCTCGACGCGCTGGGCCTGGCGCTGGGCGCGCGTGGCGATGCCTCGCTGGTGCGAACGGGGTGCGACAAGGGTTCGGTGACGGCGATGTTCTCGCCGCCGGTGGGCCATCGCGCCTTCCAGCTGCTGGCGGAAGCCGGAATCGAGGCCGATGAAGGGTCCATCGTGGTGCGCCGGGTGCAGCAGGCCGACGGCAAGAGTCGCGCCTTCGTCAACGACCAGCCTGCGAGCGTGAACCTGCTGAAGGCGCTTGGCGCGACGCTGGCGGAAATTCATGGTCAGCATGACGACCGGGCGCTGATGGACGTATCGTTCCACCGGGCGGCGCTGGACGCCTATGGTGGGCTGGAGAAGCAGGTGGCATCGGTTGCGTCTGCCTGGGAGCAGCTTGCCGCAGCCGCCAGCGCACATGAGGCGCACGAGGCGCGGCTGGCGCGGGCCGAGACGGAGCGGGCGTTCCTCGAGCACGCGTTGAAGGAATTGCATGAACTAAATCCGCAAGCCGGCGAGGAAACGGCGCTTGCCGACAAGCGGCAACTGATGATGAACGCCGAGCAGTTCGCCGACGCGGTGAGCGAGGCGCAAGCCGCGTTGACCGACGGGGCCACCGTCAGCGCCATCAACACGGCGCTGCGCAAGCTGGAACGCCGCCGCGAGCAGGCGCAGGGCGCGCTGGATGGCGTGTGCGCGGCGCTTGAGCGGGTGGTGATCGAGATGAACGAGGCGCAGAGCCAGCTTGATGCGGCTGCGCGGCAGTTCGTGCTCGACCCGGCCGAACTGGAGCGGGCGGAGGGACGGCTGTTTGCCCTGCGCGCGCTTGCCCGCAAGCACAAGGTGCAGGTGGACGAGCTCGCCGCGCTGATGGACAAGTTCGAGGCCGACCTGCAGTCCATCGACGACGGCGGGGCCATGCTCGCCAGGCTGAAGAAGGCGCGCGACGAGGCGCAGGCCGCGTATGACAACCATGCCAGGGCGCTGTCGGACGCCCGCATGAAGGCGGCGGATAAACTGGATGCTGAAATCCTTGCAGAGCTTGGGCCGCTTCGGCTTGAGAAGGCGCGGTTCGAAACCCGGGTGGAGACGGACGAGGCACGCGCCGGGGTGCATGGCATCGACCGGGTGAAGTTCCTGATCGCGGCCAACCCGGGCACGCCGCTTGCCCCCATCGGCAAGGCGGCATCAGGCGGTGAGCTCAGCCGTTTCCTGCTGGCGCTGAAGGTGGTGCTGGCGGCACGTGCGTCGGCGCCGACGCTGATCTTTGACGAGATCGATACTGGCGTGGGCGGCGCGGTGGCTGACGCCATCGGCCAGCGGCTGGTGCGGCTTGCCCGTGAACTGCAGGTGGTGGCTGTGACACACAGCCCACAGGTCGCCTCGCGGGCCGGCCATCACCTGCTGATTTCCAAGATGGAGGAGGCGGGCGACGCAGCCGGCCGGCGGATGATCACCCGCGTCACGCCGTTGACCGGCGAGGGCCGTCGCGAGGAAATCGCCCGCATGCTGTCCGGCGCGGAAGTAACCTCGGAAGCCCGCGCCCAGGCGGACCGGCTGCTGGCAGGAACAGGCTGATCCCATGAGCAATGAGAAGAACAAATCCGGCCTCACGCAACAGGAAGCGGCGGCCGAACTGGAATGGTTGGCGGAAGAGATCGCGCGCCACGACGAGGCGTACTATCGCGAGGACGCGCCAGTCATTTCCGACGCAGAATACGATGCGCTGCGCCAGCGCAACGAGATGCTTGAGGCGGAGTTTCCGGATCTCGTCAGGGCTGACTCGCCGTCAAAGCGGGTGGGGGCGGCGCCGTCGGAGAAGTTCGGCAAGGTGCGCCACGCGGTGCCGATGCTGTCGCTCGGCAATGCGTTCGCCGACGAGGACGTGGCGGAATTCGTGGGCCGCATCCGGCGGTTCCTGAAGCTTGGCGATGATGAGCCGGTGGCAATCACCGCCGAGCCGAAGATCGACGGGCTGTCGATCAACCTGCGCTACGAGAATGGCAAGCTGGTGCAGGCGGCGACCCGTGGCGACGGGCAGGAGGGCGAAAACGTCACTCGCAACTGCGAAACCATCGGCGATATTCCGCGTATGGTGAAGGCGGAAGACTTCCCGGCCGTGTTAGAGGTGCGCGGCGAAATATTCATGTCTCACAAGGACTTCGCCGAGCTTAATGAGAGGCAGAGTCAAGCCGGGGCCAAGGTTTTCGCTAATCCGCGCAATGCCGCGGCCGGTTCGTTGCGCCAGCTTGACCCGGCCATCACGGCATCGCGGCCCTTGCGCTTCTTTGCCTATGCCTGGGGGCAGGTGGAGCGCTTGCCGGCGGACACGCAGATGGGCGTCATCGAGGCTTTCGGGCGATGGGGCTTCCCCATCAACCCGCTGATGACCGTGTGCAACGGGGTGGATGACCTGCTCGCCCACTACCACGCCATCGAGGAGCAGCGGGCAACGCTTGGCTATGACATCGACGGCGTCGTCTACAAGGTCAACCGGCTCGACCTGCAGGAGCGACTCGGCTTCGTGTCGCGCTCGCCCCGCTGGGCCATCGCCCACAAGTTCGCAGCCGAGAAGGCGACGACGATCCTCGAAGGCATCGATATCCAGGTGGGCCGCACCGGTGCGCTGACGCCGGTTGCCCGGCTCAAGCCGGTGACCGTGGGCGGCGTGGTGGTGTCCAATGCCACGCTTCACAACGAGGACGAGATTGCCCGGAAGGACATCCGCATCGGCGATACCGTCATCGTGCAGCGTGCGGGCGACGTGATCCCGCAGGTGCTGGGCCACGTGCCGGACAAGCGCCCGGCGGATGCGGTGCCATACGAGTTTCCACGCCTCTGCCCTGCCTGCGGTTCCCATGCGGTGCGCGAGGTCAACGAGAAGACCGGCAAGGCCGATGCGGTGCGCCGGTGCACCGGCGGGCTGATCTGCCCTGCGCAGCGCGTGGAGCGGCTCAAGCATTTCGTCTCGCGCAACGCCTTCGACATCGAGGGCATGGGCGACAAGGTGATCCAGGAATTCTACGAAGACGGGCTGATCCAGAGCCCGCAGGACATTTTCACGCTTGCCGCACGCAACGAGCGTTCGCTGAAGAAGCTGAAAGACCGTGAGGGCTGGGGTGAGACGTCGGCCAAGAACCTGTTCGCGGCCATCGATGAGCGGCGCAATGTCTCGCTGGACCGCTTCATCTTTGCGCTGGGCATCCGCCACGTGGGCGAGACGACGGCGCGGGTGCTGGCGCGCGCCTATGGCACGGCTGAAGCGTTTCTGGACGCGATGCAGGCGGCGCAGGACGATGCGTCGGAGGCCTATCAGGAACTCACCAACATTGACGGCATCGGGAATGTGGTGGCGGATGCGGTGGCCGAGTTCTTTGCCGAACCGCACAATCTCGCCGTGGTGCGCGAACTGGCCGACCAGCATCTCGACATCCAGCCGATGGAAGCTGTCGCAACGGACTCGCCCGTTGCCGGGATGACAGTGGTGTTCACCGGCGCGCTGGAACGGATGACGCGCGACGAGGCCAAGGCCATGGCCGAGCGTCTGGGGGCCAAGGTGGCGGGGTCGGTGTCGAAGAAGACCGATCTGGTGGTCGCGGGGCCGGGAGCGGGCTCGAAGCTCAAGAAGGCCACCGAGCTCGGCGTCGAAGTGATTTCCGAGGACGACTGGTTCACCCGCGTGGGTGGTTAGGAGACCTCGACTCCCAACCTCGCAGCCAGTGCCTCGATCTGCTGCCATGTCGCCAGCGGCATGGTGATGCCGCGTTCGAGGTTTTCCGCCCGCTGTCGGCGTTCGCGCTCACCCGGCACTTCGACCCGTTCAAAGCCCTTGGCTGGCGGACAGGCGCGCACCTCGGCCAGGATTTCCTCTGCGGCCGCCTGCAGCGCCGGTGGTTCGCGCCAGCGCCCGGTATCCACGCAGATGATGAACCAGTTGCACTCTGTGGTGGACGGGCCCAGCATCGCCTCGCCGATCATTTCGGCCATCAAGCCCAGCCCGTAGCCCTTTGGTCCGCCGAAAGGCAGTATGGCGCCGCCTTCGAAATAGGCTTGAGGCTCGCGCGACGGGTTGCCCTGCGCGTCCACCAGCGCGCCTTCCGGCAACAGCGCACCGGCGCTCTTCGCTGCGTAGATCCAGCCTGCCGCGATGGAACCGGTGGCGAAATCGATCATGACCGGGCCGTCCTTTCCACCCGGAATGCCGAAGGCATACGGGTTGGTGGGCAGCAGGCCCCTCGCACCGCCATAAGGAGCCACCTGGCGCCAGTTGTGCCGCCCGCCGCCGCCGACGCATATGGTAAGGAAGCCGTGGTCCGCGCCCTTCTCGGCATAGGCACCGAGCCTGCCCGTGTGGCCGCAGTGTTTCACCGCGATTGCCGCGATGCCGCGGTCGCGGGCCTCGATCATGCAATAGTCCAGCCCCATGTGCATGGCGGGAATGCCGATACCGCCATTGCCGTGCACTTCCCATGCGCCGAATGCATTCTGCTGCAGCACGGGCCGACCGGCGGCGTTCATGTAGCGGGTCTCGAACTGCTCGACGTATTGCATGGCCCGCACAAGACCATGCGAGGCGACGCCGCACAGGCTCGCATCCGTCAGGTGTTCCGCCACGGCCTGCGCCGTCGTCTCGTCACACCCGGCAGCGTGCATGATGGCGGCGAGCAAGTCCGTTGCCCGGGCCGGGTCGACCGTGATGTCGTCGCCCTGATACTCCAGTTTTCCTGCCATGCCGGACCTCCCTGGCTGCCGCCATTGGATGGCGTGGCAGGGCCTGCGTCAACCCGGTTGCCATGCACTGGACCGGGGAGGGCGATGCATCCGGCGCACTTGCCGGGGCAACGTCGATATGGTCAATGTTGCTGACCTATTTCACCCCGAATGCCAGCATCCGAGCCATGACCTCCAGCAGACAAGAGTTCCTCGACGGCTTCCGCCTTATCGTGTCGATCCTGATCGCGCAGACACCGTTCGGCTTCATCGTTGGGGCGACGAGCGTGCAGAAGGGGCTGTCGGTGCTCGAGGCCACCATCATGAGCGCCACGGTGTTTGCGGGTGCGGGACAAATGCTGGCGCTGGAAGTCTGGCATCAGCCGAAGGCGTGGCTGATGGTGATGCTGGCAGCCGCTTCGGTCAACATCAGGTTCCTGCTGCAGACCGCGTCCATCGGGCCAAAGATCACCCATTTTCCGCCGCTCAGGCGTTGGCTGTCGATTGCCACGATGACGGATCCCGCCTGGGGAATGAGCGAGATGCGGCACCTGACCCGGCCAATCCGGCCGGAGTTCATCGCCGGCATCACGGTGCCAATCTACGTGGTCTGGGTGGCGGCCACCACGGGCGGCGCCTTCGCCGGACAGTTCATCGACGATCCCGCGCGCTATGGGCTCGATTTCGCGTTCGTGTGCATCTTCATTTCGCTGGTGTTGCCGTTCTGGAAGCGCGGGCAGGGCGCGGTGCTTGTGGCCGTCACGAGCGGGGCCGTTGCCGTCGCGGCAAAGCTGGCCGGTCTCGGCGGGCTCTATGTGTTCATCGGCGCGATTGCGGGCGTAGCGGTGGCGGGGCTGGCGGCGCACCGGCGTGCGGGGGTGGCCAATGGCGCTTGATCCGCACAACCTGCTGCTGATCGCGCTGGTAACGGCGGTCACGTTGGCAACCCGTGTCGGCGGCGCGCTGATCATGGCGCGCGTCCAATTGGGCCCATCGGCCAAGGGGGCGTTCGAGGCGATGCCGGTGGCGGTGATGACGGCGGTGCTGGCGCCTGCAGCGCTCACCCAGGGGTGGCCCGAGGCGTTGGCGGCCGTGATTGCCATAGTCGTGGGCCTGCGGGCACCGATGTACGTGGTGCTGATCACCGGCATGGTGTGCGTGGTGCTGTTCCGGATGTGGCTGTCATGAGCGTGCGCAAGGAGTTTGCCGCCGGGGCTTTCGCCATTTCGCCCGTGCTGGCGGCTGCTGTTCCCATCGCACTGCTGTTCGGCACGCTGTCGGTGTCAAAGGGATTGTCGATTGCCGAAACCTTCTTGATGAGCATCACTGTGTATGCCGGTGCGCTGCAGTTCGTGGCGATAGACCAGTGGGGCGATCCTCTGCCGGTGGGCCTTCTGGCGTTCACGGCATTAGTCGTCAACATCCGCCACGTGCTGATGGGGGCGAGCCTGGGCCGCAGCCTGGGCGGCTTTTCTCCGCTTCAGAAGTACGCCGGAATGTTTCTGCTGACCGACGAGGGCTGGGCCTTCGCCGAACAACGCGCCCGCCGGGCCGCGCTGACGCCGGCATTCTATTTTGGCTCCGGCCTTGCCTTGTGGTTCACCTGGAGCACGGGAACGCTCGTTGGCGCACTGCTGGGCACGGGACTTGGCGATCCGGCGGCGTTCGGATTCGACTTCGCCTTTACTGCCGTGTTCATCGCCATTCTTACAGGCTTCTGGAGCAACTGGCGCACAGGCGCTGTCCTGCTTGCCAGCGGTGCGGTGTCGGCGCTGGTGAAACTGGCGGTACCAGACGCGTGGTACATCATGGCGGGCGCGGCAGCAGGCATCATCGTGGCGGCGGTGCTGCACGCCGAAGACGAGACGCCCAACCATACAGACGGGTTGATGCCGTCATGAACCTCGATCCGCACGCCGTTCTCGCCATTCTCGCCATGGCGCTCGCCACCTACCTGACACGGGTGGGCGGGCTGTGGTTGCTGAAACTCGCGAATGTGAAGGGCCGCACGCGGGTCGCGCTGGACGCGGTGCCGCCGGCGGTGCTGATGGCAGTCATCGCGCCCACGGTGTTTGCCACGGGTCCGGCGGAAACCATCGCATCGGGCATAACGCTTGTGGCGGCGTTCCGGCTGCCGCTGCTTGCCGCCGTGGGAATTGGCGTGGCAAGCGTCGTCGTGCTCAGGCTGCTGCTGGGTTGATTGGCGCGCAGGCCGCTTCAAGCCATGCGCGGTCCGCATCGTCTTCAAGGCGCGGCCCGATTTTCTTCAGCACCTGGGCGTGGTAGTCGTTCAACCAGTCCAGTTCGGCGTCAGCCATGATCGAGGGTTCGATGAGATTGCGGTCGATGGGGGCGAAGGTAATCGTTTCGAGCCAGTGCATCGCCCGTTCGCCGCCCTCGATGGGTTCTGCCTCGCGCACCACCACCAGGTTCTCGATGCGGATACCGTACTCCCCGGCCTTGTAGTAGCCGGGCTCGTTGGACAGGATCATGCCCGGCTTCAGCGCCGTCCTGTCGGCCTTGGAGAACCGCTGCGGGCCTTCGTGCACCGACAGAAAGCTGCCGACGCCGTGGCCGGTGCCATGATCGAAGTCGAGACCCGTCTCCCATAGTGCAAGACGCGCCAGCACATCCAGGTTGCCGCCGGTGGTGCCGGGCGGGAAGCGCACCCGGGACAGGTTGATCATGCCCTTGAGCACGCGGGTGAAACGGTCCTTCATTTCCGGTGTGGGCTTGCCGGCAATGATGGTGCGGGTGATGTCGGTCGTGCCGTCTACGTACTGGCCGCCGGAATCGATCAGGTAGATCTGGTGCTGCTTGATGGGCAGGCAGGATGTTTCAGAAACGCGGTAGTGCGGAATGGCAGCATGAGGACCGGCGCCGGAAATCGAGTCGAATGACAGGTCGTGGAGTTCGCCGGTTTCAACGCGAAGCGCCTCGAGCTTTTTCGCTGCGCTGATCTCGTCAAGCTTGCCCGAGGGGGCTTCATCGGCCAGCCAGCGCAGGAAGCGGGCCATGGGCACGCCGTCGCGCAGGTGAGCGGCGCGGGCGCCTTCAAGTTCGGCGCGGTTCTTGGTGGCTCTGGGCAGGGTACAGGGGCTGTCGTGCCATTTCAGGGAGGCACCTGCTTCTTCTAGCTCAAGGCGGAAGGCGTCGGCTGCCCAGTTGAGGTCAAGCTCAACAGCGGCCTGCGCCTTGCCGAGCGACTGCAGCAGGCTGGTCATGGCGTTTGGTGCGTGCAGCCTGACGCGTTTGCCAAATGCATCGCGAACATCTTCCGGCACGCGGTTTGGCGCCAGCAACAAGTCTGCTGTTCCGTCGGCGTGGACGATGGCGAAGGCCAGTGCTGCCGGCACGTGAGGAATGTCGGACCCGCGGATGTTGAAGGCCCAGGCAACCGCATCGGTCTGGGTCAGGATGTGGGCGTCGGCTCCACGCTCATTGAGCCCCTTGGCGATTGCGGACAGCTTGTCCGCCAGGCTCTGGCCAGCAAACTGCAGCGGCTGCAGCTGGACCTCACCGGTGGGCGCGGCCGGGCGGCCGGTCCAGATGTCGTCGACCGGATTTGAAGCCAGCGGCACCAGCCTGGATCCCTTCGCTTCTAGCGCGGTGGTAAAGTCGTTCGCGGCCTGCACCGTCAGCAGCCACGGATCATAGGCAAGGCTTGCGCCCCTGGGCAGGTTTGCTGCCGCCCAGGCTGCCGGGCTCTCATCCGGCACCGGCAATGGTGCCAGAAGGGTCAGGTCCACCTGTTCGCGCACCTGCAGCGTGTAGCGGCCATCGACGAAGATCGCGGCCTTGTCCGCCAGGATGACGGCGGTGCCGGCGGAACCTGAAAACCCCGTCAGCCATTTCAGCCGTTCCGCACTGGGCGGCACGTACTCGCCCTGAAACTGGTCTGCCCTGGGCAAGATGAAGCCATCCACGCCGAGCTGTTTCAGCCGCTCGCGCAGCGAAGCGATGCGGGCCGGGGTGAGGCGGGATTCGGACTGGTCGGAGAAATCCTGGAACATGGGCGGCGAGACTATCCAAAGCCCGGCATTCCAGCAATGCGGAAATGACGCTTTCGAGCCATGCTGCGTCGCAACAAAAATGGCTGAATCCGGGCAGCAATCTGGCGCAATTCCGGGGCGCTGGTCAGGAATGTCGCAGGTGCGCAAAAGCCAGGCAAAAGGGGTGAAGCCGGACTTTTCAGCCCCACTGAAACGTCATTTTAAATATATGATATTGCTTGATAAAATAGAATATTAATGAGGTATGAAGAATGGTATGCGCGAAACGCATATCTGCTATCTGATTGGGCATCTGGTGCAAACATGATGCACCGCCATATACATCCGCAACGATTTGAATGCAGTGCAACAACGCGCCCTGCAGTTTCGCATACAGGAGTGAAGAAGATGGTCGTGGTAGTCGCAAATCGCGCCGTTGAAATGCGTGACGCCGCCGGTATGGATTTCTTCGGCGTGATCAGCCGCATGGTTGGCAACGTCCGCTGGTATCTGAACCGCCGCAAGGTGCAGCAGCGCCTCGAGGCCCTCGATGACCGTCTGCTGGAAGACATCGGCCTGAATCGCGCCGACATCAGCAGCTACGTTTGGGGCCGCTGATCGCGGATTGCCCGAACAGGGCGTCAACCAACAGTGCTTGAATGAATGCGAGGGGGATGGCTCAGGCCGTCCCCCTTGTCTTGTGCGCGAGGGTCAGGATTGCCCATCCTTCGAGATCGAGCCGGTGGACGCACTTCATGCCGCGGGCATGGTAGGCCGCCAGCACCATCCGCGCCTGGTCACTTGTCAGCCCGGCAAGGATCAGCCTGCCGCCCGGCGCCACGGCGCGTGACAGGTCCGTGGCCAGGTGAATGAGCGGCATCGCCAGGATGTTGGCGAACACCAGGCCATAGGGTCCGGCCTTTCGGATGTCCATGTGACCAAGGCCCGGCGCAACGAGGCATCTCACCAGCGGGGCAACACCGTTGAGCTCTGCATTGGCACGCGCCACCGCCACGGCTTCCGGATCGATGTCGCTGGCAATGGCGGGCGCGCGCGTCAGCCGGGCAGCGGCGATGGCCAGCACGCCGGAGCCGCAGCCGACGTCAAGTATGCTCACCGGCGTGGATGACTTCAGCACTTGCTGCAGCGCCAGCAGGCAGCCGCGTGTGGTGTGGTGGTGGCCTGTGCCGAAAGCGAGGCCTGCGTCGATCTCCAGCGAGATCGCGGTGGCAGGCCGGGCATCGCGGTCATGGCTGCCGTGCACGAACAGCCTGCCCGTCACGACCGGAGCAAGCCCGGCGAGGCTTTCGCGCACCCAGTCGGTTTCGGGCAGGGGGCCAATGGTGACGGGAACGGCCTCGATGCCGGCAAACACCAGCGCCTGCTGCACATCGTCCGGGGCCGGTTCGATCTCGTAAAGCGCCTCGACGGCCCACAGGTCGCGGGTCTCGTCCGTTTCGGACATTGAAACCGCGACGGCCTCCGGCCAGGCGGCTTGCTCAAGCGTGTCGGAGACGGCCTGCGCCTGGGCGCGGGGCAGGGGAGCGGTAGCGGCAGAGAAGAGCGTTGTCATGGCTGCCGCTTATGTCAGCGCCTACGCGCCTTGTCGATATGCGTGTTGCGCAGGGTAGCGTTGAGACGAGCCAAAAAGCGGCTGACCGGCGCGCCATGAGGGCCTATAGAGGGCCGCAAATGTCTTGCAACCCTGCTGAAACAGAAACCGCGACGCCGGCTGCGGCGCCGTTCTGGCTGATCCCGCTGGTGGTCGCCTCGGCGCTGTTCATGGAGAACATGGATTCGACGGTCATCGCCACGTCGCTGCCGGCGATTGCAGCCGACCTTGGCGAAGACCCGGTAATCCTGAAGCTCGCCTTCACTGCCTACCTGCTGTCGCTTGCCGTGTTCATTCCGGTGAGCGGTTGGTGTGCCGACCGGTTTGGAGCGCGCAAGGTGTTCCAGGCGGCCATCGTGGTGTTTTCGCTGGCCTCGGTCGGCTGCGCACTTGCCGGCAACCTGGTGGAACTGGTTGCCGCACGCACGCTCCAGGGCGTAGGCGGGGCAATGATGGTGCCGGTGGGGCGGCTGATCCTGCTTCGGGCGGTGCCCAAGCGCGACCTGGTGCGGGCGCTGGCATGGCTGACCATCCCCGCGCTGGTGGCGCCGGTGGTGGGGCCGCTGATTGGCGGGTTCATCACCACCTACTTCCACTGGCGCTGGATCTTCTGGATCAACATTCCCTTCGGCATGCTGGCGATCGGGCTGGCGCAGGCCTACATGCCTGCCTCGCAGAATTACGAGACCAGGCCGATGGACTGGCTGGGTTTCTTGCTGTCCGGGCTGGGGTTCGTCGGCATCATCGCCGGCGCCTCCGTTGTGGGACGTGATTTCCTGCCAGGCTGGGTGGCGCCGCTGATGATGGTGGCCGGTGCGGGCTTTGTGGGGCTCTACGTGGTGCACGCGCGCCGGGCGAAGGCACCGATGCTCGACCTCGCCCTGTTCCGCATTGCCACCTTCAGGCAAAGCATCCTGGGCGGCGGGTTCTTCCGCATTGCCGTCGGCGCGATTCCGTTCCTGCTGCCGCTGCTGTTGCAAGTGGGCTTCGGCCTGAATGCCTTCCAGTCGGGCTCGATTACCTTTGCGGCGGCAGCGGGTGCGCTGGCGATGAAGTTTGCCGCCGAACCGGTCCTGCGCCAGTTCGGGTTCCGCACGGTGCTGACGTTGAACGGGCTGATCTGCGCCTGCTTCTTCTTCGGCTATGCGCTGTTCACGCCTGAAACGGCGCACTGGCTGATCTTCGTGGTGCTGATCGCCGGCGGTTTCTTCCGGTCGCTGCAATTCACTTCGCTCAATGCGCTGGCCTATTCGGACGTGGACGAGAAGCAGATGAGCATGGCCACAGGCATCGTGTCGGTGGGCCAGCAGGTGGCACTGTCCAGCGGCGTGGCGGTGGCGGCGCTGGTATTGGAAGGCGCGCGGCAATGGCGCGGCGATGCCGTGCTGACGGCTGCCGATTTCGGGCCGGCGTTCGCGGCAGTGGCCGGCTTCTCGGTGGTCGCGGCGCTCATCCATGCGCGGCTTGCGCCGGACGCGGGCGCGGAGGTGTCAGGCAAGCGCGCGTGACCCTTGCGGTTACTTGCGCAGGTCTGCCGCCAGCGCGTCCACGTAGGCCAGCAGGTTGGGTATGTCGTCCAGCGAGATGGCGACCGGGGCGATGCCGAGCGGATACTCCGGCGCCGAGCGGAATTCCATCACCCGAACAAAGCTGGCATGGGGCCTGAGCGCGTAGAACACCTCGAACTTGTAGCGCCAGTCCCCGGCAGGCGAGGTCACCATTGCCTTGAAGGAAGGCGAGTTGCCGATGCTCATGTTGCTCTCGCCGGGAATGGTGTGACAACGCCGGCAGTGCTCGACGGCGAGTTTCTCACCCAACGCCCGGTCGGCAGCGCTCGCGTGCCCGGCGCAGCAAACCGCCGGCAGCAACAGGATCATCGATTTCAGCGCATTCGGTGGTAGCATGCCGGACGAACCATAGCACCGGACGCGAGCTTTGTGCACATGTGCCGCCAAATCGCCTTGAAGCGGTGCAAGGAATCGGGGCACATTCGGGCGGGTTTGAAATGGAGATCTGCAGGTGACTTTCGTAAAGCGTGTTGTACTGAAACTTGCAGCTGCGTTCATGCTGGCCTTTGTCACGGTCACAGCGGCAGTACCGGCACTTTCTGCAAGTACGGACGGCACCATCTATGATCCGGGCATCATGTCGCGGATGCAGTTTTCAGGGGCCCAGCGCAGCAAGGTGAAGGCCATTCTCGACAGGTCCGAGAGCTCGATGGTCAAGGTGTTCGCCAAGTACCGGATCGACCCCAGGGCCAAGCCGAACTTCGACACGCTGCGCGCCGCATCGACTGAACTGCAGGCAATCGAGGCCTGGGAGAAGAAGCAGATGAAGCAGGTTCTCTCCAAGGGGCAGTATGCGGATTACCTTGAAATCCTGCAGGCAACCGCTGCTGCAGTGATCAAGGCGACGCGGGATTGATTTATCACTAGCACTCAACCTTCATCGGCACCCAGCGCGAGCCGGGCTTGCCGGAGTGCGTCACCACCGCGCGATACTTCGTGCTGTTGGATGTCGCTAGGTTGGCTTTGACGATGTGCTGGTGGACGACCTGACGCCGGAGTGGGCCGTGGTGCTGGCCGAGCGGCAGAAGATGTACGTGGCGCTGATGGACGAAGCCAGGCGCGCCGGCGCGCCTGCGGGCGACACGGCGTTCGCGGAAAGCTACGTGCGGTTCGTCGAGCACGTGAAGGCGGGACGGCTCGGCGGCGTTCGGGTGAGCGGGGTGAGGGGTTGAGGCTATTGGCTCAGTTACCCGTCATGCCAGCGGATGCTGGCATCCAATGCACGCATGCAGCAAACTCGACCGATGCAATCATGCGTCTACATCGTCAGCAACCACAAGCATGGCACGCTGTACATCGGCGTGACCTCGGACATTGCGCGGCGCGCTTATGGGCACAGGGAAGGCGTCATTGACGGCTTCACCAGGAAGTATGGTCTCAAGCAACTGGTCTGGTACAAAATGCAGCAGACCATGGAAGCGGCCGTTGCCCGGGAGAAGCAAATGAAGGCGTGGCAGCGAAGCTGGAAGATCAAGACAATAGAGAAGATGAACCCTACTTGGGACGATCTCTATCAAACGTTGAATGCATGAATTTGCTGAACTCGTGAATTGGGCCCCAGCATTCGCTGGGGTTACGATTGGTGGTTTGGCCAACGGTTGAGGCATATTGCGTTCAGCATTCACTGGGGTGACGGTCTGGGATCAGGAACCACCCACAGACGTCATGCCAGCGAATGCTGGCATCCAATGAGCCGGTTGGGTGTGTTGCAGGAATTGTTACTGGACCGCAGCATTAACCGGGGTGACGTATCCGACGTGGATATCATGCCCGGCTAACAAAACTGTCCAACACCCGCTTGTCCCCCGCCTTGTCGAAGCTGATCGACAGCTTGTTGCCGTCGACGTGGGTGACGGTGCCGGGGCCGAACTTCTGGTGGAATACCCGGTCGCCGCGGGCATATGACGTGGCGCCGGCGTCGGAGGTGGTCAGCGTGCCCTCGATGATGTGCGGGCTTGAGCGCAGGGCGCTGCCGTCGGCGTGGCGGGCCTGAGCGCGTTTCCAGCCCGGCGTGTTGTAGCCCGAATTGAACGGCTTGAAGTCGTCGAAACGCGAGCCGCCGAAGCGGTCTGCCCCGCCCAGATTGTAGCCGCCATAGGACGACGACATGGCGTCCACATCGACGTGGGAGGCGGGCAGTTCGTCGACGAAGCGTGAGGGCAGGGCCGTCTGCCACATGGCGTGGACGCGGCGGTTCTGGGCGAACGAGATTGTACAGGCCTTTCGCGCCCGGGTGATGCCGACATAGGCGAGGCGGCGTTCTTCCTCGAGCCCCGCCTTGCCCGACTCGTCCAGGGCGCGCTGGTGAGGGAACAGGCCTTCCTCCCAGCCGGGCAGGAACACGGTGTCGAACTCGAGGCCCTTGGCGGCATGCAGCGTCATGATCGACGCCTTCTCTTCCTGTTCGCCGGACTGCTCCACGTCCATCACCAGCGCGATGTGTTCGAGGAAACCTTCCATGGTCTCGAACTCGTTCATGGAGCGCACAAGCTCTTTCAGGTTTTCCAGCCGCGAAGGCGCCTTGGGGTCCTTGTCCTGCTGGTGCATCTCGGTATAGCCGGACTCGTCGAGAATGATCTCGGCCACCTCGGTGTGCGGCAGAGTGTCGACCTGGGTACGCCAGCGGGCGAAGGACGCGAGGAGGTCGGCCAGCGCCTTGCGGGCCTTGTTGGGCAGCTCTTCCGTCTGCACAATGTCCAGCGCGGCGCGGTGCAGCGATGTGCCGGTTGCGCGGGCGATGGCGTGAATCTTCTGCACCGAGTTGTCGCCGATGCCGCGTTTGGGCACGTTGATGATACGCTCGAAGGCGAGGTCGTTGTCGGGCGACATGGTGACCTTGAGATAAGCCAGCGCATCTCGGATTTCGGCGCGCTCATAGAAGCGCGGGCCGCCGACCACGCGATAAGGCAGCCCGAGGGTGATGAAGCGGTCCTCGAAGGCGCGCATCTGGAATGAGGCGCGCACGAGAATGGCGACTTCCTCCAGCGAGGTGCCGGCGCGCTGGGCCTGCTCGATGTCCTCGCCGATGGCACTGGCTTCCTCGTCGCCGTCCCAGTGGCCGCGCACGCGCACCTTCTCGCCGGCATTCTGGTCGGTGCGCAAGGTTTTGCCGAGGCGGCCCTCATTGTGGGCGATCAGGCCGGATGCTGCGCCGAGGATGTGCGGGGTGGAGCGGTAGTTCGACTCCAGCCGGATGACGCACGCGCCGGGGAAGTCCTTCTCGAAGCGCAGGATGTTGTCCACCTCCGCTCCGCGCCAGCCATAGATCGACTGGTCGTCGTCGCCGACGCAGCAGATGTTGCGGTGGCCTTGCGCCAGCAGCCTGAGCCACAGGTATTGCGCCACGTTGGTGTCCTGGTACTCGTCCACCAGCATGTACCTGAACTTCTTCTGGTACCCGGCCAGCACGTCGGGATTTTCCTGGAACAGGCGCAGGCTCTCGAGCAGCAGGTCGCCGAAGTCCACGGCATTCAGCACTTTCAGCCGGGCCTGATAGTCCCGATAGAGCTGCGCGCCCTTGCCGTTGGCGTAGGCCGCACCTTCGCCGGCAGGCACCTTGTCCGGCGTCAGGCCCCGGTTCTTCCAGCCATCGATATGGGCGGCAAGCTGGCGGGCGGGCCAGCGCTTTTCGTCTATGCCCTCGGCCTGGATCAGTTGCTTGAGCAGGCGTAGCTGGTCGTCGGTGTCGAGGATGGAGAAGTCGGACTTGAGGCCCACGAGTTCGGCGTGTCGGCGCAGCATCTTGACGCCGATCGAGTGGAACGTGCCGAGCCATGTCATGCCCTCGACCATGCCGCCGATGAGCCCGCCGATGCGCTCCTTCATTTCGCGCGCCGCCTTGTTGGTGAAGGTGACGGCGAGGATCTCGCCGGGCCACGCCTTGCGCTGGGCGAGGATGTGGGCAAGCCGGGTGGTCAGCACACGCGTCTTGCCGGTGCCTGCACCCGCCAGCACCAGCAACGGGCCGTCGAGCGTTTCCACGGCCGCGCGCTGCTCGGGGTTGAGCGCGCGCAGGTAAGGCGGGGCGGATGCGGCGGCGGCGCGAGCCGCGATGCCGGAGCCGGACTGGGCAGGTGCGTTGGTCATGAGTGCCTATATAGCACTTGCACGCACGGATTCGAGGGATTCGCGCTCGTGGCGGACCGGAAAGATCACAGGATCTGGCTGAGGAATTCCCGCGTGCGCGGGTCCTTCGCCTTCTTGAAGAACGTCGCGGGCGGGCCGTGCTCCACGATCACGCCGCGGTCGGTGAAATAGATGTGGTCGGCAATCTCGCGGGCGAAGCCCATTTCGTGGGTGACGAGGATGCAGGTCATGCCTTCCGCCGCGAGGTCCTTGATGGTGACCAGCACTTCCTTGACCGTCTCCGGGTCGAGCGCGGCGGTGACTTCGTCGAACAGCATAACGTCGGGGTTCATGGCCAGTGAGCGGGCAATGGCGACGCGCTGCTGCTGCCCGCCTGACAGCTCGCCCGGATAGGCGTTCTCCTTGCCTTCGAGGCGTACCTTGCTGATCAGGGCGCGGGCGCGCTTGTCGACGTTCGCAGGGTCCTGCTTCAACACCAGCACCGGCGCCATCATGACATTCTCCAGCGCCGTCTTGTGCGGAAACAGGTTGTACTGCTGGAACACCATGCCGACCTTCTTGCGCAGTTCCAGCTTGTCGAGGTTGGGCGAGTTGACCTCCTGGCCCTCGACCTTGATGGAGCCGGACTGGATGTCGTTGAGCGCGTTAATGCAGCGGATCAGCGTCGATTTGCCGGAACCTGACGGACCGATGATGCAGATCACCTCGCCCTTCATCACGTCCAGGGAAACGCCCTTGAGCACCTCGAGGTCGCCAAACGACTTGTGCACGTCCTTGATCGAGACGATGGGCTGGTCGGGGGTCCAGGTTTCACTCATCGGGCATTCCTACTGGTTGACCGCAAAGCGGTTTTCGAGCCTGCGGGTCAGGACGGCAATCGGGTAGCTGTAGATGAAGAACCACGACATCAGCCACAGGTACATCGGGATCAGGTACTCGCTGCGCCCTTCAGCTGCTAGCGCGTCCTGGGTGAGCGTCATGCCGTCATTGACCCCGAGGATGGAAATCAGCGGCGTCGACATGGTGAGGATGCAGTACCAGTTCATCCATGGCGGGATCATGCGCTTGATGCATTGCGGCAGGATGATGCGCCAAAGGGTCTGGCTGCGGGTGAAGGCTAGGCTCTCGGCCGAGTCCCACTGGCCGGTGGGAATGGACGCGATGGAGCCGCGCACGATCTCGGAGACGTTGGCCATGATCGGCAGCGACAGGGCGAAGGTGGCCTTGGTCCAGCCGGCAATCTCGATGCGGGTATCGCCAATGCGGATGAAGAACGGGATCAGCAGCATGAAGTAGAACAGCAGTACCAGCCACGGAGAATTGCGGAACAACTGGGTGACGACCCACGACGTGCGGCGGATGAATCTGTTCGGCGATACCTGGCCCAGCCCCAGCCACAGCCCCATGAAGGTGCCGAGCGCCATGGCGATGAAGCTGACGACGATGTTGAGCACGAAGCCGCCGAACTCGCCTTCAGGGCCAAAGAACATCAGCGGTGTCCATTTGACGATGGTCTGCCAGACGGTCTGGCCCTGCGCACCGACCATCTGCGCGTGGGCGGCGTCGATGAGCAGCCAGGATATCAACACCAGCGCCAGCGCCAGGCCGAACCGCTTGCTGGTCGCAAGGCCCGCCCAGTCGCGCGCATCCCAGGTGGCCGCGCCGGGGCGGAACGGCAGCAGAACGGGCAGGTCGGTGGAGTTGTTGTGCAGCACGTTTTTCATTGGCCAAACCCCGGGACGCGAATGGCCTTTTCCCACCGGTGCATCATCCAGACCAATACGCCGACCAGCAGGATGTAGACGATCCAGACCACGTTCATCATTTCCGGCACGTTGTACTCGTCGGACCAGATCTGGTTGGAGATGTAGAGCGTCTCCGGCACGGCAATGGCGTAGGCGACGGTGGTCGTCTTGACCAGGTTCACCAGGTTGTTGTTGAGCGCCGGCAGGCAGACGCGGTAGGCCAGCGGGAAGGTGATGTAGCGATAGATCTGGAAACGCGAATAGCCCAGCGACTCTGCGCCCTCGATCGTTGATCTTGGCACCGCCTCGATGCCGGCCCTGAAGATTTCGGTGTTGAAGGCGCCGGCGAAGAATGACAGGGCGATCACCGCCCAGCCATAGCTGCTGAGAATGCCGCCGCGGATGTCGAACAACCCGGACAGGGCCGAATCCACGGCGAAATAGAAGAAATAGAGCTGTACGAGCGGTGGCGTGTTGCGGAAGAACGCGATGTAGCCGCTCATGATGCGGCGGACCCACACCAGCGGCGACATCTGCAGCCAGGCCCCGGCGATGCCGATCGCGATGCTGGCGAGCACGCAGACGAAGGACAGGTGGATTGTGGTCCACACTCCGTTGAGGAAGCGGCTGCGGTCCAGCGGATCGTAGAATATCGTGAGCTTGATCCCGTGCGCCTCTTTCAGCCACAGGAAAAAGTCGGCAACCGTTTCCAAGAGCCCCTCCAGTTCCGGATGCGTGTTGTCGGCAAGACAGAAGGGCCCGGTGAGTGCCGGGCCCCGCTGCAGTTCGTCAGGGTTACTTCACTTCACCTTCGTCAAGAACGTCGTCGCAGATCTTGTCGCCGGCGTTGCACTTTTCCTGCATCATGGCGACCCACTTGGTGGGCGGAATGCCCCATTTCTTTTCCCACTCGACGATCTTGCCGGACTTGTGCCAGTCGATGATGGCTTCCGACAGGGCCTTGCCGATGGGCTCGTTGACTTCTTCCTTGCGCACGGCGGCACCCCAGGGGGCGTCAGCCACGACGGGGGTGGAGATGGAGTAGTCCTTCCACTTCTCCGGCTCGTTGACCTTGCGCGGAATGAAGGCGGAGTCGTCATAGAGCCAGCCGACGCAGCGGCCATCGAGCAGGGCAGCCTCGATTTCGGGCACGCCCTTGAAAACGATCATGTTGGCCTTGTTCTTTTCGCCCCATTCTTTGTTGTACCAGGCGCCCTGGGTACCGCAGATGTTCTTGCCTTCGATGTCGGGCCAGTCCTTGATGCCGGAGTCCTTGTGAGCGAACACGGCCACGCCTGACGAGTAGTAGTTGGGCTGAACGATGCCAACCACTTCGCGGCGTTCCAGCTTGTCGGACATTGTGGCGATCATCACGTCGATCTTGCCCTGCTCGAGAAACTGCATGCGGTTGGATGCAACAACGGGCACGACTTCGACTTCGATGGTCTTGCCGGCCTTCTCGCCGATGCGCTTGGCGAGATCCATGGCCATGTCGACTTCCATGCCGACGATGTTGCCCTGGGCATCGCGCATGCCCCACGGTGCGTAGTCAGCCTTGGATCCGACGACCATCTTGCCACGCGAAATGATGTCGGCGAGCGTGTCTGCCATCACGGCGGATGAGGCAGCAGCCAACATGGCCGCGGCGGCGAGGCCTGCTTTCAGTGTCTTGGCAATCATTTGAAACTCCCTGCTGTTTGATGGCGGCAGGCTCGCTGCCGCTGGAATGATCAGCTTGCGTCTGACAGTCAAAAGCAATTGGCGCTCGATTGCAAACCGGGAGAAATGATTTTTCCTGCAAGTGCATCTGTTTGTGTTGCATGGCTGTTGCCTTGCAGGCTTTGCGTGGCGATGCTCAACCCGCCAAATCTCCGGTCGCGGGATCTGAAGTCCGACACAGCAAGGGCCAGGTCCTCGCCGGTGAAGTCGGGCCACAGCTTCTTGCAGAAGTGCAGCTCGGCATAGGTCGCTTCCCACGGCAGGAAGCCGGACAGGCGCTGCTCACCGGAGGTGCGGATGACTAGGTCCACGTCGCGATAGCCGGAGCCGGCAGCAAGCTGCTCGCTGAAAGAGGCCTCGTCAACTGCGCCACAACGGACCGCGCGCAGGGCTGCTTCGAGGATGGCGTGACGTCCGGAATAGTCGATGGCGATGCGCACGTTGAGGCGGGTTCCCGGGGCGGTCTCGCGTTCGACGTTCTCGATGGTTCCGACGACGCGGGATGACAGGCGGTCGCGCCGTCCAATGACGGTGAGGCGGATGCCGGCAGCGATGAAGGGCTCAGTCTCGCGCGCCACATAATGCTCGATGAGGCGCATCATGCCGTCGACCTCCGGCCTCGGCCGTTTCCAGTTGTCCGACGAGAAGGCGAACAGCGTGAGCGTGTCGATGCCGAGGAAGGGGGCTGCGGCAACCGTTCGGCGCACCGCCTCGACGCCTGCCTCGTGGCCTTGCGTACGGGTAAGGCCTCGCAGGGTTCCCCAGCGGCCATTGCCGTCCATGATGATGCCGACGTGAAGGCCCGGGGCGGGCTGGTTCGTGACTTTGCAGACAAGATTACTTTGCATTGTAAAGCGTTCGGATAAAGTTTTGCGTCAATGAGTTAGGCTGAGTTTCTGATAGGTTGAGTCAGGCCGGTTTGAGGCTGCCGGGTACCGTTGAAGGGCTTGCGGAGGGTGCCCCCGCAGCGTTCTTCAGGACGCGCTCGAGCTCGTTCAGATAGTCCATGAACTTCTGTCTGCCGGCGGGTGTGAGGGCGCAGGTGGTGTGGGGGCGGTTGCCTTCAAAGCCCTTGGTGACGGCCACAAGACCTGCCTCCTGCAACACCGCCACGTGGCGCGACAGGTTGCCGTCGGTCAGTGCGCACAGGGACTTGAGCTCGTTGAAGGAAAGCCCGTCCGCATGGGAAATGAGCGAGGTGAGGATGGACAGCCGCGCCTTCTCGTGGATGACGCGGTCGAGGCCGTCAAAAGCGAATGGAGCGTCAGCGGTCATTGGCGGGATATTCTCCGTAGGCAAACTTCAACACTGCGGCGAGGGCCAGCTGGCCGATGCCGAAGGGCAGGCCCATGACCCAGGGGTTCAGGGCGGACGATGAGGCGTTGAGCGCCAGGGCGGCGCAGCCGGTCACCATGTACCAACCGGCGACCCACCTGACTTCGCGGGGCAGGGTGCGCCCGGCGGCGAACAGGCCCAGGGACACCAGCACCTGCCACAGGCCCGGCAGTGTCCACAGGACGGCGGGCGCGAACGTCCAGAAGACGGCGGTCAGCGCGATGCCGGCAAAGGCTGCCGGCAGGAACTGCTCCAGCGCATTGATCAGAATGGCGTCCGCCAGCCCGCCATGCTGGCGCCTTGTGCGGGCAATGACTTCCACGCCAGACAGCATGATGGCGACTGCAGCCGTGATGACCCAGGAGGTCACGAAGGCATACGCGGTGTCGGACGGCGAGGCCCACGCCTGGCTCGCAGCGACTGCAAGGGCCATGACCCCGGTCAGGGCCATTACGGCAGGGCCGAAGCCGCGGAACATGGTTCCGGCCGCAAGCTGGCTCTTGATGCTGGAAATGTCGGCAAGCGCCTTGTCGATGTCTCGCATCACTGTCTCGCAAATAACTTTACAATGTAAAGTATATATATTTCCTGCAAGGCGCAAGCCCCCTTGGAGCCGGACTGCAAACAAAATGGGCTGCCATGCAGTGAGTGAATTGGTTGGGCGCGGTGCAGTATGTGGGGGACTAAGACACTTGTTGCCCTGCTTGTAACAGGGGGCTTCCCAAGGATTGCTCCCGCGGCGTGGCCACAAATAACAACAAGAAACCCCGGCTCAGGGGATTGGCCGGGGCTTTTCGCGTTCCTTCCTCACGGAGAACGGCGCTGGTAGGAGTCACACCAGCGGCAGTTATATTCACTGACACGACGTCTTGCTGCAAGCCTTCGTAGATCTACGACGGCGTCCAACTTTGTGTGGAGCGGGCGGACGGCTATAGCTGCCTGATAAGCAAGCTACAACTGACACCTGTCGTTGGTGGGGCAAAGCTACCATCCGCGCAATGTGATAAATTGCACATCCGGTCCCTCTTAAGCCGGCGATAGTCGTGGTTAACAAGCAGGACGGGTCTTTCATCGGAAGGACCAAGGAAAATGACCAGACAGCACCACACCAGCCGCTGGCCATCATTTTCACTGAACCAAATTCATCCCTGCATCTCACAGTTACCTATGAGACAGCGTGGGCCGCAAGTATTGGACGTGAATATCGGCGCTTCAACTGCGCCTGACTGGCTCATGAGCGGGGTGCGGGAAGCTATGGGTAAGGATTTGCGGTTATCTTCCCGCCCTGATGGGCAAGAACATCCTGATAATACAAAACCCGGCAGCGGGTCAGAGGACGGCTGACAAGGTGAGCGCCGTTGCCAGGGCAATTGGCATGCGCGGCGGCCGCGTCGTCTCCCGCGCCACGACCCATCCCGGCCACGCCGAGGAGATCCTGCGGGCGGAGCGCAACGGCAGCCATGACGTGATAGCCCTCGCCGGTGGCGACGGCACACTGATGGAGGGCGTCAACGGGCTCGAACCGGGCGACCCGCAGAAGATTGCCATCATTCCGGCGGGCACTGCCAATGTGGTGGCGCTGGAACTCGGGCTTCCGTCAGATCCGGGTGATCTGGCCGAGGTGATCCTTGCCGGCCGCACGCGACCTGTCGAGACGGCGTCGCTGAATGGCCGCCGGTTCGTGTTCACCGCCGGGGCAGGCTTCGATGCGCAGGTGGTGGCAAACGTGGACGGCCGGCTCAAGCGCAAGGCCGGCAAGCTTGCGTTCGTGACATCTGCTGCACACACACTGATGCAGTACGGGTTCGAGCCGCTCGAAATGGACGTTGATGGTGAGCAAATGAGCGCTGCTGGCGTGATTGTCATGAACGGACGCCACTATGGGGGGCCGTTCGTCGCCGCGCCTGACAACGATCTCGGCAACGGCACGCTGTGCGTGCTGGCGCTGATGCGGCCCGGCCGGCTTGCCGCGCTGGCCTGCCAGGCAGCGCTTGGTCTTGGCCGCCTCCACCGCAGCGCGGGCGTGCGGTACTTCAGTGGCGTGCGCGCCATCGACATCACCAGCCCGGCAGGTGCGCCGGTACAGGCGGACGGCGACTTTGCCGGCCATGTCCCGGTTTCGATCCGCGCCTCGGCGGGCACCGTGCAGGTGGTCTGCTGAGGTCAGTTCGCAGTTGCAGGCGGCTGACCCGTTGAGCCGGTCTGGGGCGTCACAAGGGCATCCTGCGGAATGTCCATGGGCAGGTTCTGCTGAATCAGCTCCTCCAGCCTCTTCTGTTCTGCTTCCTGTTCGCGGTGGCGCACTTCGGCTGCCGACTTGAGCCTTTCAAGTTCTTCTGCCGCGCGCCGGCGCGCACTCTCGGCGGCCTGTCGCTGCTCGATGATGCGCTGACGCCGCTCGGCTTCCTTGCGTTCCTGTTCTTCGCGGAACTTGCGCTCTTCTTCGATGAGGCGCTGCTCCTCACGCTGCAATTCTTCCAGCCGGTCCATGCCCTGTTGCAACACGTTTGTTACGACCCATGTCTTCATGGTGCCGGCGTCATAGCTGCGCTGCATCGCCTGCGGATGGCCGGCCAGGCGCATGGACAGTCCCGGCATGCCTTCGGGCACGCCGCCGCCGGAAGGCTTCAGTGATATGTCGATGCGGGTTCGGGGGCCGGCGAGATCGGCTGTCAGCCGCATGTTGCCTTCGCCGCCGTTGGCCGTGATTGCAATGGCGGGCGAACGCAGGATGCCGGTTGAAAGGGTCAGTGGCATCTCGTCCATCCGGGCGTAGAAGGGGCCGGACGCGAGGGTGGAGGTGATCAGTTGGTCAAGGTTCTCGACTGTGTCAAGGCCTTCCAGCCGTGGCGTTAGTGCGCCGAGGTTCAACCCGGCGATGGACACGGTGGCCGCATCAAGGTTGCCGCCGCCGGAGAGCTGGCTGAACAGTCCGGCCGGGCTGCGGCCTTCGCCTGAAAAGGCAATGCCCAGGTTTACCGCGCCTGAGATCGCCGGCTGGCCGTTGTTGGTCTGCAGCAGATCACCGGCGTTCAGACCCGCGGCGAGCTTTCCCTCGACGCGCACCAGTGGCGCATCGATGGTTGCCGCGGTTGTGAGATTGAATGGCTTGCCAGCGGATGTCTTGCCTTCGAGCCTGACGTCGAACTTGCCATCGCCACTGCGCTCGACGGCGAGGGTGCCTTTTGCCAGCGCGAGACCAGGCATGATGGCCAGCCGGTCCGCGCCAAGGCGAAGTGATTGCCCGAGCCAGCCCGTGCGAGTGAGGTCAAAGGTTTCTGCCGATTGGCTGGGCTCAGTGGGCGAGGAGGTCAGGACGCCGGCGAGCCAGCCCGCATCGAGATGCTCCAGTTCAAGGTCTGCAGTGATTTGAGGTTCGCGGATCGTGCCTGAAAGCTTGACCGTGCCGGAGGCCGTATTGGCTGGCAGGCTGGCCTTGAAGGGTTGCAGCATGATCACGCCATCGCTCACAACCGTGTCTGACTCCACGGTCAATCCGCGCGATAACCCATCGGGCCAGGCGGGCATGTTGATGCCTAGTGCCGCCAGCAGGGGGCTTGCGTCGTCAGCAGCCAGGCCAAGGCGGCCGGTTCCAGCCACGCGGCCTTGCGGGTTGACGGTGAGGCCGCCGTCGACGTCCATGTTGGCTGCAAACGCGGAGACACGGGCCGTGCCGGAAAGGGCGGACGAGGGGGTGCCAGACAACTTCAGCTCGACGCTGGCCGGTTGACCGCCGCCCTTGACCGGTTCAAGGCCTGTGAGCGCCAGAAGATTTGCGCTGGTTGACCCGGTGGCGGTTGCTTCCAGCATCAGCTTGCCGGCACGCCAGTCCTGAAGGTTGCCGTCAAAGATTGCGCTGGCGTCGATACTGGCGCCAGCGGCGGTTCCTCGCAGTGTCGCCTTGAGCGAGTTCTCCGAAGCAGCGGTGGTAAGTTCGGAGAGGATCTTTACATCCACTGGTCCCAGGCGACGGGCCCATGGTGAGCGGCTGTCGGCGGCGTCAATGATGCCAGCCAGGCGCAGGAACGGCCGGGGGTCAGTCGCCTTGAACGTGCCGGAGACGGAACCTGTCATGCCCTCGGCAGGGAGGTTCAGGACGCCGGCAATGTCCAGCCTGGCGTCGCCTATGCCACCGATCTCGACGGTGCGCAGTTCGATCGCTCCTTCGGACATGTCGACGTCCACAGCAATGTCCCGGGCCTCGACGCCCCGCAACACGAGGCTGTCGGTCTGGATGGTGACCTGGGCGTTGCCGAATGCGAGCAACCCTGCAGCAAGGTCTGCAAGCCCCGTCAAGGTGCCGTCCTCGATGGCGGTATCGGAAAAGCCCCGCGGCGCATAGCGGTCGATGTTGATGGTGTCGGCCACCATGCGCACCGAGACTGATGGAGTCTCGCCGGTCGTGACGCGGAAAGAACCGGTCGCAGTCGCGTCGTCCAGGCGGGCCTTGATGCCGGTAAGGCGTATCGTATCCGGCGTGAGGCCAAGCTTTGCCTCAAGCAGTGCGCGTCCGCGTGCGCCGGACCAGACCCGGTTAATCGCCTCGGCGCTGTCGGGCAGCGCCCATGTTGC
>JAHEBA010000135.1 GCA_024642465.1 Alphaproteobacteria bacterium
AACCGGGGATGTAAGCGGATCGGGGCAACCGGGCGAATGCCCGATCCGGGAGATATGGACTCATGTCATTTACCTGGCCTGATATTGCGCTTGCCGCAGTCATGCTGATTTCCGGCCTGATGGCGATCATGCGCGGACTGTCGCGCGAGGTTCTCTCGCTGGTTGCATGGAGCGCAGCCGCAGTGGCTGCGTTTTACGCGATCTTTTCCGAGCCGGTGCGCAAGCAGGCGACCGACTTGCTCAAACCCTATATCGGCGAGAACGACGTCGTGGTCACCATTGCGGTGGCCGGCGCCGTGTTCCTGGTGGTGCTGATCGTGCTGTCGATCATCGGCGCGAAGATTTCCGATGCGTTGCTCGAAACCGGCGCCGGCCCGATCGACCGGACGCTCGGCTTCTTCTACGGGCTGGCGCGCGGGCTGGTGCTGACGATGGCGGTGTTCATCTTCTATGTCTGGCTTGTGCCCCGGGACAAGATCGACAATGCGGTGCGTGATGCGATGACGCTGCCGCTGGTCACGTCGGTTTCCAGTTTCGCCGTGGACGCCCTGCTCACCGTCGGGCTGATGGGGCCCGATCTGGCTGATGATCTGCAATCCAAGATTGGCAACCCGGCCACGCTCAGCACGCGCGGCGACGCCGAAGCGCCGCTGCCGGGCACCCGGCAGCAGGGCGAGACGGAGACGGGATACCGTTCAAATCAGACCAATACATTGAACCAGATCATTGAAAGCACGCAGGGAACGCAATAGATAGAAGCCCTGCATGAGCGTGGCTCCAACATGGACGGGTCCGGATGAACCACAGCAACGAAACCCTGGCTTTCGAACTGGATCTTGATGGCGACACGCTGCACGAAGAGTGCGGCGTGTTCGGCGTTTTCGGGCATGAGGATGCCGCGGCACTGACCGCGCTCGGACTGCACGCGCTGCAGCATCGCGGACAGGAAGCCTGCGGTATCGTGTCGTTCGACGGCAAGCGGTTCCAGTCGGAGCGCCGGATCGGCCTGGTTGGCGACGCGTTCTCCAAGGCCTCGACCATGGAGCGTCTGCGCGGCCGCTCTGCCGTGGGCCACACCCGCTACTCCACCACCGGCGAGCAGATGATCCGCAACGTGCAGCCGATGTTCGCCGAGCTGTCGACCGGCGGCTTTGCGGTGGCGCACAACGGCAACATTACCAACGGCCTTGCGCTGCGCCGCGAGCTGGTGGCCGACGGCGCGATCTGCCAGTCCACCTCCGACACCGAAGCAGTTCTGCACCTCGTTGCCCGCTCGCGCCAGCGCCAGCTGGTCGACCGCTTCATCGACGCGATCAAGGCGCTTGAAGGCGCCTATTCGCTGGTCTGCCTGACCGCCAAGAAGATGATCGGCGCACGCGATCCGCTGGGCATCCGCCCGCTGGTGCTGGGCAAGCTCAACGGCGCATACATCCTGTCGAGCGAGACCTGCGCACTGGACATCATCGGCGCCGACTTCGTGCGCGAGGTCGAGAACGGCGAAATAGTGGTCATCACTGACAAGGGCGTGCATTCGATCAAGCCGTTCCCGCCGGTGCCGGCCCGGCCCTGCATCTTCGAGTATATCTATTTCTCCCGGCCCGACAGCATCATCGGCGGGCGCTCGGTCTACCAGGTGCGCAAGGAGATGGGCTGCGAACTGGCCCGCGAGGCCAAGGCGGATGTGGACGTGGTCATTCCGGTGCCCGATTCCGGCGTGCCTGCGGCACTCGGCTTCTCGCAGCAGGCAGGCGTGCCGTTCGAGCTGGGTATCATCCGCAACCACTATGTGGGCCGCACCTTCATTGAACCGACCCAGCAGATCCGCGCGCTCGGCGTGAAGCTGAAGCACAATGCCAACCGCGCCGTCATTAATGACAAACGGATCATGCTGGTGGACGATTCGATTGTGCGCGGCACCACCTCGGTCAAGATCGTGCAGATGATGTACGAGGCCGGCGCGAAGGAAGTGCACATGGCCATTGCATCGCCGCCGATCACGCACCCTGACTTCTACGGCATCGACACGCCCGAGCAGAAGGCGCTGCTGGCCGCCACACACACGCTGGAAGAGATGCGCGAATATATCGGCGTCAAGTCGCTGACATTCCTGTCGGTTGACGGCATCTACCGCGCCGCCGGTTATGAGGGCCGCGATCCGAACCGGCCACAGTTCACCGACCATTGCTTCACCGGCGACTACCCGACCCCGCTGACCGACTACAACGAAGGCGGCAACCCGCACCAGCTTTCCCTGCTGGCTGAAGCAGGTTAAAGGTGATCCGCAACTCAAGCGGACAAACAGGCTTCGGGACCTGACTTGCATGACACACAAACTGGATGGGCGCGTCGCGCTGGTAACGGGCGCCTCGCGCGGCATTGGCCGGGCCGTGGCGCTGAGGCTGGCGGCGGAAGGTGCCCACGTGATCGCGGTTGCCCGCACAGTCGGTGGGCTGGAAGAGCTCGATGACGAGATCAAGGCGCATGGCGGCTCGGCAACGCTGGTGCCGCTCGACCTGAAGGATTTCGCCGGCATCGACCGGCTGGGCACGCCGGTGCTGGAGCGCTGGGGCAAGCTGGACATCCTGTTCGCCAATGCCGGCGTGCTGGGCTCGCTGACGCCGCTGGTGAACCTGAAGCCTAACACGTTCGAGGACGTGATGGCGGTCAACGTGACGGCCAACTACCGGCTGATCCGCTCGCTCGAGCCGTTGCTGCGCGCTTCAGACCAGGCGCGGGCGGTATTCGTCACCTCCGGGGCAGCACACAAGGCGCGCGCCTACTGGGGCGCCTATGCGGTGTCGAAGGCGGCGGTGGAAATGCTAGCGCGCACCTGGGCTGCCGAGATGGCGACCACGCCGGTGCGGGTCAACCTGCTCAACCCCGGCCCCATTGCCACGCGGATGCGCCGGCAGGCCATGCCGGGCGAGGACCAGGCGACGCTGCCCTCGCCGGGCGAACTGGCGGAGGCGAGCCTCATGCTGTTCGGGGCCGAGATCACCAGTAACGGCGAAATCTATGACTTCGTCGAGGGCAAGCTTGCCGCAAGAGGACTGCACGCATGACCAGTCCGCTCGCACAGGTGCTCGCTGAAGCCCGCACGAAAGGCATCAAGCTGGACGACTATCCCGGCCCTGCCCCCGCTGACAGTGAAGCTGCGTTCCAGCTGCAGTGCGAGGCCGCAAGACTTACCGGCTGGCGGCAGACAGGATGGAAGATCGGCTGCACCAGCCAGATGGCGCAGAAGATGTTGCGCACCGACGGCCCCTTCCCCGGCCCGGTCTATGCCGAGCGGACGGTGGAAGACGGTGGACGGGTTTCGTTTTTCGGCAAGGCACTCAGACTGGTCGAGCCGGAAGTGGCCTTCACCATGTCCCGCGTGCTGCCGCCGATCGGCCGCGACCGCACTGCCGAGGAAGTGATCGCAGCGGTTGGCAGCGTTCACCTGTCGCTGGAGCTGGTGAACCGGCGGCTGCCGGGCGGGCTCGAGGACGGCAACACCTGGAACATTGCCGATGGCGGCTGCAACGATGCATTCGTGCTGGGGCCGGCCAATGACGTGCTGCCGGCAGGGCGCTATGCGGGCCTCGAACTCACCGTCACGAAGAACGACGAGGTCGTCTCCACCGGCGTCGGCGCCAATGCGCTGGGCGGGCCGGACATCGCGCTCACCTGGCTGTCCAATTATCTCAACGCCCACGGACTGATGCTGAACCCCCGCGACGTGATCACCACCGGTGTCGTGACCGGGCTGATCTACGTGGAGGCTGGCGACGAGATCATTTCGACGTGCGCGGAACTTGGCGAGGTCAGCGCCATCTACGGCTGAGGCCGCAGGTCATTTCTTCGCCTTGCCGGCGTAGGGGTTCTTGCCCTGGCGAAGGTTGATGCGCACCGGCACGCCCCACAATCCGAAGTCTTCACGCAGGCCGTTGATCAGATAGCGGAGATAGCTTTCCGGCATGTCGGACGCATTGGAACAGAATATCACGAAGGTCGGCGGGCGGGCGTTGGCCTGTGTCATGTAACGCAGCCGGATGCGGCGACCGCCAGGTGCCGGCGGCGGATGGCGCTGGGTCTGTGTGTCGAGCCACTCATTGAGCTTGTGGGTGGGAACGCGGGCGTTCCACAGCCGGTAGGTCTCCATGATGGCGGGCATCAGCTTGTCGATGCCACGGCCCGTCATGCCGGACAGGGTGACCACGGCGATGCCCGAAATCTGTGGCAGCAGGCGCGTGACCTCGAGCTCGATTTCCTTGCGCACCTCGTTCTTGTCCTCAACAAGGTCCCACTTGTTGATGGCGATGACCATCGCCCTGCCCTCGCGCGCCACCAGGCTTGCAAGTTGCAGGTCCTGCTTTTCCAGCGGCTGGGTGGCGTCGATCAGCAGCACGACAACCTCGGCGAACTTTACCGCACGCAGCGCGTCGGCCACCGACAGCTTCTCAAGCTTGTCGTGAACGCGGGCCTTCTTGCGAATGCCGGCGGTGTCCCACAGCTTGATGCGCTGGCCCTTCCAGCTCCAGTCGAGGCCGATGGCATCGCGGGTAATGCCGGCTTCCGGCCCGGTCAGCATGCGCTCTTCACCGACCAGCCGGTTGATCAGCGTGGACTTGCCGGCATTGGGCCGTCCCATGATGGCCAGCCGGAGCGGACGCTCCGGTGCGGGTTCTTCGCCGTCGCCGTCATCGTCTGACACGGCAAACGCTTCGTCCTCGTCTTCCCCTGAGGCGTCACCGGTGGCCGGCGCGGGCGCATGGCGTTCGAAGGCTTCTTCCAGTGCGTCGTGCAGGTCACCGAGGCCTTCACCGTGTTCGGCCGATATGGCAATCGGCTCGCCAAGACCCAGCGCATAGGCTTCCAGCCTGCCGTCCTCGCCCTTGCCGCCTTCTGCCTTGTTGGTGACCAGCACCACCGGCTTGCCTGTGCGCCGGACCAGGCTTGCGAAGTGCTCGTCGGCAGGCGTTACGCCGGCGCGGGCATCGATCATGAACATCACGACGTCGGCCAGTTCGATGGCCTGCCGGCTCTGCTCGGTCATGCGGCGGGCAAGGCTGTCTGGAGATGCGTCTTCAAGGCCCGCGGTGTCGACGATGCGGAACTTCAGACCACCGATGCGGGCTTCGCCCTCGCGCCGGTCCCGGGTCACGCCGGGGCGGTCATCGACCAGCGCCAGCCGCTTGCCGGTGAGGCGGTTGAACAAGGTCGACTTGCCGACATTGGGACGGCCGACAATGGCAACGCTCGGCAGCCGCCTGCCAGATGATGGTTGGGCCGCCATGAAGAACGCGCCTCAGTTCGCCGCCGGCGGCAACAGCGGCTCGAGATGGGCAGACACGAGCTGGGTGCGGGCGCGAAGACCTGCGGGCGTGGCCGGATCGGCCAGAATCTGGGCGGCGAAATCGGCGGCCTTCTTGTAATCGCCGGCGCGGAAGTTCGCCAGGGCGAGAATTTCGCGAGCGGCATGGCGCCAGGGCGACTCGCCTGCGCTCAAGCCATCGAGACGCTTGACCAGATCGTCAACGCTTGCGGTGTCGATCAGCAGGTAAGCGGCGCGCACACGCGCAAGTTCACGTAGCGCGGCATCGGCTTCGGTATCTGCGGCTACCTTGTCATAGATTGTCAGGGCTTCAGCCGCATTGCCCTGCTGGCTCAGACTTGCGGCACGGGCGAGGTCTGCGAGCACCGCATATCCCTTGCTGCCCGCCTTGGCGATGCCGGCCAGGGCGGCGTCGGCCTCGGCGCCCTTGCCTTCCTCAGCCAGGCGCATGGCCTCGAACCACTTCATGCCGGCTTCCTCGGCCTGCTTGGCCTGCCAGTACTGCCAGCCCTTGTAGCCCCCGACGCCGACGACCACGAGCAGGCAGACGGCAACGATGAGGTTGCCGAAGCGCTTCCAGATGCTGGCGATTTGATCGCGGCGGACCTCTTCGTCCACCTCGCGAAACAGGCTGTCGTCACTCATTTGTCGTTCCACCGGTCATGGGTGTTCCACCGGGCCTCTGGGTAAAGCAGCGCACGCGTGCGATCAAGGCCAATCGGATGCGCCACGCAGGCCGGTCATATGGGGTTGGCAGGGTCACGCCACAACATCGACCCATGTCATCATGCCGGCTTCCTGGTGTTCGAGCATGTGGCAGTGAAGCATCCACTTGCCGGGATTGTGCGCCACGAATGCCACCTTGATGCGCTGGTCAGGATCGAGCAGCAGCGTGTCGCGCCAGGCGGGTTGAGCGGCGGGCTTGCCGTCGATCTCGACCGGCAGCACATGCATGCCGTGCAGGTGCATGGCGTGGGGCCAGGCAGTCTTGTTGACGAACTCGATCACGGCTGTGTCGCCCAGCTTGTAGGAGGCAAACGGCTCCTCGGTCATGCCGGCAACGCCGTTGAAGACCCAAGCGAAGCCGTTCTCGACCAGTTCGCGCATGCCGACGTCGCGGCCGCGCAACTTTGCGCCCTGAAGCCCGCCCATGGCACCGCCTTCCATGACGAGTTCGCGGACCTCGATGCCGTCCAGGCTGCCGGGATGGGCAAGGCCGTTGTCCGACAGGGCGGCAATCTCCGCTGTGTCAGGTTCGCCGGCCTCACCGGTGCGCTCGATGTAGGCAACTTC
>JAHEBA010000136.1 GCA_024642465.1 Alphaproteobacteria bacterium
CATTCTGCTTGGTCCAGACGCATTTCGTTTCGACAGTCTCCCGGTCCCAGCCATCAAAGCCGAAGATCCGATTGGCCTCGGCAATGACATGCCAGCCTTCGAGATAGTGAAGCTCGGTGCCCTCCACGATCCGTGAGTGGACAAACTTGGGCTTCAGCTTCGCCCTGAGATTCCTGACCTGCTGACCCTCGAAGCCCATCATCTGGTCCTCACCGAAAGAGAAACCTTCGTGTTGGCCAGTTCAGCCCCGGCCACGGCAGTGCCGGCCTTGATGGCATCGAGGATGGCCCGCTTGTCGAGCTTGGGTTCCTGCGGGATCCAGAACCATTCCGGGATATCTTCTTCCGAGGTGATCACCACACCGGGTGGCGAGATTCGCAACGACACGGTAAAGTCCGGTTCATTCAGTTTCTCCAGACCGGTTTCTTCCATGACAGCCAGGGCCACTTCGCGCTTTTTCTCGATCTGGTGCCGGATGCGCTCCAGCCCGACCTTGAGATCGTCTAGTCTGCCTTTCAGACCCGACAGCATGGCCTCATCCTCTAGGGCTGAACGCACCACTTCACCGAGCGCCTCCTTCAGGTTGGTCGCGCCCTCAAGTGTGTCCAACAAGGTGGTCTCATCGATATCAGGATCGGCTTCAATCAACCGGCGACGCAGTTCGCTGAACAGGGTAGCCTCTCCGGAAAGTAGATAGGTGACGGTCATAAGTATGGCACTCCTAAATGAGACTAATGTAACTTATATATTACATATGTAATTTAAATATGGCACAATTGTGATTACCGGGTCTCAAATACGAGCAGCGCGAGCTTTGCTGAATTGGTCGTCGGAGGGGGCTGCCGAAAAGGCGCAGATAACGAGACAGACCCTGCATAGACTAGAAAGCTACGACGACGTCCCCCCGAGCCGCAGCCAATCGCTACAGAACCTGCAGGCAGTTTTTGAAGAAGCCGGCATCATCTTCATCGATGCCGATGACAAGCACGGGCCAGGAGTACGAATGGCAACACCGTAGCAGTGGATCGCTCTATTAAGTGGAGAAATTGTAACGTTTATGCAATCAAAAGCTGCGATTTTGCAAAATGAACAACGCCAGCCTGCGCGTATCTGGGATCTTCAGACGGTCTCGCCGGAACGGCACAGGTGGGTTGCATGAGCGGCGTTCGTGTCTTGTCGTCCGGGGGATGCAGCTGCCACAGTTCCAATCATGCTCATCGATGCCGATGACACAAGCGCGGGTCTGGTGTTAGACTCACACAGCCCTGAACCTAGCTGACGTCAGCGACGGTAAGATCTTAGTTAAGCGGCCAGTTCATTCTAGCTTATCTGTCCTGCTACCAGGCGCATGATCAAGGGCGTATTTGCGGCGCATTTCTATTTCGTGATGCCATTTGCATGGCCGCGATGCTGCGCTGACCGGTTGACGCCACACGCCCATCGGCGCAAGAAAGATGGCAGGAATTACCGGAGGATTTGCTCCATGTCCGAGCCCTGCATCATCTGCGTCGCCATCACCGGATCGGTGCCGAAGAAGGCAAACAACCCGGCCGTGCCGATCTCCATATCGGAGCAGGTCGAGTCGACGCACCAGGCATTCGAGGCTGGCGCCAGCGTTGCCCACTGCCATGTCCGCAACGATGACGAGACGCCCACTTCCGACCCGGACAAGTTCGCGCGTCTCGGCGAAGGTCTCAAGAAACATTGCCCCGGCATGATCATCCAATACTCCACCGGCGGGCGCTCGGGTTCCGGCCAGGAGCGCGGTGGCATGCTGCCGCTCAAGCCCGACATGGCCTCTCTGACCGTCGGCTCCAACAACTTCCCGACGAGGGTCTATGAGAACTCGCCGGACCTGGTGGACTGGCTTGCATCCGAGATGATCAAGTACGACATCAAGCCGGAGATCGAGGCGTTCGACCTCAGCCACATTTTCCAGGCTGTGAAGATGTCAGAAGACGGCCGGCTCAAGAAGCCGCTTTACGTCCAGTTCGTGATGGGGGTGAAGAACGCCATGCCGGTCGACAAGGAAGTCTTCGATTTCTACGTCAAGACGTTGAAGCGGCTCGCACCGGACGCAAAATGGTGTGGCGCCGGCATCGCGCAGAACCAGATCGTTCTCAATGAGTGGTGCATCGCCGCGGGCGGGCATGCCCGGACCGGGCTGGAAGACAATGTGCGTCTCGACAAGGACCGGCTGGCGCCGTCGAACGCGGCACTGGTCAAGCGGGCGGTTGAACTGTGCGACAAGTACGAGCGCCCTGTTGCCACGTGGGCCCAGGCGCGCGAAATGCTCGGCCTGCGTGCCGCTGCCTGACAGGAAGCACACCGATGTCAAAAGTCTTCCCCCGCCATACCAAGCTGAACCCCGCTGTCGCGGTTGCCGGAGATGGCCCCTATATCATCGACAGTGCCGGCAAGCGTTATCTTGATGCCTGCGGCGGCGCAGCTGTTTCCTGCCTTGGGCATTCGCCGGGGCCAGTGCACGAGGCAGTGAAGGCGCAGCTCGACAAGCTGGCCTGGGCACACTCAAGCTTCTTCACGTCCGAGCCGGCGGAAGAGCTGGCCGAGATGCTGATCGCCCGCGCGCCGGAAGGTATCGACCGCGTATATTTCGTCTCCGGCGGGTCTGAAGCCACCGAGGCTGCCATAAAGCTTGCCCGGCAGTATTTCCTGGAGAAGGGCGAGCCGAACCGCCGCCACATCATTGCCCGCTGGCAAAGCTATCATGGCAACACGCTGGGTGCGCTGGCGGCTGGCGGCAACCGCTGGCGGCGCAAGCAGTTCGAACCGTTCCTCACCGCCGCCATGCACCATATCGACCCGTGCTACTACTGGCGCTGGGCTGAGGCTGGCGAGACGCCGGAGGCCTACGGCCAGCGCATCGCCAACCAGCTTGAGGCAAAGATACTGGAGCTGGGGGCCGACAGCGTTGCCGCCTTCATCGCCGAACCGGTGGTGGGTGCCACGCTTGGCGCGGTCGCCGCCGTGCCCGGCTACTATGCCCGCATCCGCGAGATTTGCGACAAGTACGGGGTGCTCCTGATCCTTGATGAGGTGATGTGCGGCATGGGACGGACGGGCTCGCTGTTTGCCAGCGAGCAGACGGACAATGTTCGCCCGGACATGGTGTGCATCGCCAAGGGTCTGGGCGCGGGCATTCAGCCAATCGGCGCCATGCTGTGCTCAGCCGATATCTATTCGGCCATCGAGCAAGGCTCAGGGTTCTTCCAGCACGGCCACACCTATCTGGGCCATCCGGCGGCCTGTGCGGCTGGCGTTGCAGTGCTGAAGGAAATCGAGTCCCGCAACCTGCTTGCCAACGTGAATGACATGGGAGCCAAGCTGCTGAGCGCGCTGGAAGCCCGTTTCGGTCAGCATCCGAATGTCGGCGACGTCCGTGGGCGAGGCCTGTTCCTGGGCGTCGAGCTGGTGGCTGACAAGGAGACCAAGGCGCCGTTCGACCCGGCTCTAAAGCTCAACGCGGTCATCAAGAAGCGCGCGCTAGCAGGCGGGCTGATGTGCTACCCGATGGGCGGCACGGTGGACGGACTGGCCGGCGATCACGTGCTGCTCGCCCCACCCTACACCATAGATGAGAGCCACGTTGCCGAGATTGTTGACAAACTGGATGCCGCCATTGCCGGCGCCCTGAACAGCGCAAAGGCTGCCTGAACCTCATGAGCAAGAAGCCCGCCGTATCGCAACTTGGACAGCATACGCCCCTACCCTCGTCGCCAGAGGAAGCGCAGCTTGAGCGCGTTCCCGCACCGCATCAGGGCGAGAGCTATCTCGTGCGCTTCACTGCGCCTGAGTTCACCTCGATCTGCCCGGTCACCGGCCAGCCGGACTTTGCCCACCTTGTCATCGACTACGTGCCGGGCAAGTGGATCGTGGAATCCAAGTCTCTCAAGCTCTATCTGGGTTCCTACCGCAATCACGGCGCCTTTCACGAGGACTGCACGGTTCGCATCGGCCTCGACCTGAAAAAGCTGCTGCGGCCCAAGTGGCTTCGCATTGGCGGATACTGGTATCCGCGCGGCGGCATGCCCATCGACGTATTCTGGCAAACCGGCGCTCCGCCGAAAGGCCTCTGGCTGCCCGACCAGGGCGTGCCCACCTATCGCGGGCGTGGCTGATCCTTGTGCTCTTGGAGGCTGGATGCCAGGGCGCGCAAATGAAAACGCGGCGGGCCTGAGCGGACCACCGCGTTGCGAAAAAGCGTTGCTGCAATTGCAGGGCTAGCGGTCGGTACCTCGAACGCGGCCGACCTGCGCAGCCATCACGACACGCTTGTCAACTGGCCGGAACTGCATAGTGTCACCATCTTCAGCGTTAGTTGCAACGTACCAATCGCCGTACTGGACAATGGAGCCGCACTTGAACTTGCCGCGGGTCCATGAGCGCCAGGCCACGCACAGCTTGTTGTCCTCGAGTTTCCAGGCGCCCTGATCCTCCTTACCGAAGGCGCGGCCCATCATGGATCCGTCTTCCTTCGCCGCGATCAGCAGCTGGTATCCGCCTGCGACCCGGGCCTCGTAGTGGCCGGGGAACAGCGATGCAATTTCTTCGGGCTCGAGTGAAAGGTCTTGTGCAGCAGCTGGCAGGCTGGTTACGGCGATGGCTGCAGCGAAGGCAGCGAGTGCTGGCAGTTTCATGAAAAATCCCTCATTGGCTGGCCGCGTCACCCAGTTTCCCTTGCATACTGGCAGCGCAACTATAGACACGTGGTCATTCGTCCTTGCGGTTTCAAGGCTCCCACAAGTTTCAAGGCTTATGGTTGCCATTCACTTAATTTGCATGCCGAATTGGGCCATTTTGCAGTGAGCTTCGCCCTATGCGTCTGCGGCCCGCCGCGACAAGCAAATATTCACCACCCTGGTTCACCACAACGAATGGCGCTCCCGCCATATTACGGCTGGTCAAATGTTATCGGGGGCTTTCACGGGCATCGCACAAACAGGCTACGCACCAGCTCTTTCACACAACTTTCTGGATCCCGAGATCGTACAGCGCGTTCTCAAGGTGTCAGACTCTGTGGTGCTGTTTGCTGGCACCACGGCATTGTTCATGCAGTCGGCCATCGCGCTCGATCCCCAGGCCGCGACCATGATAACCTTCGCAACGATGGTGATGGTGTTCGCCACTCTTCTCGTCTTGCGCTGGCTTGGGGCCTATCACATCCGCTCGCTGCTGCAGCCGGCGCGCTCGACGGTACTCGCCACCAGCTTCAGCGCCCTGGCTGGCCAACTGGTTGGCGGCGGGGTTGCCGGCTTGGTGGCGCCGACGATCGTCGGGATGATCGTCAACAAGATGAAGGGCTGATCATGCCTTGAGCCGGCCCGCATATATCCACCCAAGACCGGCACCGTTGCAGCGGACCGTGACCATTGACTTGCCTGACCTATCTTGACGTGCAAAGTGGATGTTGCGGGCGCTTGCCTTACCTGCATCGAGGTCGGTGAGCTCAAAACTGTTTGTTCGGCGAAATATGAGCGGACGCAGTCCAGCACTTGTCGCAGACTTGCCGCGCCAGGTTGCCGTGCTGATCCTTACCGCTACATCGTTCACTGATCGTCTATTTTGGTGCTGCAAAAACGAAGACAGACAGTTTCACGATGCAAATGAAGTGTAAATGGGCTAATTGCGTACGCGCCGCCTTGGCCATGAAGCAACGCCGAGGCCCCGACGTAAACCCGAACCCAAACCCACCACTCAGAAATTGCCCTGCAATGACCGCTTAGAGTCATCAACACAGGCTTTGCTGGCCGTTACAAATGTCCACTGTACCTTTGAAAACTTCCGTTGTTCAGGGCGACCCCGATAGTCCGTAGTGTGCCGGCAGTGGCCAATACACCGAAGCCGATTCACAGACCAATAACCGAGGAACACAAACCTGCCGCAAACACATCGAATATGCGCAGCTTCTGAGAGTGTGCAGCATCAGATGCGGTTCCTGGCTTTTACGAATCGAGTGAGTGAATGCGGAAAAGGTCTCAACATGCTTCAGGTGGCGTCGGACTGATCTTGGTCATCGTCATAATGGTGGTCGCATCCCTAGGCCTGCAATCTGCACAGGCCCGACCTATGGATCTGGTACAGTCCCAGAGGGCAGTGAACTTCGAGCAGCTCTACCAGTTTGCTCGGCTTGCATCTGATACCTATGCCTCGGAAAGCGCCATCCGCGACCGACACCCGGAAGTATCCTGGATTGCCACGCCCGGTCACACCAACGTTCTGTATTTCGTCAAGACCGACGATGCATTGAAGCAGCACATCGTGGCCGTGCGCGGCACCGTGGATGACATCAACTGGGATCTCGACATGGATACCCACGGTTCCTTCGACAAAAAGGCTGGCGTGCTGGTCCACCGCGGCTTCGACACGGTGGCCAGAACAATCTATGCCGACCTGCGTGGCCAACTAAAACCTACTTACCGCACCTATTTCACCGGCCATTCTCTGGGTGGTGCAGTGGCTGCCATACTTGCCACGTATCTGGATCGTGATGGCTATGGTATTGGCGGTGTCTATACGTTTGGTCAGCCAAAGTTCACCAATGCTGAAGGTGTGCGGCGCTACAGCTACATGCCAGTTCTTAGGGT
>JAHEBA010000045.1 GCA_024642465.1 Alphaproteobacteria bacterium
CAAGATCCGGGTCTACGTCGATCCGGTGACGGGGAAGGCGTGAGGCGATGGACGTCCAACTGCTGAAGCAACTGGCGGATGCCCGCGAAAGCCGCATGGCGGTTGCGGTGCTGACCGACGTCGCCTCCGGCGAGCAGGAGTTGGTCACGCGCCGCTATGCAGGTGAACACCCGCTCGCAGAGCAACTGGACGAAGCGTTCCGGTTTGACAAATCTGGAGTCGCTTCAACGGAAAAGGGCGAGATCTTCATCCATGTCCACAATCCGGCGCTGCGGCTGGTGATCATCGGGGCGGTCCACATCGCCCAGGCCGTGGCACCGATGGCGAAGCAGGCCGGCTATGACGTGACGGTGATCGATCCGCGTGGCGCCTTTGCCACTGAGGAGCGGTTTCCCGGCGTGAGCCTGCATGCGGAATGGCCTGATGAGGTACTGCCGGCAATGGGGCTCGACGAGCGCACCGCATTCATTGCGCTCACCCATGCCCCCAAGATCGACGATCTGGCGCTGACCATCGCACTCAAGTCGGAGTGCTTCTACATAGGCGCGCTTGGCTCACGCAAGACGCATGCGTCCCGGATCGAGCGCCTCAAGGTGGCAGGTCTTGATCCGATCCGGATTTGCGGTCCCATCGGCCTCGACATAGGCGCGCGTGGAGCGCCCGAGATCGCCATTTCCATCATGGCGCAGATGACCCGCTATCTGCGGATGGGCGGCGGCGGATCATGACCTTCAGCGAGATCGACGTGACGGGCGGCGAAGGGGCGATCCTTGCCCATTCTGTGCGCCGGGGCGGGGTGAACTTCAAGAAGGGCAGGGTACTTTCGTCTGCAGACGTGGCGGCGTTGCGGGCTGCAGGAGTGGCTAGGGTGTTTGCCGCGGTTCTCGGGCCCGAGGACGTGCACGAGGACGAAGCGGCTGCAAGGCTGGCGGCGGCGGTATCCGGAGAAGGCGTCACAATTCAGAACGCCTCAACAGGGCGGGCCAACATTTATGCAGCCGCTGCAGGCGTGGTGCTGGTGGATGCAGGCCTGGTGCGTGCGCTCAACCGGCTTGACGAGGCAGTGACGTTGGCCACGGTCACGCCGTTTCAGCCGGTTGAAGCGGGGCAGATGGTTGCCACGGTGAAGATCATTCCGTTTGCGGCGTCCAGGACCGTTGTTGAGGAAGCCTGCGCGCTGGCCGAAGCGGGCAGCCTTGTGGCGGTGAAACCGTTCACGCCGCACCGGGCGGGGCTTGTGCTCACCCGGACCGACGGCATGAAGGAAAGCCTGCTCGACAAGTCCGCCAAGGTGATCCGCGACCGGCTCGAGCGGTTCGCCAGCACGCTGGGCGAGGTGATCGAGGTGCCACATACCATTGAAGGCGTGGCTGGCGGGGTCGCACGGTTGAAGGCGTCTGGCCACGATCCGGTACTGGTGTTCGGGGCCTCGGCCATCGTCGACCGGGGCGACGTAGTGCCGGCCGGCCTTGCAGCTGCGGGCGGGCAGGTCATTCATCTCGGCATGCCGGTCGACCCGGGCAACCTTCTGATGCTTGGTTCGCTGGGCGGCAGGCCGGTGATCGGCGTTCCATCGTGTGCCCGCTCGCCCAAGCTCAACGGGTTCGACTGGGTGCTGGCGCGGGTCCTGGCCGGTATCGACGTGCGTCCGCAGGACATCATGGACATGGGAGCAGGCGGGCTGCTGATGGAAATCGAGACCCGGCCATCTCCTCGGGAGACCGGGCGGTGAGCATGATTGCAGGCATCGTTCTGGCTGCGGGCACATCGTCGCGTTTCGGCGCAGCCAACAAGCTGCTGGCGCAGTGGAAGGGGCAGCCGATGCTGCGCACCGTGGTGGAGGCCCCGCTGGCGACCGAGCTTGATCCGGTGATCGTCGTCACCGGTCATGAGCGGGAGCAGGTTGAGGCCGCACTTGCCGGGCTGGACGTGCAGTTCGCGCACAACCGGGATTTTGCGACAGGACAGGCAAGTTCGGTGAAGGCCGGAATCGCTGTCGTTCCGGGCTGGTGCGACGGGGCGATGGTCCTGCTGGGCGACATGCCGCGCGTGTGTCCGGGTGAGATCAACTCGCTGATGGATGCTTTTACCAATCACAGCTCCATCGTCGTGCCGCAACACGCGGGTCAGCGCGGCAATCCGGTGATATTCGGCAAGGCGCATTTTGCCGAACTGCAGAGCCTTACCGGCGACAAGGGCGCGCGGGATCTACTGGCAGTGCCCGGCGTGACGCTGGTCGAGGTAGATTCCGATGCCGTGCTCAGGGATATCGATACACCGGAGGCGCTGGCATGAGCGTCCGCCCGCCCGCCCGTACCGGAGACCCTGTCAGCGCCGTGGATACGCCCGCGCTTGTAATTGATCTCGATGCATTTGAGCGCAATCTCGACGCGATGGCGGCCTATGCGAAGGCGGCCGGAGTCCGGCTGCGGCCCCATGCCAAGACCCACAAGAGCGTCGACGTCGCGTTGGCCCAGGCCGCGCGAGGTGCGGTGGGGCAATGCTGCCAGAAGGTCTCCGAGGCCGAGGTGTTGGTGGATGGGGGCATTGGCGACGTGCTGGTGTCGAACGAGGTCGTGGGCGAGAGCAAAGTACGCCGGCTGGCGGAGCTTGCTGCGCGGGCAACGGTTTCGGTCTGTGCCGACGATGTTGAAGAGGTAAGGGCTTACGTGGCAGCAGCCAAAGGGGCGGGCGCCACGATAAGTGTGCTGGTCGAAATTGATGCAGGCGCCGGGCGCTGCGGCGTCGCAGCTGGCGAGCCGGCGGCGGTGCTGGCCCGCCAGATCATGGATGAGGACGGTCTGTCCTTCGGTGGCCTGCAGGCATACCACGGCGGGGCGCAGCACCTGCGCACGCCTGCCGAACGCGCATCTGCCATTGCCTCTGCCGCTGAACGGGTGCGCAAGACGCTGGACGCGTTCGACAAGGCCGGCATTTCCTGTCCACTCGTTACTGGCGCCGGAACAGGCACCTTCAACGAGGAAGCGTGTTCGGGCCTGTGGGGCGAACTTCAGGCGGGCTCCTATTGCTTCATGGACGCCGATTATGCACGCAATCAGCCCGCAGAGGGCTCGAACCTGCCTCGCTTCGAACATGCCCTGCTGATCGCCACGACGGTGATGAGCGTTGCGGTGCCGCAGCAGTGCGTGATCGACGCCGGGCACAAGACTGCGGCAATCGACTCCGGCCTGCCGGTGGTCTGGCGCGGGGATGGATTGACCTATGCCGCCGCCAATGACGAACACGGCGTTGTGACTCTCAAGGCGGGTGCAACAAGGCAGCCATCATTGGGAAGCCGCGTCTGGCTGGTACCCGGCCACATCGACCCGACCGTCAATCTGCACTACTGGTACGTGGGCGTGCGCGGCGGGCTGGATGACGGCGTGGTGGAGGCCGTCTGGCCGGTGTCGGCGCGCGGCTGTGTTTTCTAGAATCTTGCCAACAACCTGAGCGGAGAAGTTCAAGTCATGTATACGATTATCGGTTCGCCCAAGTCGCGCGCCTTCCGGGTAATGTGGATGCTGGAGGAAGCCGGCCAGATCTACGATGTAGTGGCAGCTGCTGCCGGCAGCGAAGAGGCGCGAAACTACAACCCTTCGGGCAAGATCCCGGCGCTGGTCGTGGATGAGCATGTGATCGTGGACAGCGCGGCCATCTGCCAGTTCATTGCCAACCGGCACGAGGTGTGTACTTTCAAGGCAGGCACCATCGAACGCGCCCGGCAGGACAGTTGGCTGCACTTCGGCCTCGACGAACTCGATTCGGCCTGCTGGTGGGCGGCCAAGCACACCTTCGTGCTGCCTGAAAAGCTGCGCTGCCCGGAAGCCATCAAGGCCTGCGAGTATGACTTTTCCCGTGCATTGGGCTGGCTCGAAGAGCGGCTTGGCGGCAACGATTACGTGATGGGCAGCGAATTCACCGTGCCGGACCTGATCATCGTGCATTGCTTCGGGTGGGGTGTCGGCATGCACAAGTGGACGATACCGGAAGGTCCGCTGACCACGTATATGAACCGGGTCAGGGCACGGCCCGCCTTCCGCAAGGCATGGGCGGCGCGCGAAGCGTCTTGAAGCCAAGATGCCGTTCTGGAAACATGCCCTTCATGAGACATGCGTTCAGATTGATATCCGCAATCGCGCTGCTGGTTCTGTTTTGTGCGGGGCTGGCAGGCGGTGCACATGCCGATGGAGCCCCGACCACCCTCGATGAGGCATTGGCGAAGCTGGCGCCCGTGCCCTCGGACGCAGCCTTGGTGCAGATACCCGACCCCGGGCGCAAACTGCTGGCCCTGCGCAGTTACGTACGGTACGGCTCGCGTATAGCCGAGCGCTGGAGCTGGACGGACGAGCAGATCAAGGCGTTCCAGGGGTCGCCGGAGCAGCAAGCACTGCTGGCGGAGATAGCGGCCGTAAACGAACACTTCAAGGCGGCCAATCCGGGCTACGAGATATATGTCCATGGCACCGTGCGCAGCCTCGACGAGCAGATTGCGAAGTGGAACAAGAATGAGTCGGTGGGGGCAGGTGCGGAGGAAATCCTTGCCGCCTACACGGCATCGTTCGGCGAGGACGGGCTGCAACCGGCCAGGATCGACGCCAGGAAGCTTGATGCATGGTTGCGCGGCTTCAGGCCGTCCAGTCGGGCAAACCTCGCCGCGCCGGGCCTGACGCTGCATGGACGGGCGCACGCCATCGATTTTCAGGTGATGAAGGACGGCAGGATTTATGCCGGGGCCAACTCCAAGCAGGTGAAAAGCATCTGGCGGGCGGAAGGATGGGACCAGAAGCTCAAGGCCAGCATGGATGCTGCAGGTCCTTCATTTTCCGGGCCGATGACCAATCCGGACGAGCCCTGGCATTACGACTATAGACCTCCAGCGGCCACCAACGCCAGCAATTGACTTAACGGCCGTCATGAGGAAAAGGCCAGACCGGGGATGCTGGTCTGGCCTTCCGATTGTTGAGGCACGCCTTCAGCTATCAGGGGCGGCAGCCATAGTGGCGCATGCAGCCGCGATAGTCTGCTCCGCTGCCCCAGCGCCGGCGACACTGGCGGGCCCAGTAGTCGCAGCGGTTGTAGTAACGCGGAACAGCGTGCAGCCACCACGGATATGCGTACCAATAGCCGCTATAGAAGTGCCGGTGGCTCGGCCGGCGTGCGCGGTAACGGTGGCCGTGCTTGTTCCTGTTATAACTGCGATGCCCCACCAGTTCGACGGGCAACTGGTTGACCGTCTAGGTCTGCACCGAAGCGGCGTTCGAAATCATGGAGCTTACAGGCGCTGCCGAAGCGGGAGCCGCAGCTGCCACTGCAGCACACAACGCCAGTGCGGACGCCAACAGTACGGGTTTCAATGACATCATTGGATTTGAGTCCTCCGGTCTTGTTTCGGTGGGAGACATCCGCCCTAGTTTCGATCATACACGGACTGGTTTTGAAAGCTCCTTGATCTCAATCAAAAATTGCCATGGCTTCCGCGAATTTCTGAATGAGCATTCAAAATGTTGCTTGCCAATGCGGTTTGAGTCTGGCATTTTGAATCCACATTCAAAACAAATGTAACTTTTCAGGTGCGAATATGCTCAACCCGCTGCACAACCAGTTTGACCCCGACCGCCTCTGGGAGATGGATCGCGATCACTTCCTGCATCCGTGGACCCATTTCGACAGCTTCGAGAAGGAAGGCTCGCTGGTCATCGCCAAGGGGCAGGGCTGTCACGTTACCGACGCCCAGGGCAAACGCTATCTCGACGGCATCGGCGGCATGTGGTGCGTCAATGTCGGCTATGGCCGCGACGAGCTGGCCCATGTGATGGCCGACCAGGCGATGCAGCTTGCTTATTCGAACACCTTTGTCGACGTGTCGAACCCGCCGGCAGCCATGCTGGCGGCCAAGTTGGCCTCGCTGGCGCCGGGCAGCCTCAACCGCGTGATCTATTCGCTGACCGGTTCTGCCGCCAACGAGGGCGCCATCCGCATGGCGCAGTATTATCATGGCCGCAAAGGCAATCACTCGCGCAAGCACATCATCAGCCGCAAGAACTCCTATCATGGCTCGACCGTGCTGACCGCTTCGATCGGCCTGCGCGACGGTGACCGGCAGGACGAGTTCCACTACCTGACCAGTTTCATCCACCATCTGTCCGCGCCGTATTATTACCGCAACGGCGGCGGCATGACCGAGACCGAGTTCACGGATGTGCTGGTTCAGGAATTCAAGGACAAGATCGCCGAGCTGGGCGCGGATAACATTGCCTGCTTCATCGCAGAGCCGATCCAGGCATCGGGCGGTGTGGTGCCGCCGCCGCCGGGCTACCTGAAGCGCATGCGCCAAGTCTGCAAAGAGCACGACATCCTGTTCATCGCCGACGAGGTGGTGACGGCGTTCGGGCGTATTGGCCACATGTTTGCCTCCTATGACGAATTCGGCATCCAGCCGGACATGATCGTCATGGCAAAGGGCATTACCTCGGGCTACTTCCCGCTGGGCGCAACGCTGTATTCCGATGAAATCCATGAGGTCGTCTCCACGGACAACCCGGACGGCTGGTTCGCCCACGGTTTCACCTGCGCCGGCCATCCGATCGGCTGTGCGGTGGCCTTGAAGAACATCGAGATCATGGAACGCGAGGACATCTGCGGGCATGTGCGCAATGTCGGCGACTATTTTGAGAACCGGCTGATGGAGCTCGAAGACCTGCCGCTGGTGGGCGACGTCCGCGGCAAGCGCCTGATGATGTGCGTGGAGTATGTGGCCGACAAGGAAACGAAGGCGCACATCCCGCACGAGGTCAACATCTCCAAGCGCATTTCCAACCTGTGCGAAGAACGCGGGCTGCTGGTTCGCCCGATGGGCCATCTGGACGTCATGTCGCCGCCGCTGACCATCACGCGCGAGGAAACGGATTTCCTCGTCGATACCTTGCGTAGCGCCATTTCCGACATCACGGACGAACTGGTGAAGGAAGGCGTGGTCTGATCGCCTTCCTGTGGTGCTTTCCCCGGGCGGGGGCGGTAGCCCGCGACCCGAGGACCCAATTGCTGGCGGACCCTTGGGGTCAAGCCCGAGGGAGGCTTATAACTGCCGAAGCAAGAGCCGCCGCCAAATTCCCCTTCCTGGCCACTTCCACGCGGTCCAGTCCCAGCCAATACGCCATTTCCGAAAGGCCGGGGGCAATGGCTTGCGACACCTCTCCCGCTGCGATGCCGTCCTCATGCCAGGCGGCATTGATACGCAGCGCGCCGGCCTGCCGGTCGGCCTTCATGCACAATCTGCCCACCAGGTCTTCGCCGACGAGCACCGGCAGCACGTAATATCCGTATTGCCGCTGCGGAGCGGGCGTGTAGATCTCGATGCGGTAGTGGAAGCCGAACAGCCGGTGCGCCCGGTCCCGGTTCCACACCAGAGGGTCGAACGGCGAAAGCACGGTTGCGCGGTCAAACCTGCGGGCGGGACGGGCGTCCTTCCACAGATAGGTCGGCTTGTTCCAGCCTTCGACCTGTACTTCGCAAATGCCGCCTTCCTCGGCCAGTTCCGCTACTGCGCGGCGGCAATCCTCTACGGGTAGACGGAAATAGTCGCGGATATCGATCTCTGTCGCGATGCCCAGGGCGCGGGCCGACTGCCGCGCCAGTTCGCGCATGGCGTCGGCGCGGGACGGGGTGGGGGCGTTGACGGTGTCATCCGGCAACACCCGGTTCGGCACGTCGTATATCCGTTCAAATCCGTCACGCTTTGCGGTGGTGACGTCGCCGGTCCAGAACAGGTATTCCAGGGCGGTCTTGTTGTCGTTCCAGCCCCACCACTCGCCGGACCTGACCGCGGGCTGGCCGAAATCCCTCGGCCGCAAGGGGCCTTCTGCGCGCACCCTTTGCAGAGTCCGTTCAATGACTTCGGGGCGTTCTTTCGCAAACTGTGTGAGCCCCTTGTAGATGCCTTGACCGTTTTTGGCGTCGTCCATGCGCCAGCGCAGCAGTGGCTGGAAACGGTGCGGCAGGAAGCTTGCCTCGTGCGCCCAGTACTCGAAGCATTCGCGCTTGCGGCCGTTCAGCGTGTGCCGGTCCAGCACCGCGCGGTCGTAGGTGCCGAGGCGGGAGAACAGCGGCAGATAATGCGACCGCGACAACACGTTGACGCTGTCAATCTGCAGCAGATTAAGATCGTCAATCGCGCGGGCGAGCGTTGTCCAGCGCGTCGCTTTTGGCGCTGGCTGGCTTCCGGACAATCCTTGCGCGGTGAGCGCGATGCGCCGGGCCTGCTTCAGGCTTATGGCATCCGGTTTGGCCACTAGATGCAGCGTCCGCCGTCGACTTCCATGCACACGCCGGTGATGAACGCGCTCTCATCAGACGCAAAGAAGAGCGCGGCGTTGGCCATGTCGCGCGGTGTGGAGAACCGGCCCATGGGGATGGTGGAGATGAAGGCGGCGCGCATCTCGTTGGTGATTTCGCCGCCCATGAAGGCGCCCAGCATCGGGGTCTCACCGGCTACGGGGCAAAGTGCGTTGACGCGGATCTGGTGGGGCGCCAGTTCCACGGCCATGGCCTTGGTCATGGTGGTGGCAGCCCCCTTGGAGGCGTTGTACCAGACGAGGCCGGGGCGGGGCCTCAGCGCTGCGGTCGAGGCGGTGTTGATGATCGAACCAGAGCCTTGCTCACGCATGATCGGCACCACGGCCTTGGCAGCGAGGAAAATCGACTTCACGTTGACGTCGAAGATCTTCTGGAACGTGTCCTCGTCCACATTCAGCATCGGCTGGTTGGTTTGCGGCATGCCGGCATTGTTGACCATGATGTCGAGGCGTCCGAAGTGGCCGGTTGCCAGCTTTGCCGCCGCGTTCAGGTCTGCCTGGCGGGTTACGTCGCAGTGGCAGTAGGTACAGTTGCCGCCAATGTCGGAGGCTGCCTTTTCGCCCAGTTTGTCATTGATGTCGGCGATGATGACATTTGCGCCTTCCTCGGCGAAGCGGCGCACGATGCCTTCGCCGAAGCCCGATGCGCCGCCGGTCACGATGGCGGTCTTTCGCTGTAGTCTCATGTAAGCGGCTTTTCCATGTTCACGAGGCGGTCAGTGAAACCATAGCTTCTGTAAACCTCGTGCGCGAGGGTGTTGCGCGTCAATACTGACACCCGCAGCCATCGCGCTCCCGCGCTGCGGGCAAGCGCCTCCGCGTCGGCCAGCAGCGCCTTGCCAACACCCTTGCCGCGCTCCGTCTCGGCAACGGCGAGTTCGCTGACGTAGGCGTAACAGTAGGGAACTTCGTCTACGTCGTCGGCTTCGACGCGGGTCAGGATGGCGCAATAACCCGCCACGTTGCCGCCCATGCACGCCATCCGGATGTGGCCGGCGTGCTGGCGGCAATCCTGCCTGAGGGCGTCCACATACCAGCCGGCAATCTCGTCCGGTGGCAGCATGCGGTCGTAGTACTGGCCTTCATGGGCCTGCAGCTGGCGGATCAGGTCGATGAGCGCAGCCTCGTCGGAATCGGCATAATCACGAATTTCAATCTCTCGGGACATGGTGAACGTTAAGTATCCATTCACTGTAAAATTCAAATCAAATTGTACGAAAACTACCCCTATGGCACATTGCGTCAAGCGTTCAGTTCAGCGCCGCACGCTGGACTTAATCGCCGGACTGGAAGTTCTTTCTGAGGGGTGAGGGCTCTGGTCCGCCAAGGCGGCGCGAACGCGAATGACGGCGGTGCTGGTTGAGGGGCCAGCGCCGCCGTACTCATTTGGGCAATCAGGATGTCTCAGTCGTGGAAGACGGCCTCGGGCGGGCGGGCCTCGCCGGCCTTCAGGTCCGGCACGTGCTTGAACAGCGTCGAGCAATAGGGGCAAACGATCTCGTTTTCGTCGCCCATGTCCAGGAACACGTGCGGGTGGTCGAACGGCGGGTGGGCCCCGGTACACTGGAATTCGCGGGCGCCGATCTCGATCTGGGCCACGCCCATATCGTTGTGAAACTTCGGTGTGCCTGTGGATGCCATATGTTTGCCTGCCTTAACCTTGCGCGGACGCAACAGAATTGGGTGTTGATGGAACCGAGCTTGAAGGTGGTCCTCAAGTTGGCGATAGCATACCTTGACGCTTACGGCCAAGTCCCGTCACGCCAACCGGAGCGCGTTATCCATTGCCCAGCTTCATGTCAGATGATGTCGAGATTGCCTACGAAGTTCACGGGGAGGGCGAGCCGATCCTGCTGATCCACGGGTTTGCTTCCAATGGAAAGGTGAACTGGGGCTCGACGGGCTGGATCGAACTGCTGACGAAGGCAGGCCGGCAGGCCATCGTCATCGACAACCGCGGACACGGAAAAAGTGCCAAGCTGCATGATCCGGAGCGATATTCTGCGCGCGAAATGGCGCTAGATTCCAGCCGGCTTATCGCGCATCTGGGCCATGAACGGGTCGATATCATGGGATATTCCATGGGCGCGCGGCTTACTGCGCTGCTCGGCATACACCATCCCGAGCAGGCCCGCTCGCTGATCATCGCTGGGCTGGCCGCCAACATGGTCAAGGGCGTGCCGGGATCCGAGGAGGTCGCGGCGGCCTTGCGTGCACCGTCATTTGCCAGGGCCGAGGGCAAGCAGGGCAGGGCATTCCGGGCATTCGCCGAACAGACGAAGTCCGACCTGGAGGCGCTTGCCGCGTGCATGTCATCGCATCGGGTGCTGATCAGCGAGGAAGATCTCGCCACGATTAAGGCGCCTGCGCTGGTTATCGCGGGCGAGGATGACACCATTGCGGGGCCTGTGGAACCGTTGGTAGACGCCATACCGGGCGCGGAAGGCGTAGTGCTGCCCGGGCGCGATCACATGAAGGCGGTGGGCGACAAGACCTACAAGCTTTCGGTTCTGGATTTTCTCGACAGGCGGCCATGACTGCAAAACACACTGCCATCTTCACCGGCGCACAGGGCAACCGGCTGGTTGCCGACATCCATCCGGCAGATGAGCCAAGGGGCTGCGTGCTGCTGTCCCATGGCGGCGGCCAGACCCGGCATTCGTGGGGCGGCACCGCACGGGCGCTCGCCAAGCGCGGCATCACGGCGGTCACCATCGACCAGCGCGGCCACGGCGACAGCGAGTGGATCAAGACAGGCGAATACAGTTTCGAATGGTTCGCGCGCGACGTGCTGTGCGTGCTGAAGGCACTGCAGGAGCAAACCGGCTTCGTGCCGGCGGTTGTCGGCGCATCACTGGGCGGGTTGGCCGGCCTGTTTGCAGGCGGCAGCGATCAAGGTCCGCAAGCCATGTCAGCGCTGGTGCTGGTGGACATCACGCCGAAGATGCGCGTCGACGGCGTGGCCCGCATCATAGGCTTCATGCAGGAACATGCCGAGGAAGGCTTTGCAACGGTTGAGGAGGCGGCCGACGCCATTTCGGCATATCTGCCGCACCGGCCGCGCCCGACCAACCTGTCCGGCCTGTCGAAGAACCTGCGCAAGGGCCCCGATGGCCGCTACCGGTGGCACTGGGACCCGAACTTCATCATCACCCGCGAAGACCCGGCCAAACATGCACAAGATGTGGAGCGTAAGGGTTTCGAGGCTGCAGCAAGGCTGAAGATGCCGGTTCTGCTGGTGCGGGGGCGCGAGAGCGAATTGGTGGGCGAGGATGAAGTGGATGCCTTCGTGAAGGCGGTTCCGCATGCGAAGTTCGCCGATATCGCGGGCGCGCGGCACATGGTGGCGGGCGACAAGAACGATGTGTTCACGGATGCGTTACTCAACTTTTTCGACGAGTTGACTTGGCGTTGACATGGTTCAGGCGTACATAGGGGTCTGACAAAGCCGCACGTAGCAAATCCGGTGCGGGCCTTCGAAGGAGGCCATAACATGCCCAAGCAGTCTATCATGCCGCAAGTTGCCACCGTGGACCCGGTCTGGGACCGGATCCGCGAAGAGGCCGAAGCAATTACCCGAGCCGACACCAGCCTTGGCGGTTTCATCTTCACCTCGGTCTTGAACCCGGACAGTTTCGAGGAAGCGCTGTGCCACCGGCTGGCGCAGCGGCTGGGCAATGCCGATATCGGCGCCGAACTGATCGTGCATGGCTTCGAGGATGCGCTTGAGGCAGACCCGGACATCGGCGTTGCTGCGCGAGCCGATATTCTGGCGGTGTTCGACCGCGATCCGGCCTGCCACCGCTACATCGATCCGCTGCTCTACTTCAAGGGCTTCCAGGCGGTGCAGACCCACCGCATGGCGCACCGCCTTTACCAGATGGGCCGCAAGGACTTTGCGTACTATCTGCAGAGCCGGTCCTCGATGATCTTTGGGGTGGACATTCACCCCGCAGCCCGGATCGGCCGCGGCATCATGATCGACCATGCGCATTCCATCGTCATCGGCGAGACCGCCGTGGTCGAGGACAACGTGTCGATGCTGCATTCGGTTACGCTGGGTGGCACCGGCAAGGCGGATGGCGACCGGCACCCGAAGGTGCGCCAGGGCGTTCTGATCGGTGCAGGCGCGTCGATCCTCGGCAACATCGAGATCGGCCATTGCTCGCGCGTGGCTGCCGGCTCGGTCGTGCTGCACGACGTGCCGCCGAACCGCACTGTGGCCGGCGTTCCGGCCAAGGTTGTGGGCTATGCAGGCTGCAGCGAACCGGCGCGCGTCATGGACCAGCTTCTGCCTGAGGACGAAAGAACTGTCCCACAGGGAGAATGAGCCTGCATCCGGGGGCTTGTTCCCGGCGCCCAATAAAGGCTAGACGTGATCGTCACAGGGGCCAATTCGCCATGGCGAGTCGGCTCCGGCCAACGCCCAGTGCCCGAGAACATTCCAAGAGGCAAAGATGAAACCTGACGAAATCAGCAAGCTGACCCGGTATTTCCAGAAGACGTTCAAGCAACCGGCCATCCAGCTTCGTCAGCGCCCACAGAAGGACGATTCCTGCGAAGTCTACATGGGCGAGGAGTTCATCGGCGTGGTGTTCCGCGACGACGAGGATCCTGACGACCTGTCGTACAACTTCTCGATGGCGATCCTCGACTACGATCTGGAATAGGCGGTGGCGCCCAGGCGCAATAAAGGCCTCAGGGCCGCAGGTTCCTCAACATGTTGGCCATGGCCAGGCGTACATTGGCCTCTATCTGCGACCATTCTTCGAGATGGGCGCGTGCAAAGCGTATGCGTAGCCTGATTCCGGGCGACAGCCTGATGGTGCGTTCGCACAGGATCGGCCCGAGCAACGACGGTTTCTTATCACAACGGTGCACGACCTGGTTGCCGCCGGCGTTGGCCACGTAGAGCACGAGGTCTGCGTAGGGCGAGTCTTCGCGGAAGCGGTACTGCAACAGTTTTCCCTCGACCTGTTCAGGTTCTCCATCGAAATACACCGGGTAGATCTCGCCATAACGCTCGACCGGCGTCAGTTCGTCCTGCCCGCCGGTATCCAGCGTCAGGATCAGCCAGCTGTCGAATTCGGCGGCGGTGTCCGGCAGCATCGGCACCGTGCCAGGCTGGTAGGGAAATGGCAGCAGCAGGTCCAGCTTGGTGACGTTGCCAAGTGTGCGCTTGTCCACGCGGGTTACCAGCCGCGTGGGGGCAACCAGTTCGGCGGTGTCGAACCGGTAGCGGGCCATCGCCGGATCTTGTTGTGGATCGGTCTTGGCTGACGGCGTCGAGAACAGCAGGTCCCGGTCTGCGATGAACAGCCAGGCGACGATGAAGCCGGCCGTCACGAACACCATGCCGGCAAATGTCAGCGCCAGGCGTCCGACTGAACGCTCCTGCGGGCCGTAAGCGGGGCGATGGCGGCGCATGACGGGGGTGCTCTTGTCCTCGGACGGCTTCCGGAAAGTGCTGAAACAGCAACTGGTATGCCTGTTGCAAGCCTGTCGCGCAAGAACCCTCGAAGTGTGCTGCGATGAACCGCTCTGCCAACCGGGGGCGCGGCAAGTGAGTACCGGGAGCAAGTGCGATGGACTACAATACCTTTCTGCTGGTGATGGCCTTTGGCCTTGCAGGCGCCGGCCTGGTGCATTCGGCATGGCTTTGGCTCGGGGCAACCCGGCCATCGTTCGTTTCAATCGTCGATGAGGGCCCTGCGATGACAGTGCCGCTGCGGGTGCTGGGCGTGATGTTTGCCGCTCCGCTCATTCTGGCGGGATCGGCGCTGCGGCACCTGAGTGCGGGCTGGCGCTATGCGGGCGTGTCGCTGCTGGGGCTTTTTGCGGCAGTGATGTGGTGTTTCATGAGCGGGATCGTGCTAATCGTCCTGGTCGACATGTTGATTTCCGCCTGAAGTCCGGGGGCTCCAGCCTTCCGGTGGTATGGCGGAATGGTGCTGCCGGGAGAAACGATGGGTATCTACGAGTTCGAGGGGCACCGCCCGCAACTGCCGGACGATGGGCCGTACTACATTGCGCCAAGCGCCCAGGTGATCGGCAAGGTCACCTTGGGCAGGCTGTCCAGCGTGTGGTTCAATGCGGTGATCCGCGGCGACAACGATCCGGTCACCATCGGTGAGGAAACCAGCATCCAGGACAATTGCGTGCTGCATACCGATCCAGGGTTCCCGATGACCATCGGCAACAGGGTCACTGTCGGCCACCTGGCCATGCTGCATGGCTGCCGGATCGGCGACGGGTCGCTGGTGGGCATGGGCGCAACGGTGATGAACGGCGCCACCGTGGGCCGCAGCTGTATTGTGGGTGCTCATGCCCTGATCGGTGAAGGCAAGGACATTCCGGACAATTCGATGGTGCTGGGTGCGCCGGGACGGATCGTCAAGACGCTGGGTCCTGAAGCTGCGGCCATGCTGGTCAAGGCCGCAGCGGCCTACGTGGACAAGGTCCACCGCTATGCCGTGCAAAATGGCCTCAAGCTGATTGAAACTTGAAATTGCTGCCTGAAAAAGGCAGGGCCAGCATCGGGTGGGATCGATGCTGGCCCCTGGGACCCGGTCTGGTGGGGGATGGGGAGGGGACGCCGACCGGGCCGTTTCGCATTCCTTCTGAAAGCGTGGCCTAGTTGGCCCCGGCAATCGTCTCCTTGTTGCGCGGGTGCTGGTTCGACATGGATACCCAGATGCGCGGGTTCTGCTGCGACTGGCGCTTGAGAAACTGGTATCCGGTCTCAGACCAGCGCAGGACCGTGTTGCGGCGGTTGTCCAGCACGAAGTCGCCGCCATTGGTGCGCACGGTGAGCACCGCATGACCGTCGCCGTTCTCGTCGAGCACGACGGTGATCAGCAGGCTTTCGGCCGGGAAGCCGAGACCTTCGAGATAGCGCTTCTTCAGCAGCACATAGTCTTCGCAGTCACCGGCGTTGGACGGATACTCCCAGCGTTCCACCGTATGATATAGCTCCTGGTCGGTGGCCGGCGAGATCTTCGTGTTGACGAACGAATTGACCTCGACGATCTGCGACCAGCTGCGCTCGTTGAGTTCGGCTTCTGCCGATCCAAGGCCGGTTTCGCGGCACTCTGCCTTGTATCGCGCGCAGAACTGCACGTAGCCGATCGGCGGCAGCGTAACCCCGAATACGGGTGCATGGATTGCATCCGGCGAAGTCAGGTTGGTATTGGCCTTGTTTGTGTAACCCTGTGCCGGAAATGTCATGGCGCATAGTGCCAGACACACGGCGGTCCCCTTGAGAATGTTCATTTTTAACGCCCCAATCCCTTTTGTTATTGGACTGAAGCGTACAGGGCGCACTTTGAGATTCAGCTAAGCAGATGTCCCGAATTTGAATCGAGTCTCCTGAAATCCGTTAATCATGAAGGCTGTGCTAACTGGTTTGCGAACGGTTTACGGGACTCATTCCGGAGGCTTTGGGGCAAAGCAAAAGACCCGCCGGGGTGGCCCGGCGGGTCGTCAAGCATGGCGGGAGATTTGTGTTCGCCCGGTCAGAGCTGGGCGTGCAGCTTCAGGTTTGCAGGGTCCATCTTGCGGATGAACTCGATGGCAAAACCGTCCGAGGTGTAACGCACCACGCGGCCGCGCATCTTGCCAAGGTTCACGTAGGTCCCGATGGACGGCAGTACGTGGCACTTGATGGCGGCACCCGAGATCGAGATGTCGAGAACCTCGCACTTGTATTCGCGGCCGTCGGCGAGGGTGATCTGCGAGTCGACTTCCTTGGGCTTGAAACGGTCGTGGCGGCGCTGTTCGGGGCTGGACGAGACCAGCCATTCGATACGCTTCTCCATCCGTTCGCGCCGTGCGCCATTCAGGTTGAAAGAGACGTGGAAGCCAGTATCCAGCTTGCCGCTTACAACGCCATCGACGCGGCCGATGTCATCGAGATAGGCAATGATGGAGCTGCCCTGGGCAACCGGCATGTCGGTGTGCAGGTCGACGCCGTCTGCGTCGATCTTGCCGACCTGGCAGGGATGTTCACTCATGTCGGGCAGCATGAAGCGGCCAAACAGGATGCGATTTGCGGCGCTTTCGCTGGATTGGCTTGCAAAGCCGTCGTCGGCAGTCAGTGAAAAAGCGTTCACAGCAGTATTCCTTGTTGAGAGCCTGGGTACTCTCTCTCCCCGGCAAGCGGATTTCGGACGGTCAATCCGAACCACCCTAAACATACGGTTGACGGGGTGAACGCTTTGTTAAAATTCCGGCAACCGGCGAGAATGTTTGACGCAAGGAAAACTGCTGTATCTGCTCAGGCCTTGCCGCCGTCGATCACCCGAAGGAAGCTGGAGTTGATGCGGCGGACGTCATTGTTGCCACAAGCCGGTGCCGTGAATGCCGGGGTGCCCGGCAGGTAATCGCTCCAGAGGATGCGGATACGGCGGATTTCGAAGTCAACCAGCGGATCGCCGGTCACATCGCGCTGGTCGCGGAAGGTGGCAAAGGTTGCCATCGCGTGGACGCTTTCGCCGTCATTGGCGATGACCGGAACTGCGGCAAACTCGAAGCCAACCTCGCGGCCGCCGAAAGAGCGTGCCAGGAAACGGCCTACGCAGGGCTGCTTCATGCCGACGACAGTATCGAGACCGCGCACGATGGTTTCGCGGTCGAAGCTTGGCCAATCCATGAAGGCAAGCTGGCCGGTCAGGCTCTTGCCCCATGTCTCGCAAACAGCGGTGCCGGCAAGGCGCCAGGTGTAGGCAAACTGGTCGGGGTCGCGGTGCAGGACGCATACCCACGGCAGTATGTCTGCCAGATCCCGCATGGTCAGGTTGGAGCGTCTTGGCGCGTTGTTTTCGCCGCGCACCCGTTCCCAGGTTCGAAGCAGCGTACGGCCTGCCGGGTGCATCACTGACTCATCAGGGCCGTTGTTGAAAATATGTGTCTTGCTTGCCATAACGTGCCTTGCCTGTGTGTGGTCGAGGGGTCCACTGTCCCAAAGCTGAACTAGATGCTCACAGGGATGCAGGCGCCGTGCCATTTCACCTGACCGGGAAGGCGACAATCGCGACATGAACGAGCACAGGCCGGACGGTTCGGACCACGATCCAGCAGGCGACCAACCCTCAACCGGCCGGGAACCAGACAGCATTTTCAAGGTCGAGAACCGGCCCGCACCGATATTCAATGCGCCGCCAGTGGTGGTGTGGCTGGCAGCGGCATTTCTGGCGGTTCATGTCATTTTCCAGGTTGCCGGTGAGCGGTTCGCAAACTGGTTGTTGCTGGTGCTGGCATTCATTCCGCTGCGGCTGGTGGAGGGCGGTTCGGCCCTGCCAGGCGGTGAAATTGCGCGGGTGACGCAGTTCGTAAGTTATGGCTTCGTGCACGGCGACTGGATGCATCTGGCGATGAATTCGTTCTGGATGCTGGCGTTCGGCTCCGTCGCCGCGCGGCGCCTCGGCGCCACCCGGTTCCTGCTGTTCAGCGCGCTGGCCGCGGCAGTCGCCGCATCTTTCTCGCTGGTGATCAACTGGGGACAGGAAATGGTGCTTGTGGGAGCGTCGGGGGCCATTGCCGGGCAGATGGCGATCGCCGTCCGGCTGATTTTTGCCCACGGGGGCTCGCTGCGTACCATCATGCAGCGGGACGTGAACCAGGCGCCGCCCGAACCGCTCCTCAAGCTGTTCACAAACCGGTCTGCCGTCATCTTTCTCGCGATCTGGCTTGGCCTCGACATCCTCACGGCGAGTTCGGGCGTTTTGACCGAGGGCCGCATCGCATGGGAAGCGCACCTGGGTGGCTTTCTGACCGGTTTGCTGGCTTTCCCGCTGTTCGACAGGTGGGGCAAGTTACGCAACCAGGACTGGTATTGAAACGTCTGGTTAACGCTTTCATGCGAGAAATGAAGCCACGGATCAGCGCCTGAATTCAAACGTCTTTGGCCAGAACTCTGGACATGAACGCAGAAGACATCATCGAGGTATTCGGGCGCGGTATTCCCGCCACCTTGGACACAGCCATGATTGTGGATGTCTGCGCATATCTGCGTTCCACGAAGTCGCCGGTGGCGCTGGTGCTCACGGGGCGGGGCGAAACCAGGGGGGTGCTGTCGCAACGCGACATCGTCCACACGTCCGGGCGGCTCGGATCTTCCGTGATGCAGATGATAGCCGGGGAACTCGTTCGCGAGCAGGCACCGGTATGTCAGAAAGCCACGTCGATGATCGAAGTGCTCGAACTGCTGACGGAAACCAATAACGACTTCGTGCTGGTTTGCGACGGCAGCACCATTCAGGGCGTGATCACCTTGCATGACGTGGCCGAACTGCTGATGCAGGCTCTGGGCGGCGAGGACTCCGCGGCTGCCGAACCGGAACAGGCAGCACCCGAGGCGGTTGAGGCGCAGCAGGTGCAAGCTCAGCCGGCTCAGCAGGCCATTGCGGATATTCCGCAGCTTGCTCCTGCCCAGCCAGGGCTGGAGCAGCCAGCATGGCAACCGGCACCGGTTGTGCCCGCGTCCGACCAACTGCACCAGTTTGTGTCCGCACCGGCAGCAGCGCACCCGGTGGTACAGGCTCCTCAGGAGCCGCAACCGGCGGCTCAGCAGGTGCCTGTGTATGCGGCTGCACCTGAAGTGCCTGCCGCCGCTGCCTTCGCGCCGGTCCAGCAGCCTCCGTACCAGCACGCGGCACCGCAGCAAACTGCAGTGCAGCAACAACAGCAGCCGCAGCAAGCTGCGCCGGTTCAGCAGGGCCGGGCGAGCTTCAGCACCTGATCGAAAGGCAATGGCCGGTCAAGGGCCAGCGCCATTCAGGATTTTCCATAAACCTTTGCCGGGTCGATCAGGCGGTCATCGTCGATGCTGACGAGCGAACCGTCTTCCGAAACAGCGCGATAGAAGCAGGTTGCCCGGCCGGTGTGACAGGCTGCGCCGTCGCCTTGCACCTCAACGTCCAGCACAACAACGTCCTGGTCGCAGTCGGTGCGGATTCGAACCACCTTCTGCAGTTGGCCTGACGTTTCGCCCTTCTTCCACAGCTTGCCGCGTGAGCGAGAGTAGTAGTGCGCGATGCGGGTATCCAGCGTCAGGCGAAGTGCTTGCGCATTCATCCAGGCAAACATGAGCGGGGTCTGGGAGGTGGCATCAACCGCCATGACCGGTAGCAACCCTTCGGAGGTGAAGCGTGGCGCGAAAACGCTCCCTTCCTCGACATCCTGGGTGTGTTCGGGGGCGGGGAAGGCAGTTTCGGTCAACGGGACAGGTCAGTCCGCCTTGCGGTAGCGGACCATCTCCATGAAACGGGCTTGCTGCGAGGGCTGGGCCTTGAACTCGCCGGTGAAGCGGGCGGTAAGCGTTGATGCGTCACGTTTCTGCACGCCACGCATGGTCATGCAGTGGTGGCTGGCTTCAAGCATAACAGCGACGCCGCGCGTATCGAGCTGCATGTCGATGGCGTGAGCGATCTGTGCCGTCAGGTTTTCCTGGGTCTGCAGACGGCGGCTGAACACCTCCACCACGCGGGCCAGCTTGGACAGGCCGACTACGCCGTCGGTCGGCAGGTAGGCGATGTGGGCGTGGCCCGAAAACGGCACCATGTGGTGCTCGCAGTGAGAAAAGAATTCGATGTTGCGTACCAGTACGATGTCGTCGTAGCCGCCAACTTCCTCGAAGGTGCGCTCAAGAACATCGCGGCCGCTTTCCTTGTAGCCGGAAAACAGCTCGCCATAAGCCTTCAGAACGCGGCGTGGCGTATCGAGCAGGCCTTCACGATCCGGGTTGTCGCCAGCCCACGCGATGAGGGTGCGAACCGCGGCCAGCGCCTCTTCCTCGGACGGCTTGGCGATGTCAGGTCCGGCGCCAATGTCCGGCTGGGTGGGCTTCAAGCGCTTGACGACAGCATCCATAATGACCTCGGTCGATTTTCCAGTGTTGGTAGGCATACCCGTAAACACCCCACTCAAATGCCCCACCAGCGATACGGGTTCCCCAGTGCCGAAATATTTTTTACGTCAAGCACGCACACCCAGTGTTTAGCACCTTAGCGGCGGCGCGCAAAACCTGAAGTTGCCGCACCATGAACCGGCTTCCAGTTCCGGACGTTCATATGGTAGGAAAGCGCTGGCAATACAACACAAGCGTCGCCATATTGCGTCCGTGATGCTGAACGATATCTACAACACGCAGATCCTCGCCTTTGCGGCCGATATCCCCCGGCTGGGCCGGCTGGATGCGCCCGATGGCACGGCCGTAGCCCATTCCAAGCTCTGCGGATCGAAGGTGACCGTCGATCTTGTGCTCGAAAGCGGCGTGGTGACCGATTTCGCCCACGACGTGAAGGCTTGTGCGCTGGGACAGGCGTCTTCGTCCATCATGGCGCGGCACATCATTGGAGCCTCGGCGCAGGAGCTGCGCGCACTTCGCGACCAGATGTACAAGATGCTCAAGGACAACGGTCCTGCGCCCGAGGGCCGCTGGGCCGACTTGCAGGCTTTGACCCCGGTCCGTGACTTCAAGGCCCGCCACGCCTCCACACTGCTGACGTTCGACGCCGTGGTGAAGGCGCTGGACATGGCCGAAGGCAAGACGACCTCCGAAGCCGAAGCGCAATCAGCCTGATTTCTTCTCCGGCTGCGGCGGCACCGGGAAGCGGGCAGTCTTCTCCAGCACGTTCAGGTCCTTGTGGTTGCGCATGTACTGTTCCGAGGCATCGCGCAGCGGCTGGTAGTCCCAGGGGTACCACTTGCCTTCGCGCAGGGCATGCCAGACGGTCAGGCGAACGAGCTGGCTTTCGCGGATTTCCGCTTCAAGTTTCGCGGAGTTCCAGCGGGTATCCGCCAAGGATTTGAGTTTTTCAAAGATGTCCGCATGGGTAGGGTCGGCCGCAAGATTTTCCAGTTCGCGAGGATCATCGGCAAGATTGTAGAGCTGGTCCGGATCGGTGCGGCAAGTTATCAGCTTCCAGTTGCCCCGGCGGACCATGAAGACGGGGGCGATGCAGCCTTCGCAGGTCAGTTCGCCGAAGATCGGTGCATCCGTGTCCTCCGCCGCGCCTTCCAGCAGCGGCAGCAGCGAACGGCCATCCAGCGTGGCGGCATGGCTACCGTGGCCGGCAATGTCGGACAGGGTGGGCAGAATGTCGAGCAGCGAGGCGGGCTGGGCAACGCGCCGGGGCTTGAAACGCTTCGGACAGTGCACGATGAGCGGGACACGGGCGGAATGCTCAAGGAAGCTCATCTTGTACCACAGGCCACGCTCGCCCATGAAGTCGCCGTGGTCGGAGGTGAACACGATGACGGTGTCGTCAGCCAGGCCGCAATCGTCCAGGGTTTCAAGCATCTTGCCGATATGGTCATCCAGGTAGGTGATGTTGGCATAATACGCCCGGCGGGCGTTCAGCGTGTCCTGATCGGTGATGTCATAGTCGTCCATCGCCGACACCATCCATAGCCGCTGCGAGTGCGGGTCCAGCTTGTCGTAGCCGCGGCATGGGGTGGCGGGAGCGTCGATTTCCGCCTCGTCATACATGTTCCAGTATTTCCCGCGGGCTGCATACGGATCGTGCGGGTGGGTGAACGAGGCAACCAGGCAGAACGGGCGCTGGTCGGGGTTGCGGGCGTAATCGTAAATGCGGCGTATGGCCTGGAACCCCACCTCATCGTCGTATTCGAGCTGGTTGGTCTGCTCGGCAATGCCGGCCTGCTTGACGGAAAGCAGGTTGTGGTGCCACCAGTCGACGCGCTCCTGCGGTTTGCGCCAATCGGGCGTCCAGCCGAAGTCGGCAGGGTAGATGTCGGTGGTGAGGCGTTCCTCGAAGCCGTGCAGCTGATCCGGGCCGACGAAGTGCATCTTGCCGGAAAGGCAGGTCCGATAGCCCTCTAGCCGCAGGTAGTGGGCGAAGCTTGGCGTCATCGATGCAAACTCGGCGGCGTTGTCGTAGACGCGGTTGCGCGACGGCAGCTGGCCAGACATCATGGCGGCACGCGCAGGTGCGCACAGCGGGCTTGGCGAATAAAAGTTTTCGAACACGACGCCTTGCGCCGCGAGCTTGTCGATGTTCGGAGTCTTCACCAACTTGTGGCCATAGGCGGCGAGAAACGGCGCCGCCAGCTGGTCGACCATGATGAACAGTATATTGGGCTTGGATTGGGCCATCGATCAGCGCTCGCGGATTGCGGTTGAAGACATTGGATGAAAAAGGTGGAGAAAAAGTTGGAACGTGGCATGGCTGCAAGCGCCATGATGTTGCTCATCCGCGGCTACCAGCTCACGCTTTCAGCGTTTTTCGGACGGACGTGCCGCCATTTGCCGACCTGTTCCAGCTACGCCATGGAGGCGATAGAACTGCATGGTGCCTGGGCAGGATTCTGGCTCGGATTATTCCGGATTGCCCGCTGCAACCCGTGGGGATCGAGCGGGTTCGACCCGGTGCCGGACCAGGTGCCGCGTGGCGAATTGCGATTCTGGCGCTATGCCGGTTATGGGTAGCGCGAAACACATTGACCGGCCTTTCCACAAGGAAAGACCGGCCAAAACCCAACTCACAAGATTGTTTGCAGAAATCAGTGAGTGATTACCACTTGGTCGGGGCAGCCGTATAGCCGCCGCCAAAGTTGAAGTTGTAGCTGGCGCCGAGACGGAAGGCATGCATTTCAACATCGCTGGACGCCACCTCGCATGATGGATTACATCCACTGACGCCGACGAGAGTGTAGTCAACACCATCGAAGCTGCCATAGAGATATTCTGCCTTAACGTGGAAATTGTCGGTGATCGCATGCTCTATGCCACCGCCAACCACGAAACCTTCAAGGGTCTGCGATTGGGAGATCAGCTCTACTGGGTCAACCCCATTATCGAGCACTGCGTCGAATTCAGTGCCAAGCCAACCATAGCCACCGGTTGCAAATAACAGGGTATTGTCGTTCGGCAACCAGCCGACGCGAGCGCGGATGGTTGATAGCGAATCCACATAGGAATTAGTGTCGGAGGGAGGGGCTTGATACCAAAGGTGGCCGTCAAATGCTGCGTTATATTCGCCTTCGATGCCGATAATGAAAGACGAGCCAATCTGGTAATTGTAACCGCCGTAGACGCCACCCATGCCGGCACAACCGCCAATATTGAATGGGTCATTGGTTAGGCCATCATTATCCGTGTAGCTCGCTTCAAAGCAGCTCATGCTGAGCTGGCCGCCGACATACAAGCCGGACCAGTCAGCCACGGTGTCGCGCAGCTCGGGCATCGGCGGAGGCGGCGGGGGCAGATCGAGATCTGCAGCGAAGGAGGGCAGGGCGCTTAGCGAAAGGACAACCGCAGACGCCGCCGCCAGAGAAACACGCTTGGTGAGGGAATTCATCGTGGTTTCCTTGGTCTGGAGTTATGGTTAATGATGAGCGGACACTAGCGGCAGGATGGTTAATCTTTGGTTTCCGTGCGGCAGAATTCGTCGCGGCTGTGCTGGCCACGGCGTCATGCCCATGAATTCAATGAGATATTCAGCGAAGTCCGATGAGCAGGGCTGCCCGGACCTGATGTGTGACGTCGCCATCAAGGCTGTGTGAATACAGATACTCCAGGCGGGTCCGGATGCGGTTTGCACCTGCAGTTTCGATTCCGGCTCCAGCCGTGAGCGCCGGTTCGATGCGCGTGGATGCCTGGTGGTCTGCGTAACCGGCAAGACCGGCTGTGCCATAGACCGACAGGTCGCCAACGAGATTGATTCCGTAGCGGGCGCGGGACGGTCGCCAGCCAGTCGGCTCCTCCGGGTTGGCCGCCCTGGAGCAGATCCAGCGACACGATGTCGGTCTCGACACCCCAGAATGCTTGCCTCGGGCCCATGCCGGCGCGCCACTGGTAGCCGGCCACGGTGCCGGCGAGAGAGAATACATTGCTGTTTCTTAGATCTGTCACGCCGTCGCGCTGGCCGATTGCAACAGAGTCGCCGCCGCCAATGATGCCGGCATAGGGACCGCGCAACCAGGTGATCGACGGCTTCAACGGCGGCATGGCCGCAGCATTCTGCTCTGCTTCATCCGCCGCCATGGCTGAAGCCGGAAAGCCGGCGATGGCAATTGCGGCAATGGCGATGGTGCGGGAGATGCGTGACAGTCGGGGAGTACTCTGATTGCGAACAGTTCCGCATGGTAAACCGACTTGCTTAAGCAGCGGTTGGAAAACTTGGTTAAGCAGGGGTTAGCGCGCTGGTGGCTTGACGAACCTGGGCGCGGAAGGCATGAAGAGTCGCCTTGCGCCTGAAGGCACAAGCACACATATCCACACACAAGAGCTTACCTGCGTTCGTATGCAGAGAGTGAGCAAGAGGTGCCTCGATGATCTCCCTTACATTTCCCGATGGTTCCGTGCGCCAGTATGAAGCTGGCACGAGCGGCCGCGATGTGACCGGTTCCATTGCCAAGAGCCTCGAAAGGAAGGCCGTGGCGGTAATGCTGAACGGCCAGCTGGCCGACCTGGCCGATCCGATCAAGGCGGATGCAGACTTCCGCATCATTACCCGTGACGACCCGGAGGCGCTGGAGCTCATCCGGCACGACGCCGCGCACGTGATGGCGGAAGCGGTGCAGGAACTGTGGCCGGGAACGCAAGTCACCATCGGCCCGGTGATCGAGAACGGTTTCTTCTACGACTTCAAGCGCAACGAGCCGTTCACGCCGGAAGATCTTCCGGTGATCGAGAAGAAGATGCGCGAGATCATCCAGCGCAACAAGCCTTTCACCAAGGAAGTCTGGAACCGCGACAAGGCCAAGCAGGTGTTCCGCGACAAGGGCGAGATGTACAAGGTCGAGCTGATCGACGCCATTCCGGACGAACAGGATGTGAAGATCTACCATCAGGGCGACTGGTTCGACTTGTGCCGCGGGCCCCACATGGCTTCGACGGGCCAGATCGGCTCGGCGTTCAAGCTGATGAAGGTGGCCGGCGCCTACTGGCGTGGCGACTCCAACAATGAGATGCTGACGCGCATCTACGGCACGGCATGGTCGTCCCAGGCGGACCTTGAAGGCTATCTCCACATGCTGGAAGAAGCCGAGAAGCGCGACCACCGCAAGCTGGGCCGCGAGATGGACCTGTTCCATTTCCAGGAGGAAGGGCCGGGCGTCGTGTTCTGGCACGCCAAGGGCTGGCGGATGTTCCAGAATCTCGTCAACTACATGCGCCGGCGTCTTGAAGGAACCTATGAAGAGGTGAACGCGCCGCAGATCCTCGACAAG
>JAHEBA010000046.1 GCA_024642465.1 Alphaproteobacteria bacterium
CCGGCAATGCACTCGGTCGAAGAACAGGCGCATGAAACTGTCTTTTCCGGCAGCCTGGCTTGTCGCTGATCTGAGACGCGAATGGGAAGTGGAAAGCACTGTTCTGCCGGACGACCGGAAAGAGTTGGTGCAGGAACTTGGTGTCGAACCCATTCGCCAACTTATTTCCAACTCTATTTCTCGCGGCGATGTTGACCTCAGCGCCATAGCGTCCAGCCTTGGCATGTCGAAACGCAAGCTCCAACGCACGCTCTCCAGCCATGGGATGAGCTTCAAGAAGTTGCTGCAAGAGGAGCGAATGCGCTATTCCTGTGCCCTTCTGAGCACGACGCAGCAAACCATGAAGGAGATCGCAGGCGCTTGTGGGTTTTCCTCCTCCCAAGCCCTCTCCAAGTCGTTTCGTGCGGCGTTTGGTATGTCTCCCTCCGAGTATCGCCAGAAGTTCAATGCCGACGATCAGGGCTCGGATGACCAACCAAAGTGATGCTTTTCCCACGCAGCAATATCAGCCACGCATTCCGCCATTGACGATCCCAGACAACCTGAGCATGTCGCTTGATGGCACAAAGCGGACTCTCCGGATCGCCCTCAAAGACGGCAGCTTTCGGTGGTAAAGCTGCCGTTATGCGGGGCTATTGCTCACGTCTGTTAATGACCCCAAGCGGACACTTTCCTCAGTTTAAACGACAGATTGGCAACGGGTTCGGGGCAACATTGGCCGCGATCCACGTCCCTCTTTTTAAACCGTCAGAGGGCTCTAGCAGGTTCCGGTGGAAACAAATTCATCAACCGCGCTTGCTAAAGCCCGCCAATCGGTAAATTCGCGATCTTCCCTGACATCATCGAGATGGATCCCATCCAGAACGACATGCTCCAGTATCTGTTCTCGATAGTAGCCGTATTCGTCATGCCGAACAGCTCCAGCCACAGCCAACATTCTGGAAGGCTGCCAACCGAGCTCGGACAAGAATTCATTCATGTATCTCTTGGCTTCATGCTGCGTATCCGTGAAGGCGGCGGCTAAGCTTACCGAGACAAACAGAGTGGGCCTTGCGTCGAGCTTCTTCCGTTTTGCAGCGACATAGATTTCGAGGCAGTTCTGATGCTTCTGCTGATGCACTGATCCAGCCAGAATCACTTTGTCGAACTCGTTCACATCGGCATCCTGAAGCGTTGAACTAGTATCGAAGACTTTGGCTTTGTGGCCCCGTCTCTGAATACGATCGGCAATGAAATTGGCGATCTTGCGAGTTTGACCCTCGGTTGAAGCGTATGCAATCAGGACGTTCATCGGCCTTCCTCCAATCCAGCGCCCCCCTCCTGCCGAGTCTAAGAATGATACCACGGGAGCGAATAATGGTGGCTATTCAGTCACCCTAGGCGCCATTGCGCCGCTTTCTTCTTTTTGAGCGATAATCGCTTCGGAAGACGAAAAAGCTCACGTGGGTTCCAAGTCGAGCGCTTTAGCAATCAGGTGCATGAAGTGCCCAGATCGCGGCAAAGGGTCTGCCAGAATGAGGTCAGCGCGGTCAGAAGCTCCAACTGCCTGGGCCATGTCTTCTGCGCCATGCATACCTTCACCGGCAAACAACCCTATCACGATCAATGGTCCGGGGACTTTGCGCAGCTGCTCGTCAAGCCCTGGCTCTTCCTCGAGCAGGGCGATATGCACACCGGCGAATTCACCATCCAGCTCTACCGCATTCCGTACCGATTCAGTGGCCAGACGGGAAGAGGCACTCTTGCTGGAGCCATGAGCCACAAGAAGTAGATGACAGCCAGAGGCATCATGGCCAGCCCTGGCAGCAGCACCACCAGCGATGCTGCCGACAGAAGCCGGAAATAACGCACTGATTCCGGGTGGCTGCAGGACCTCGACCTGTCGCCCCCAACGATCACTTCCGCTTTTGTTCAAACCGAGTTGTTCGGGAATCGCGCGCCTAACGTAGTAGCCATCGCTCATGAATAGTGGGTAGACAACAAGCCGGTCCGACTTGATCAATGAAGCGGCTTCCTCCACCCCCGGACGGCTGCGTATGAAGCCCGTTTCAACTTGCGAGTACCGGCCCGAGCGCCGAGCAAGATCGGCGATATGCATGGGTAGAAGATTGGTCCGCTCCCCTCCTCTTTCGCCGTGTGCCACGATCAACAGCGCGGGCTGCTGTGCTTCAGTGGCTGGTTCCTTCGGAGAAGTTGATCTTGTTCCACACATTGTACTTTCCAGACGGCTTGGACATCGGCAAACGCTTCACCTCTTCGAGTGTATTCGCGTCATAGACCACAATCGCCCCTTCATTTTCCCAGATCGAGACCAACGCATACTTGCCGTATCGGTCAAACTCCACATGTGCAGCTGTCTTGCCGGGAGCTGGGCGTAAGCTTTGCACGATCTCCAGGGACTGCTTGTCGATGATGTGAAGTAGGTCCTTGTTCGGCCCGAAAAACACATCAGTCCACAGGTAAGGGCTGTCTTCGTGGCTGCGCATGAAGAAGCCCGGCCCTTTCGTGTCCAGCGTCTTGATTACCGACCAGTCGGCGAGATCAATGACGCTGATGCGGCTTTCCTTCAGATGCGGAGTGGCCATGACGTCGTGTCCATTGCGCATCCATGATACACCCGAGCCCAGGTGCGGCAAACCAGGAAGGGGAATCCTGGCGATGTCGCGTCCGACATTTAGATTGACGACGATTGCTTCGTTACCGTCCCTGGCCGAACCGATGAGGTTGCGATAGTTCCGATCAAAGAAAAAGTCATCCATCGGCACCGGCGTCTCTATGCGTCGCAAGGCAAACAGGCCGGAAGAAGATGCAAGCCCTTCGACCATGCCTTTTTCGTGCGAATGGACCAGTCCCGTATAGACCGGAGGCGCGTCAGGATCGGTGGCGACTTCCCAGATCTCCGGAACGTCCTTGAGGGCTGCGATGAATGACTTGCGCTGCGGCGCTTGGTAGACGGCCGATACACGCGATGGCTTGCCATCCTTGTCAGCGGCTTCAAACACTTTTTCGACCGACAGATCCTCTGCCGACAGGATGACGAGGGTCTTGGGCAGGTAATTGGCCACCGCGATGTGCTTGCCGTCGCTTGACAGCGCAATATTGCGCGAATTGATGCCTGCGCGCACCTCTCCCACTTCCGCCAGGGCCCAGAGATCATACTTCGTGACCCAGCCATCACGCGACATGAAGAACACATAGCGCCCGTCAGAGGTGAACTTCGGGCCGCCGTGCAAGGCTGGTTTGGTGGCAAACCGGGTCAATGGTTCAAGCTTGTCGCCATCTAAGATGGTCGCGTGATGGTCACCTGTCTCGACAACAACGAAGAGATTGAGAGGGTCTGCCGAGTAGATCGGCTTGTCCACCTTTTGCACGTTTGCCGCCATCGAGCGGCTTGAAGTGATGTCTGCCTCCGCCCATGTGGGTGGCGTTTTGGGCTGCGAGGTCACAAACTCGACCAGCGCTGCGATCTCAGTTTCAGTGAGCTGGTCCGCGAACGCAGGCATCTGTGTGGCCGGACGGCCATTTTCGATGACCTTGTGTATCTGTTCCTTCTTCAGCCGCCCAAAACTGTCCGGTAGTAACACCGGCCCGGTGCCGCCAAGGCGCTCCGGGCCATGACAGCTGGCGCAACGCGCTGCGTAGAGTTCCTTTGCATCTGGCCCTGCAAGAGCGGGTACAGTGAACCAGACTGCGGCAAGGGCGAATACACTAACGAGCTGTAGCAGCCATCGCATGACGGGCTCTCCTGAACGGTGTGACTTCAATTCGTGACTGCTGGCCGCTCACCCCAATTTCCGCGTCGTCGAGATAGCAGGCAGGGTCCTCGGCCCATGGGTCTCCAGTGATCTGGAAGGCACGCACTCGCGTGTTGCCACCGCACACGTCGAAATAGGCACACTGCCCGCAGCGGCCGCCGACCTTGCGCGGCTTCTGCTTGAGGCCGGCCATGATAGGATCTGACGTATCCTTCCATATCTCGCCAAACGCGCGCTCTTTCACGTTGCCTAGATTGTAGTGCCACCAAAACGTGTCGGGGTGAACATTGCCAAGATTGTCGATGTTGGCGATGTTCACTCCCGACGAATTGCCGCCCCACTGGGCAAGTTTCGAGCGGATATGACTTTCAAGCTCTGGGAAATGCCGGCGCACCCAGAACAGCAAATACACGCCATCGGCGTCGTTGTTGCCGGTGACGTATTCTCGAGTGCCGCCTTCGCGGGCGTCTTGCCAAGCCCGCTGGAACATCATGTCCATGATGTTCCTTGTTAGCTGCCGGCGAGCATCATCACCCCGGTTTTTGTTGCCGCGTCCAGCATAGACCAAGTGAGACAGATAAAACTTCTCAACACCCAGCTCGTCGGCAATGTCGAGCAATGCAGGCAACTCGTGTGCATTATCCATCGTCGCGGTGAAGCGCATGCCAACCTTGATACCGTTGGCGCGGCACAGCTCAATCCCGGCCATCGCTTCATCGAAGCCGCCGTCTCGCTGGCGAAACCGGTCGTGTGTTTCGCGCAAGCCATCGATGCTTATGCCGACATAGTCATAACCAACATCGGCGATGCTGCCGACGTCGTCTTTGGTTATCAGGGTCCCGTTCGTTGACAGGCCGACATAGAAGCCCAATTCCTTGGCCTGTTTCGAAATCTCGAAAATGTCCGAGCGAAGCATCGGTTCACCGCCGGAAAGAATGAGCACGGGTACGCGGAAGGCCTTAAGGTCATCCATTACCTTGAAGACCTCTGCAGTCGTCAACTCGCCGGGGAAGTTCACATCTCCCGAGATGGAATAGCAGTGCTTGCACTTCAGATTGCAGCGCCTAATCAGGTTCCATATCACCACTGGTCCGGGTGGCTGGCGATCTGGCCCCAGCGGCTGAGGACTGGCGATTTCATGCATGAATTGACTGAGACGGAACATGGGAGCTCATCCTTTCGCAGCCTGCAGGCGCAGACCGGTCTTTTTCAGGATACGGGTTGAGAACAGGACGTCGTATGAGTAGGCGGCCTGACCCAGAAGCCGGGAGATTTGTTCAACCTTCTCCAGCACTTCCTGCCGGCTATGGCCATGAACCATGGCGAACAGGTTGTAAGGCCACTGCGGTGGATGGCGCGGTCTCGTGTAGCAGTGAGTGACGAAGTCTAGCGCTCCAACCTGGGGTCCGAGCCAGGCCACGGCTGCGTCATCGAGATCCCACACCGACATGCCGTTTGCCGTCATGCCGAGAGCGAAATGATTGGGAATTGCACCGATGCGCCGGATGATGCCGGCCTCCAGCATCTTCCGAAGCCTTGCACGCACACTGCTGCCCTTTACTCCAATGCGGACGCCAACTTCATCGTATGGCCTCGGAACCAGCAGCAAACCGCCCTGGGTGGCCTCGATGATCTGCCGGTCGACGGCGTCCAGATTTGCCTGTGCAGCAGTCATACGGCCACCTTCAAGTGAAGGAAGAACTCCTGCTGCTTGGGGAAGTTGAAGACGGTCAGGCCGGTTTCAGACTGGATCGCAGCGATCACACCTTCGATTTCCTCCTGGTGCTCAGTTGCTACAACGAACCACATGTTGAAGGCATGTTCGCGCTCGTAGTTGTGAGCGACCTCGCGGTGGGCATTGACCTGCTGTGCGATGGTTTCGAAGCGATCGCGCGGCACCTGCATGGCACACAAGGTGACAGCACCGCCGAGACGTTCGGCATTGAACAGCGGACCGAAGCGCGACAGCAAACCCGATGAGACAAGCCGCGACAGGCGCGTGATCAGATCGTTCTCGCTCAGGCCGAGCTGTACCGCGGCGTCACGGAATGGACGTTCGCCAAGGCTGAAACCCTCCTGCAGGTTATTGATGATGTGGCGGTCAACGGTGTCGAGGGTGGTCATGCGCACACTCCTTCGAACGAGAAGTAGCGCGCGCCGGTCTGCTTGAAGCAGCGCCGGCTGAAAAGCACCGCAGAGCTGTAGCCGGCAAGGCCACTTTGGCTGGCGACATCAGTCAATTCGATTTCGACATCTTCCTGCCTCTTGCCGTGGATCATGGCGAACAGGTTGTACGGCCAGTCGGGCAGGCACCTTGTTCGGCTATAGCAAAGCGTAACGGCATCCTGGGCGCACAGCTTGGCGGCGCATTCGTCAACCATCCTGTCAGGCACGTCCCACACCGCCATGGCATTGGCCCGGTAGCCGAGCTTGCGATGACGCAGGATGCAGCCGAAGCGTGAAATCGCACCGCAGTCGAGAAGCTGTCGAACACCTGCCAGCACCTCGTCTTCGCGCCAGCCAAGCTGACTGGCCAACTCTGCGTAAGGCTGGCGAACCAGTGGGATGCCGGGTTCCAGTAGCCCGACCAGGCGGACGCTGTCCGGCCCCAGATGCAATTGTCCGGGATGGGGGGCGTTCTCTGTGACGGCCCGTTTCCTTCCCTGCAGCCGGAAGCCCAGATCGATGTGGTAAGGAGTCTCGATTGTCAGGTCGAGGCATGAGCAACCCGTGCGGGCCGTCAACTCCTCCAGCGTGCGGCTAACAAAGCTGCGGTCCGGGCCGGTGACGACGAACCAGAGGTTGAAGGCGTGCTCGCGTTCGTAGTTGTGATTCACCGCAGGACATGCGTTGACGGTTGCCGCTACGTTATCCAACCGGTTGGACGGAACTGACATTGCAGCAAGGGTGCTCGATCCGATCGTGTTTGGGCGGATGGCCGGACCAATACGGGACAACACGCGATCCCGGACAAGGCCGCGCAGCATCTCGACGACCGCGTCCTCATCCAATCCCCAAGCCCGGCCAATTTCCAGAAACGGCCGGCTCGCCAGCGGAAACCCCCGTTGCCAACGCTCGGCCAATGCCGTGGCCGGATCCGCCAGGTGAACGTTCACAGGCCCGTCCTCCCAGCGCGTGCGGTGAAGAAGATGCCGCTCGGTTTGGCGGCGTCGAGCTCGCCCACTTTTTCAAAGGTGCGGGTGTCGTAAATGTAGACCTTGTCGCTGTCGCGCACGGACAGCCAGACCTCGTGGCCGCGCGGTGTAAACTCCATGTGCAACGTGGCAGGTCCCGGCTTGAACTCATGCACGACCTTCAGGCTAGGAACATCGATTACCTGGATGGTGTCGTTGTCGGGATGGGCAAAGTTTACCCAGACCTGTCTGCCATCAGGCCGAGCCACGGCAAACACCGGTTGGCTGTGCACATCGATCCGGCCTACCTCCTCGAAGGTGCGGGCGTCCATGGCAAGCAGCTGATGGTGGCCGACGGCCGGCAGGATGAAGAGCTCGTCAGCCTGTGCCCAGCCTTCAAGATGCGGCATCTTGTAGACCGGCAACTCCTGCTCGCCACGGCCATATCCCTGAAGGATCTTGCGGACTTCGGGCTGGTCGGACCATAGGTCCACGTGGGCCAGCCCGTCCTCACCGAATAGACCTGCGATGTAGTGGCGGCCATTGCCGGTGATGAGTGCATCGTAGGGCTGATTGCCCGCATTTTTCAGCTTGCGAACCTGCGGGGCAGCCGGCTCGGAAAGATCAGCGATCCAGATTTCGCCTGCATCGTACAGCGAGAAGACGAACTTGCGGCCAGGTGCATCCACAAGACCGACGGTTTTTGACATCTCCGCCTTTTCTCCATAGGTGGCCGGGATGTCGGCCACCAGCTCTAGGGTTGTGGAGTTGAAGACCTTCACCCCGCCGGGCTCGTAGTTGGAAACAGCGACCAGCTGGCCGTCGTCGGATATGGCTCCGCCTATGGAGTTGCCTGACTGCATGACCCGCTTGGCGACGGTTGCGGTGAGCAGGTCCACCTTGGTGAGGCCGCCGTCGCGGCCAAAGACATACGCGTAGCGCTGGTCACGCGAAAACACGGCGGAGGCATGTGACAGGTCGCCAAGACCGGTGACCCTTCCGAGGATGGCGTGGCGGGTTGTGTCGACGATCACGACCGACCCGCTGGCCCGTTCGATGATTATGCCCAGATCGCCTGTCCCGCGTAGTTCCGCGGACTGGGCTGATAATGGCAGCCATACCAGAGCGAAGAGAACCAATGCGGGCCAGATCCGAGTCATTTGATATGTCCTTGCTTCAGGGCATCTGCGATCCAGCGCGCATCTTCTTCACTCAACAGGTCGCGCCACGGTGGCATCGGGGTGCCGGGTACACCGTTGAGAATGATCTGCGTGAGCTGTTCGCGGTCCCATTGCTTGAGGTTCGTGGGCTGCAACGGTTTGCCGAGACCACCCTTTAGGGTCATGCCGTGACACGAGCCGCAGTCCTGGCGAACCAGATAGGTCAGTTCACTCATGCGAGCACTGCCGGGCTGTTCAGCAAGCACCGGCTGGGCCGCCAGTGACAGAACGGCAATCGCTTCAAACAAGCGCAGCATCCGACAACTCCATCACGGCATTGTCGACCCGAACCCCCAGCTTGCCGTGCAAACTGGCAACGCGTCCGACAATGAACAGGACTGGGCCGGCAAATTCGGCAGCCTTTGCAGCCGACGGCAGTGACTGAAGCGTGGTTACGAGCTGCTGCTCCTTTGGTGTTGTTCCGCAGCTGATTGCAATGGCAGCCGTGGATGCCTGCAACCCGGAAGCGATCAGCCTTGTGACGATCTCGTCGATGTTTGCAAGGCCCATGTAGATCACAAGCGTCGTGTCGGGATCCGACAACCCATCCCAGTCGAAGTCGAGTTCGCCGTCCTGGCGGCAATGACCGGTGAGGTAGCGCACACCAGTTGCCAGGCCGCGGTGAGTGAGGGGAACGCCGACCGATGCGGAACACCCCTGGGCGGCTGTTATTCCAGGAATGACTTCGATCTCCAGTCCGTGGGCTACGAGTTCCATTGCCTCCTCGCTGCCGCGGCCGAAGATGAACGGGTCGCCGCCCTTCAGGCGCACGACCTGGCGCCCGGCCCGCGCCAGCCTGATCAGCAACTGGTTGATATCTTCCTGGGGCACAGGGTGATTTGCGGGCGACTTGCCAACCGAGATCAGTGTCGCACCGGCCGGCACCAGTTCCAGCACTTCCCTGGAAACCAGCCGGTCGTAAACGACGGCATCAGCGTTCTCGAGCGCCCTGAGCGCCTTGATGGTGAGCAGGCCGGGATCCCCCGGGCCCGCGCCGACCAGCCACACCTTTCCAGTCTTCTTCAGCATGGGCGTCTCCTGACTTCGAGTTCGAGATGGCAAGGGGCGCAAGACCGCCCCTTGCCCTGTTGCCAAGTCAGTACACGTCGTTTCGGGTGTTATAGACGTTGAACTTGCCCGTCGGAGTGATCAGACGCTTGTCCTTGATCACCGTCTTGAGCTTCAGCGTCTTGTCGTCGACAACGACCAGCGCGGATTCCTGCTCTTTCCCGTTCCACACCGAGAACCAGATCTCGTCGCCATCCTTGTTGAACTCGCCTTGCACGACGCGCTTCACACCCTCGGCGATACCCGACCATTCGCCAATCGGCAGGACGGTGTATTCGGGGTTGTCCTTCTCAAGGTCGCCAATTTTGAAGACGGCCACGGATGACGAAATCTCTGCGTCGGGGTTCAGTGGCGTGTCGACATACAGGTTGCCCGACTTCGGGTGGGACTTCACGAACAGCGAACCGCCACCCTGGCCGGAGAGCTTCTGCACCACTTTCCATGCATGGTCGCGGTGACCTTCCGGATCGGTGCCGATCAGTGATACGGTCTCATCGCCCAAGTGGGACGTTACCCACACTGGACCGAACTTCGGATGAACAATATTGGCGCCGCGACCAGGGTGAGGTGTTGCGCCCCCTGATTCGATTACACCAACCAGCTTGCCTTCCTTGGTGTCGACAATGGCAATCCGATTACGGGCATTCGCCGCCACGAGGAAGTAGCGCCCGCTGGAGTCGAAACCACCGTCATGCAGGAACCGCTCGGCCTCGATGGTAGTGACCTTCAGATTCTTGATGTCGGAGTAGTCGACCAGCAGAATCTGGCCCGTCTCCTTGATGTTGACGACGAACTCTGGCCTATAGTGCGAGGCCACGATGGACGCCACCCGCGGTTCGGGGTGAAACTCCTGTGTATCGTAGACCATGCCGCGCGTGGATACGATCTTTTGCGGCTCAAGGGTCTCGCCATCCATGATGACGTACTGGGGTGGCCAGTAGGCGCCGCCAATGGCGTACTTGTCTTCCCAGCCCTCCATCTTCGATGTTTCGACCGAGCGGGCTTCGGACCCGATCTTGATCTCGGCAACCTTTGCAGGCGGATCCATCCACAGGTCGATCAGGTCGATTTTTGCGTCGCGCCCGATTGCAAATAGGTAGCGACCCGATGCTGACAGGCGGGAGATGTGAACCGCGTAACCGGTCTTGATGATCGTCACGATCTCCTTGGTGTCGCCGTTGATCAGCGCAACCTCACCTGTATCACGCAGGGTGACCGAGAAAATATTGTCGAGGTTGAGGCTGTTCAATTGCCTGGTGGGACGCTTGTCGACCGGAACTATGACATTCCAGGTTTCGCGCATCTCCTTCATGCCGAACTCAGGTGGTTGCGCCGGCTCGTTGAGCAGGTAATTGGCCATCAACTCGATCTCTGCCTCCGAGAGGTCACCGGACGTGCCCCAATTGGGCATACCGGCGGGAGAGCCGTAAGTGATGAAGTCGCGCAGATATTCGAAGCCCAGTTCCTTGGTCAGGTCGGTGGTGAGTGCCTTGCCGGTCGCCCCCTTGCGCAGTACGCCGTGGCATCCAGCACAGCGCTCAAAGTAAATCTTGTTGGCCGTCGAGAACTCTTCTGCGGTGAGTGCAGGAATGCCAGGCTTGGCACCGGGCTGCTCCATCTCCTGTTCCTTCAGCACATCTAGGCTGGGCTGGTATTGTCCACCGGGTGTGGTCTCGTGCTTCTTCACATCCCCGGGCGCCGTCTGCTGGGCAGATACGTTTCCGAGGCTGCCGCCGACAAGCGCAGTTGCGAACGCGAGCCCTGCAAGCATTGTAGTGTGTTTGAGGATGTTTCGGCTTTTCATGGTGGTCCTCCAATCCCGACAATGAGCCAAGTACGGAGCGAAGTTCCCACTTGATCGGCTCGCTTCTCCTTGACGAAAGTCAAGAGCATGGCGGGCATTCCAAGCCTCTGTGCGCAGCGCTGTCTTGATCAAAGTCAAGGATTGCCGGCTCGAGGCAACATCACAGTGCCGGAGTGTTCGGGACTCACTGCTGCAAGTACGACATGGCCCGTCTGATACATCTGCTCTTGCTGGCCGCCGCCCTGGTTGCATCGCAACCTGGTCTGGCTGGGGTGGGCGAATTGAATAGTGTGCGGCAGTTTGCCTCGACCGCCTTTTCGGTCACTCCGGCGGATATCGTGCTGAGCGACGTGGACAAGCCCGCGACGTATACGCGGGTCGAGTTGAGTGGCCGGTTGCTCGGTTTCGTGGCGTCCACCTGGAAGGTTGCCGGAAGTGTCGGTTACTCTGGAAAGCCGGTTGACGTGCTGCTGGCAATATCGCCGGAAGGTCAAATTAAGGCGGCCAAACTGCTGGAGCAAACAGAACCCATCCTAACGATCGGCATCTCGCCAGACGACATTGCCGCGTTCGTTGGCAGCTTTCAGGGACAAGATGTGTTGCAGCAGACAGCGGCCACAGACAGTCCCACTGCAATTGCAGGGGCGACGGTATCCAGTGGTGTGATCCGCGATGGGATCGTTCGAACTGCGCGGGCAGTCCTGCAGGCCCAGTCCGCGCTGGCAGACCAAGGGCAACGCAAGCTCGACCTTGCTGGGTTCACAGAGAGAACATGGGGCGAACTGACCAACAATGGTTACATCGTCAACCGAAGGATTGCCGTTGCCGAGGCGAGGACGCTGCTGGGCGAGGAGGTATACGAAGCCTCGGGCGCAAGCGACGACGCGCCGTTTGCCGAGCTCTACGTCGGTGTGCTTTCGCCACCGGCAATCGGCCAGAACCTTCTTGGCAAACAAGTTTATACAGCGCTGGTTTCTTCGGCACCGCCTGAAGCGGCCATCATCTTCGTTGCGGGAAATGGGCTCTATTCATTCAAGGGCACCCAGTGGAAAAAGTCTGGCGTCTTCGACCGAATTGAGCTTCTCCAAGGGGACAAGACGATCAAGCTGACCAGCAACGGCTATCACGCCATCGATGATCTCAAGCTGGCGGACGCCCCCGAGTTCCGCGAGTTGGCCGCCTTCTTCGTTCCGCCGGAAAGCGGGTTCGACCCGGTCAAATCCTGGCGCCTGTCGCTATTGGCGATGAAGGAGCAGGTACTCGGCGCCACCAGGACCGGTGCTTTCGAAGTCAATTATCAGGTGCCTGGCAATTTGATAATCGGACCTGCAGAGCAGTCGGCAACGGGAGTAACACTAGCTGAAGGAGAAGAAGTCTCCTTGTGGCAGTCCAACTGGCTCCAGCGGAAACCGGCAATCGCGGCGCTTGGACTGATGTTGACTGCGCTCGTTGCAATACTGATATTCCAGGACATACTGGTACGCCGGCGCACTCTGTACAATCGCGTACGGTTCGGTTTCCTGTTGACCACCTTCCTCGTGCTGGGCCTTGGTCTTGGTGCCCAGCTATCGGTCGTTCACGTTCTGACCTTTGCCCAGGCACTGCGCACCGGCTTCCAGTGGGAGACCTTCTTGCTGGATCCGCTTGTCTTCATCCTGTGGAGCTTCGTTGCCGCGGCCCTTCTTTTCTGGGGGCGAGGCGTATTCTGCGGCTGGTTGTGCCCGTTTGGTGCGCTTCAGGAGCTCATTAACGCTGGCGCCCAGCGGCTTGGCGTGCGCCAGATCGAGGTTCCGTTCGGACTGCATGAGCGCCTTTGGCCGATCAAGTACATAGTGTTTCTCGCGCTGTTCGCTTTGTCTCTGGGGTCAATCACATATGCATTTACTGGCGCCGAGATTGAACCGTTCAAGACAGTGATAACAATGAAGCTTGCCAGGTCGTGGCCGTTTGTGCTGTTTGCATGCGCACTCCTGTTAGCCGGTCTTTTCATCGAACGCTTCTATTGCCGCTACCTTTGCCCGCTTGGGGCGGCTCTTGGTATTCCAGCGCGGCTGAGAATGTTCGAATGGCTCAAGCGGCGGCATCAGTGCGGCAGAGAGTGCAGGATCTGCGCGGTACACTGCACCGTTCAGGCAATTCACCCTGACGGGCATATCAATCCCAATGAATGCATCTACTGCTTGAAGTGTCAGGCAAATTACTTCGACGACCAGACTTGCCCACCGCTGAAGGCGCGCCGGCAACGAACCGAGGCCCTTGCCGGACGGTCCGCGGGAAGAGGAGGCGGGAGCGATGGCTGACGCAGTACGCATGACAAGGCGCCGCTTGCTGCTGATCGGTGCCGCAGCGGGATTTGCCCCTGCAGTTAAGGTGGCACGGGCAGCAACGTTCCGATGGTCAGGCTATGCGCTGGGCGCGGATGCGCATATTCACTTCGCTGGACTTGATGAGCGTGAAGCAAGTCGCATATGCGCTGTCGCGGTGGCCGAGATCGAGCGGCTGGAAAACGTGTTCTCGCTGTATCGCACGGACTCCGAGCTCGCCCGGCTGAACAAGACGGGTCGGCTTGAGCGGCCGTCCCACGACATGCGTGTATTGTTAAGCCGTGCACTTGATTTCTGGCAGCTCACGGATGGTGCGTTCAATCCGGCGATACAACCCGTTTGGCGTTACCTTGCCAGGCACTTTGATCAGCACCGAGGACTTGAGCCAGACCGTGCCCACCTGCGCCAATTAGCCGGCAAGTGTGCTCCTGACTCTATAAGCATTTCGTCGTCGGCAATTCGCCTCAACCCCGGCGCTGAGCTTACGCTGAACGGGATTGCACAGGGCTACATCACTGACCGAATCGTGGAGATGCTTCGTGCAGAAGGCCTTACCGACACACTCGTGTCGCTGGGCGAACACAGGGCTTTGCCTGGCCAAGCCTGGCAAATCATGGTTCCTGGCCGCGAGTTGCCGCTGGAGCTTCGAAACCGGGCTGCGGCTACTTCGCGGGCTGATGCGACCAGGTTCACTGCAGATGGGCGATGGCACCACCTCATCGATCCGCTGACCGGCAAGTCCGCGGCGCAACTTCGGCAACTGACGGTGCTTGCGGATGACGCGACCACCGCTGATGCGCTTTCCACGGGACTGTCGGTATGCGGTGTCGGCCGCATCAGAGCAGTCACCAGGCAATTAGACAGGGTTCGCGTGTTTGGCCTCAATCGTGTCGGGCGGGCTTTCGAGGTGTGATGAGGCGGCCAGCGTCGATACTTGGTGCGATTGCATCCTTGACCAGAAGCGATCCGGATCAACAGCCCGCGTTGTTGAGTTACGGCTTCAGGCCATTCTTTCTTGCTGCAGGGCTGTATGCCATTGTTGCGATGGCGGCTTGGATGGGGTGGCTGGGCCTGCACAACATGCATGCAAGCGTGAACTCACCTAGCATCTCCATGGCGCCCCATCTCTGGCACGGCCATGAGATGCTGTTCGGATATGCTAGCGCGGCGGCCGCTGGTTTCATGCTGACAGCCGTGCCGAGCTGGACTGGTGCGAGACGGGTGGCCGGCTTGCCTTTGCTGCTGCTTGCGCTGCTATGGATCGCCGGCCGTATGGCGGTGTGGTTCTCTGCCTGGATTCCCCCACTCGTTGTGGCTCTGATAGACTTGAGCTTCCTACCGCTTCTGACCGTGGTCATGGCTGCCGGTCTGATGCTGCGCCCCCAACCTCGCAACCTGGTCTTTCTCGGCCTACTGGCTGCGCTGGCAGTTGCAAACCTGCAGGTTCATCTCGAGTGGATGGGGTATGCTGCCGGAGACGCCAGTCAGGGCCTAGAAAGCGCCATCATGATCTTCAGCCTCATGGTGGTAATCGTTGGCGGCAGAGTGGTACCATCGTTCACGCGCAACGCGCGGATCAGGCTGGAAACCGCCCGACCTCTGCCCGTCAGCAGTCCTGCTATCGACCGTCTAAGCGTTCTGTCGGCCACCACGGTAGCTTGCCTGGCGCTTGTCGGGGCGCCGGACTGGCTACTGGCGCCAGCATGCGGCGCGGCCGCTGTTTTCAATGCGATCCGGATGATTCGCTGGCAAACCGCTGCAGTGCTTGGGCAACCGATTCTGTGGAGCCTGCATCTGGCCTACGTGCTGCTTGTTGCAGGCTATGCAGGCGTGGCAGCCGACAAGGGATTTGGGCTTTCAGGATTTTCCGGACAGCACCTGTTAGGCGTCGGGGCTTTGGGGTGCATGACGCTGGCCATCATGACTCGAGCCGCGCTTGGTCACTCCGGCCGAGCGCTTGAGGTTCGCCCGATCATAGCGGTGGCCTACTTGTTGGTTGCGGCCGCCGCCGTCGTGCGCAGTGTTGGCGCCTATCTCGTGCCGCAAAATTACTTCGGCGTGATGTTCGTTGCCGGGGGGTTATGGATGCTGGCCTTCGGCGCGTTTGCGGTGGTTTACTTCCCGATCCTCATCCAGCAGCGGCAGTTTCGCACGCCGGGCGACTGATATCGCCGGAGCAACTGGCACCAGCGACTCTTGACTTTCGTCAAGGAGAACCAGGTTTTGTTATCCGTAGCCTCACATCGGCAATGATGGAGGGTCGCATGGCTACAAAGACCAAAGAGCCGGAAGCTGCGAGTGAGCGCATACCGCCAATGCAGCGACTTCTTGATAATCCCTTTCTGCTGTTGTTCCTCGGCGTGACGATGCCGACGGTGCTGTACCTGATGTGGGGTCTCATGGAGATCACACAGATTCCGATCGCGGAATAGGGAGGCAGCCATGGCACTTACACCCCCCGAGGCAAAAATCTGGTGGAATGAAAAGGTAGAGCGTGGCGAACTCGTCTGGATCGTCATCGCCTTCCTGTGGGGCCTCGTGATGTTCTTCATGATGGTCTACTGGCACCTGGAGGGCCAGCAGAACCTGTCAAACGAAGTCTATCGGATCTCACCAGAAAAGTTCCTCGCCAAAACCGAAAAGTTCACTGAGCAGTACAAGGTACGCGAGGAGGCCGGCATTCCGGTGGCCAAGGCACCGGCTGGCAGTGATGTCTACATGCTCGCCCGCCTGTGGGAATGGTGGCCAATACTGGAGCTGGAGAAGGGGCAGACGTACCGCGTCCACCTCTCATCGGTTGACTGGCAGCACGGCTTTTCACTGCAACCCGTCAACGTAAACATTCAGGTCCATCCCGGTCTTGAACATGTCGTGACCATCACGCCGACGCAGACCGGCGAATTCAGCGTCGTTTGCAACGAGTTCTGTGGCGTCGGTCATCACACGATGATCGGCCGCATCCACGTCGTCGACAAATAGCGCTGGGGAGGAAATTCCATGTCAATTGCTGAAAGTCATTCCGGCATCATCGGCGGGATTGCGGCCAGGTTCAGAACCTGTCCGGCGACCGGTCTGCAGATCGACCTTGCCGCCGAGAGACTGATTAAAGCCAATGCCGTGGCAGCGGTGGTGTTTCTGCTCGTGGGCGGCGTTTTCGGGTTGCTTGTGGCGCTCACCCGCTGGCCCGCGGTTCACCTGCTTCCAGCGGATATGTTCTATCTCGTACTCACAGCGCACGGCCTTGACGTCTTATTGCTGTGGATACTGTTCTTCGAAATGGCGGTGCTATATTTTGCCTCTGCCGTCTTGCTGAACTGCCGGCTCGCTGCGCCAAGATTTGCCTGGCTTGCATTCATCCTCATGCTGGTGGGTGGTGTGCTCACCAACATCGCCGTCCTGCAAGGCGATTCCTCGGTGATGTTCACCAGCTACGTCCCCATGCAGGCCTCTCCCAACTTCTATCTCGGGCTGATCCTGTTCGCGGTCGGCGCGCTGATCGGCTGCCTGGTGTTTCTAGGTACGCTGGTGATCGCCAAGGAAGAAAAGACCTATGAAGGGTCTATTCCGCTGGTAACTTTTGGTGCGTTGACAGCCTGCATCATCGCTATCTTCACCATCGCCAGCGGTGCGATCATCCTCATTCCGACCTGGCTCTGGTCGCTTGGCTACATCTCCCACATCGATACGCTGATGTACAAACTGATCTGGTGGGGCATGGGTCACTCCTCGCAGCAGATCAACGTGGCGGCGCACGTTGCCGTCTGGTACGCGATCGCCGCTATCACGGTGGGTGCAAAGCCCCTGTCGGAGAAGGTGTCGCGTACGGCTTTCCTGATGTACATCCTGTTCCTGCAACTGGCCAGTGCGCACCACTTGCTTGTCGAACCCGGGATCAGCGCGGAATGGAAGGTGTTCAACACTTCCTACGCCATGTATCTTGCGGTATTGGGTAGCCTCATCCACGGCATGACCGTTCCCGGCGCCATTGAGGCGGCACAGCGCCGCAACGGCTTCGTCAATGGCGCGTTCGAATGGCTGCGCAAGGCGCCATGGGGCAACCCGGCCTTTGCCGGTATGTTCCTTTCGCTGGTGTTGTTCGGTTTCCTTGGCGGCATCTCGGGTGTCGTGCTTGGCACCGAGCAGATCAACATCCTGATGCACAATACGCTATATGTGCCGGGTCATTTCCATGCGACCGTGGTAGCCGGGACGACGCTTGCATTCATGGCGCTCACCTACCTCGTGTTGCCGTTGATCTTCCAGCGCAAGGTGATCCTGCCGGGTCTGGCCAAATGGCAGCCCTATCTGTTCGCAATTGGGGTTTCCGGCATCTCGCTGTTCATGATGGGTGCTGGCACTCTCGGTGTATCCCGCAGGCATTGGGACATCACCTTTTCCGATGCGGCGCTGAGCTTCGACTATCCTTCGGCCGCGTTCCTGATGTTAGGGCTCAACGGCTTGTCGGCCATCCTGGCCGCAGTTGGTGGCGGTCTTTACATCGTGATCACGGTCGGCAGCTTGCTCTTTGGCGAAAAGGTCACGGCTGACAACGTGGTCGAAGCACTCGGTCCTATGCCGACCCGCAAGGTCAGCGAGGCTGTGAAGGAGTACGGCAACGCCGGCACTTTCCATCTGCCGGGTACCTACATCCTGGTGGCCGTCTTCTTCACCGCCTTCGTCCTCTACTATTTCGTGAACTGGAAGTACGTCTCCGACCTCTGGCCGATGGGTTGATGTTTATGCAAAGCGAGGCCGCCTGACATGACGACCATAGCGACAAGACAGAATAGTGTGGTGCGTGACGCCATCATGGTTCTCAAGCCACGCATCGCGCTGTTCATTATGCTCAGTGCACTGGCTGGAGTGGTGGTCTCGCCGGGCGTTCAGCCTTCGCCGGCTCGCATGCTGGCCCTGCTCGCTGCCGTGTTTCTGGCGGCGGGTGCGGCCGGGGCCTTCAACCAGTGGGCCGAAAGCGACCTGGATTCGATGATGAAACGGACGCAGCGGCGGCCATTCGTCACCGGTCAGTTTCAGAACAACGCCGTCTGGCTGGCGGCCATTGTCGGCCTTCTGGCAGCGGCCGTTGCGCTGGCGGGCCTGTCCACCAACTGGTGGGCAGCGCTCTACACTTTCCTTGGGGCCTTCACCTACGGGGTCGTTTACACGATCTGGCTCAAGCGGCGTACCTGGACCAGTATCATCGTTGGCGGGCTAGCAGGCAGTTTTGCGGTATTGGCCGGGGCGGCGGCGGTGGATCCGCAGATCAGCACAACCGCGCTCATTCTCACGGTTGTCCTGTTCCTGTGGACACCGCCGCACTTCTGGTCGCTGGCCATGCTGGCCCGCGATGACTACGCCGCTGCCGGAGTGCCGATGCTGCCTGTGATCGCGGGCGACAGGGTGTGCGCCTGGGTAATTCTCGGCCACACGCTCGCTTTGTCAATTCTTGCGCTGGTGCCGTGCTTCTACGGCATGGGCATGTGGTACATGACGTGCGCTGCCGCTGGTGGTGCGTGGTTCACGTGGACCAGCATCCGGCTGGTTGCTTCCCCGACAAGAAGCAATGCGCTGCGCAATTTCTTCGGTTCCTTGATACAGCTCTGCCTGCTGGTGGTGGGAGCATTCCTCGAGAGGCTGATCGGAACCGTGGCATGAGGTGGTTGCGTGCCATCTGTCTGTTGCTGTCGCTCGTATTGCCGGTCCGCGCAGCGGTGGTGGAGCAGGACGTCCTGCTGCGGAAGGCGCAGTCGGCAATCGGACAAAGCCTGCCTGACCTTCACTTCACCGACACGGCGGGCAAACAGGTCCGCCTTGCCCAATTGCGCGGGAAGCCGCTGATTGTCAGTATGGTCTACACGGGCTGCGCGGACATCTGTCCTCTCATCATCGAAAATCTATACCCGGCCATCGAGCTTGCCCAGTCAACGCTGGGCCATGACGCATTCTCGGTCATCACCGTGGGCTTCGACACCCGCAACGACACGCCTGACCGAATGCGCACGTTCGCACGTGCGCATGGTGCGGAGTTGCCCAACTGGCAATTCCTCTCAGCTAATGCGCAGACCGTCAACAAACTTAGTGAAGCCATCGGCTTTGAGATCATTCCTTCCGCGGGCGGCTTTGGCCATGCTGCACAAGTCACCATTGTTGACCGGAAGGGCCGCATCTACCGCCACGTATATGGCGGCGCCTTCTCGCCGCAAATGATTGTCGATCCACTGCTGGACATCATCTACGGCCAGACGAGCCCGGTCACCAGCCTGGCAGGCATCGCTGACCGGGTGAAGCTGTTCTGTACCGTCTACAATCCCAACACGGGGCGCTATTACTTCAACTACTCGCTGTTCATCGGCATCGCTATCGGTTTGGTCTGCCTGTTGCTGGTTTTCACCTGGCTGGTGCGTGAGTTCCGGCGGCCCCAGGCTGCAGGAGAATAGTACCAGATGGATGCGATACGGGGTTTGCTGCGCTTCCCGCTGGACCGGCTCGAGCGATTGCTCGGCACGGTGTTTCCCGCACACTGGAACCCGCTGTTCAACCTCGGCGCCCTGGGCTTCTTCTTCTATTGGGTGATCACGGTAAGCGGCATCTACATCTACATCTTTTTCGACACGGGCATTCACGAGGCCTATCAGTCGATCGAATACATGACCAATGAACAGTGGTATCTGGCGGGGGTCATGCGGTCGTTGCACCGCTATGCTTCCGACGCCCTCATCATTTGCCTGCTGCTGCACATGGCAAGAGAGTTCTCGCTAGGCCGTTACCGTGGTGCGCGTTGGTTCTCGTGGGTTACCGGTATTGCCGCCATGATGCTGATCTATATGGCTGGCATTTCGGGCTATTGGCTGGTGTGGGACAAGCTTGCCCAGTACGTCGCCATCGTCAGCACCGAATGGCTCGACTGGCTGCCGATCTTCGGCGAGCCAGTCGCGCGCAACTTTCTTGCGCCTGGTTCACTGGACAACCGCTTCTTCACTTTGATGATCTTTCTCCACATCGCAGTGCCGCTGTTTGCCCTAGCGGTACTGTGGATGCACCTGCAGCGCGTGGTAAAACCGGTGATCAACCCGCCGCGCGGACTGGCTGCAGGCAGCTTCCTTTCGATGTTGGCGCTGAGCCTTGTGCTCCCGGCGGTGAGCCAGGGACCGGCGGACCTTGCCAGAGTGCCTGGCAACGTCGGGCTCGACTGGATCTACCTGCCGCTTTTTCCGTTGCTGGAGCGCTTGCCCGGATCGGTTACATGGTCGGCTGCCATGGCGGTTTTTCTTATCCTGATCACCATCCCCGTCCTGCCGCCAATGAAGCGGTCGGCGGCGGCCGTCGTCGACCTGGGCAACTGCAATGGCTGCACCCGGTGTGACCTGGACTGTCCCTACGAGGCAATCGCCATGGTCGAACGGAAGGATGACTCGCCGTTCTCCATGATGCCGCAAGTCTCTGCGAGCTTGTGCGTAGGGTGTGGCATCTGTGCGGGCTCATGCCCGACCTCGATGCCATTTCGTCGCCGCGCCGACCTTTCACCGGGCATCGACCTTCCGGATTTCACCATGGCGATGCTGCGCGACGAAGTGGAGGCCGTGGCAAAGCGGATTTCGGGCCCAGGCCGGCTGATCGTGTTCTCTTGCCAGCATGGCGTCCGAGCGAGTGATGTGAAGCACGGGTCTTGTGCTGCTGTGAGCTTGCGCTGCATCGGACAGCTGCCGCCGTCATTCATCGACTACGTATTGAGCCGCGATTTGGCCGATGGAGTCCTGCTTGCAGGCTGCAAGGAAAACGATTGCTACAACCGGTTCGGTCTGCGCTGGACGGAAGACAGGCTTGCCGGACAGCGCGACCCGCACCTTCGTGCCCGCGTCGACCGGCGCAGGCTGAAGACGGTTTGGTGCGGGGCGGGCGGCAATGCGTGGCTTGATGCCGAGCTGGCAGCATTCAGCCAGGAAATGGCATCACTGGAAAGTCTGCCGGGCAAGGCGCACGCCCAAGCACCTCGAGTGAAGGAGGATGCCGCCCATGGCTGACATCATGCGTTATGCCGGGCAGGCCGTCTTCTATGTCTGCGCCGCCGCGCTTACAGGGTATCTGTCATTCAGGCCGCTCTACCAGCAGACGCATCCTGGGTTAGCCCAGATCAAGCTCAGCTTTTCCCATGGAGCGCAAAGGGTCGAAGACTGCCGACGCCTGACAACCAAGGAGATCGCTGCCCTGCCGCCCTCCGAGCGCCGGCCCAATACCTGCTCGCGCGAGCGCCACCCCGTTTATGTCGAATTTTCTATCGATGGCGAGTTGCTGTATTCAAAGAGTCTCGAACCTGCCGGCCTGTCAAAGGACGGACCGTCGCGCACATACCAGAAGTTCCTGGTCGAGGCTGGTGTACACGCGGTAACCGCACGGCTGCGCGATAGCGGCCGGGAGGCGGGCTTCGACTACGAAATGGAGCAGCAGCTGACACTTGCTCCGGGGCAGAGCCTTGCAGTCGACTTTCGCTCCGAGGCCGGAGGCTTCATTCTGAAGTGAGAGGAAGTACCCGATGAGTCTAATTGAGTGGCGCAAGGAGTTCGAAACCGGCATAGCTGACGTCGACCATGAGCACCGTGAACTCGTTGATCTCATCAACGAGTTGCATGAAGCGCTTTGCATGGACGCTGATCGCGACACGATCAGCAATTTCCTCGGCGAGGTATTCGCGCGCATTTCCGCCCATTTCGCGCTTGAAGAAACAGTGATGCGCAAGCATCGGTATGATGAATATGAGGCGCACAAGGCAGAGCACGAAAAGCTGCTCGACGATATCCGGGATATAATGGATGCACTCGAAGAGAGCGATTCTGCGGACTATAAGTCAACGCTGTCGACCACTATACGCGACTGGTTCGTGAACCACTTCAAGAACAAGGATGCACGGCTTCACAGGCTGTTGGGCGTTTGATCCGCCTTAAGACCGTCCCCACTGAGGGCGGCGGTCAACAACGTCGAGAGACGACGGCTCATAGGAATTGCTGCCGCAGCTTGTATTCCGGCCGGCGACACCTTCCGCGCAGTCTTGACGAGGATGTCGATCACCTTCTCGTCATCATGTGGAGCAATGAAGGCGTCGGCATAATATTGAAGGAAGACAAGACAGATCACGTCCTCCAGCGTCTGTACTTCTCGGTCGCTTGAGAGGCACTCCTTCCTAATCAACTGGCCAGCACGCGCAATTTCGTCCGCTGAGTAACCGGCCTGCTCCATGAGCTCACCACATCGCCGAGCGTGATAGCTTCTTAACTCCGTACGCCACTTCAGATATCCGACCCGCCCTTCCGGAAAGCTCCTGCGCGGTGACTTCCATCGTTCGATGTGATGGCCGCGCGCAGCAATGCACAGCAATTCAGAGGCATCGGTATCATAGCGCTCCAACATCGCGCTCGAGCGCTGGCCATATATCAGTTCTGCGGGCCCCTTCATCCCGCCATCATTAAGTATTGTGGGATCGTGGCTGTTGGCCTCGTCAATCAATCCGAGAATCTGATGTAAGCGAGCTGATGTCATGGTTTGATATGATGAGCGTTTACGCGTTCCTGTTGGGCGTAGGTGCGCAGTTTAGCGATGTCCTCGATATTGACCGCATTCTGTTCCATGACTATGCCAAGTTTTCTCAACTTGGCGAATGCGCGCGAAAGGCTTTCTGGTTTCATGCCAAGCCGGCCTGCAACAAGGACCTTGTCATAGGGCAGATTGATCGTGCACGGGCCTGCTTCAGTTGGCGACAGCGATACTAGAAATTCGGCGACCCGTTGAGCGCCGGTGTGTGATTTCAACTGCTCAATTTGTCGAACAAGGTGTTGAAGGTGTAGCGAGGTTGATGCCAGCATTGTCAGGCCAATCTCCGGATTACTTCGGATCTTCCCGATGAGCACATTTACCGGGATACAAAGCAGTCGGCATTCGGTCACTGCCTCTCCGCTGACCGGGAAAACGCCTCTGGTGAAAGCGGCTGCTTCAGCGAAACTCTGGCCTCTTGTGAAGGTGGCGACGATTGTCTCATCACCACTTGAACTCAAACGGTACAGTTTGACCCAACCCTCCAACACCATGAAACAGCACTTCACCGGATCGCCCTGGATGAACAGAACCTCAGATCTGTTAACATCACGGACCTGCGCCTGGTCGATGAGGTCACGGAAAGTCTCCTCGTGAAGCGAGCCGAACATCGGGGCACTTCGGACAAGGCTGACTTCTCTGGCATCGAGCTTGAGGTTCATGTGATAGCTTTAACTTGCCTGCGAAATATCTTTTGAAGCGCCAGGCGATTCGCCCAGACCAGCCTTCGAAAATTGCCAATACAAATGATGGTAGGCGGCCGTCGATGGGGTAGCAAGTGGTTGCATGCTACTCGGTCAAACACGGTCGAGAACATGTCAATTCAATTGCTGCAAGAGCACAGCGACATAGCGTTTGTTACAGCTAACGCTTTGCACTCGGATAACAGTTGGATCCCTGCCACGTAGCTTAGCTGCTGCAATGTCCGTTGGTGGCACAAAACTGCCGGTCTGGGCAGTCGGGCCGATACTCTGATATCGCAGCAACAGCAGACACCCTTGGCGACGACCAAAACCGTCCACTTGTGCCCCGACCCGGACAACTAACCCTAGCCAAAAATAGGTCTTACTCGTCGCTGGCGCGCCATTCCTTCCAGCGCAGGAAGGCATTGGCGCCGATGGTGGCGAACGGCTGCGGCGGCAGGGGCTTCGGCTCTGCTTCAGCCGTGAAGTGCTGGGTAATGTCTGAGTCTTCGCCACAGGCGAGCTCGGCAGCGCCGATACCGGTCAGCGTGCCGTGTGTCAATCCCAGCCCATTCTGGACGCAGGCCGAGAACACGTTGCGCTCGATTTCGCGCATTACCGCGACACCGTTCAGGCTGAGGCAGAGGTGACCTGCCCACTGAAACTCTTGCTTCATGCCGGCAAGCTGCGGGAAACGCTGGTCGAACTTGCGCCGGTGCACAGAAGCGGCCCGGGCGACGTCCGCCGCGGTCGGGTTCATGCCGGGCTTCAGCGTGGCGCACGTGCGGGTGACGATGCGGTTGCCGCCCTGGGCGGTGTCGATGCGGCGCATGGTGGTGCCCATCGGGTCGGACGGGGTGATGCCCCAGCGCGGTTTGCCGCCAAGTTTCCGGATCGCTTCAGCGTCCAGTTCCTCCGTCATCGACGCATAGAGGAACAGCTGCATCAGCCGTCCCTCGGCAAAACCGAAGCTTTCCAGGTGGCCATTGGCCGCGATGATGAGCTTGGCCGTCGATACCGCGCCGCGTGGTGTTCTTACGCGCCAGCCATCGCCGCTGCTCTCGAACCCGGTCACAGGGGAGTTCTCGAAGATGCGCACGCCTTGTTTACTCAGCTCGCTGGCGAGCCCGCGCACGTAGCCCGCAGGCTGCAGCATGACCGTACCCGGCGTGTAGAGACCCGCTGTGTAATGGCGGCTATAGGTACGCACCCCTTGCTTCGAGTTCATCGAAGCGGATGCGCAGCGACTGCTCTTACAGTCGCCCCTCAGTTGGAGGCCTTGTCGGCCCGCACAAGACCGCGCCCCAATAAGCGCGACTCCGCAGTCTCTTGTCGGTGCAGACGCAATAGCGCTGCACCGCATGTACAGCTTAGGCAGCTCGAAGTGTCTTACGCAAGATGGTGGGCAAGCGTCTCGCCAACCGGCTGCTGCGATATCACGAGGAACAGGGTGCCAACGGCGCACTTCAACTGCCGTATGAAAAGCGAACCCTTGCTTCTGCCCTCGGCATGACACCGGAGAACCTCTCCCGCGCTTTTGCTACCTTGAGACCTTATGGCGTGGAAGTTGATGGGGCAAAGGTGACGCTAACAGATATCCCTTCGCTGGAAACGCTGGCGAAACCCAACCCATTGATCGACAACCGAGGCGTTTAGTCAGGGCACGTTCGTATCGGCCTAACCGCGGTCGCAAGAAAGCTCAACCAGCGCGAGTGGCCGCTAGTGGCACATAGCAGACATCGCCGGATTGCGTTCAGAGAGTCCGCTTTCGGGGGTAGATCAGACGTTCTCGGTCGACCTTCAAAGAGTCTGCTTATGACCCCCTGCGGACATCTTGGTGCAGCGCAGCTAATGGCGGTAAGGAGCCAACAGCGGACATTCAATGTGCGCGACCAACGGCAGCTCTGTGCCAGAATTGGTTATCTCAGGGTGCGCT
>JAHEBA010000047.1 GCA_024642465.1 Alphaproteobacteria bacterium
CATGACGAGATCACCGCCTGGCGGCGCGACCTGCACCAGCACCCGGAAATCCTGTTCGAGGTGCACCGCACCGCAGGCGTGGTGGCGGAGAAGCTGAAGTCGTTCGGGGTCGACGAGATCGTCACCGGCATCGGGCGCACCGGCGTGGTGGGCGTGATCCGCGGCAAGACGAACAATTCGGGCAAGGTGGTGGGCCTTCGCGCCGACATGGACGCGCTGCCGATCAGGGAAATCCGCGACCTGGCCTACAAGTCCACTGTCGAAGGCAAGATGCACGCCTGCGGCCATGACGGGCACACGGCGATGCTGCTGGGGGCGGCGAAGTACCTTGCCGAGACGCGCAATTTCGACGGCACGGTGGTGGTGATCTTCCAGCCGGCGGAGGAAGGCGGCGGCGGCGGGCGCGAGATGGTCGATGACGGCATGATGGACCGGTTCGGCATCCAGGAGGTTTATGGCATGCACAACATGCCAAACCTGCCGGTCGGCCAGTTCGCCATCCGGCCCGGCGGGCTGATGGCGTCAGCCGACCTGTTCGAGATCCATATCGAAGGCCGGGGCGGCCACGCCGCGCAGCCGCACACCAGCAACGACCCTGCCATGGTGGTGGCGCAACTGGTCAACGCATTCCAGACCATCGTTTCGCGCAACGCCAATCCGGTGGAAAGCATGGTCATCTCGGTCACCCAGATTCACATGGGCGACGCCAACAACGTCATTCCGCAAACGGCGTGGATGAACGGCACGGTGCGCACGCTCGATCCCGCCATGCGCGATCTGGCCGAGGCACGCATGAACACCATCTGCGAGCATGTCGGTGCTGCGTTCGATGCCAAGGTGAAGCTGAGCTACAAGCGCAACTATCCGGTGACCATGAACCACGCGGCGGAGACGTCGTTCGCCGCATCCGTGGCGCGCCAGATCGTGGGAGAGGGCAACGTCAATGAAAACGCCCCGCCGGTGATGGGGGCGGAGGACTTCTCGTTCATGCTGGAAGCCCGGCCGGGCGCCTTCATCTTCGTCGGCCAGGGCGCAGGCGCGGCGCTGCATCACCCCGAGTACGACTTCAACGACGACATCATTCCGATCGGCTGCTCGTACTGGGCGAAGCTGGTCGAGACGGCGATGCCTGCCAACGGCTGACCGGGCAAAGAAAAACCCCGCCTGCTTGCGCAACAGGCGGGGCTTGATCTTGTTGCAGTGAGGCAGGCAGGTCAGTGCATGATGCCCAGCAGCGAGTCGAGCGAGGCCTTGGCGTCGCCGTAGAACATGCGGGTGTTGTCCTTGAAGAACAGCGGGTTCTCGATGCCGGAGTAGCCCGCACCCTGGCCGCGCTTGGACACGAACACCTGCTTGGCCTTCCACACTTCCAGCACCGGCATGCCGGCGATGGGCGAGTTCGGGTCGTCCTGGGCGGCCGGGTTGACGATGTCGTTGGAGCCGATGACGATGACCACGTCGGTGGACGGGAAGTCCTCGTTGATCTCGTCCATTTCCAGAACGATGTCGTACGGCACCTTTGCTTCCGCCAGCAGCACGTTCATGTGGCCCGGCAGGCGGCCCGCGACCGGGTGGATGGCGAAGCGCACTTCCTTGCCCTTGGCGCGCAGGCGGCGGGTAAGCTCGGCGACGTTCTGCTGGGCCTGGGCGACCGCCATGCCGTAGCCGGGCACGATGATGACGCTGTCGGCGTCTTCAAGGGCGGCAGCCACGCCCTCGGCATCGATGGCGATCTGCTCGCCCTCGATGGCCTGGGCAGGGCCGGTGGTGTTGCCGAAGCCGCCGAGGATGACCGAGACGAACGAGCGGTTCATGGCCTTGCACATGATGTAGGACAGGATGGCGCCCGACGAGCCGACCAGCGCGCCGGTGACGATGAGCAGGTCGTTGCCCAGCGAGAAGCCGATGGCGGCAGCCGCCCAGCCCGAATAGGAGTTGAGCATCGACACCACGACCGGCATGTCGGCGCCGCCGATGCCCATGATCAGATGGTAGCCGATGAACAGTGCGGCGAGCGTCATGATGGCGAGCGGCAGGATGCCGCCGGACATCAGGTACCAGACCAGGCACAGCATCGAGATTGCCGCAGCAGCGGCGTTGAGCGCATGGCCGCCGGGCAGCTTGACGGCGGCAGAGGTGACCTTGCCGGCGAGCTTGCCATAGGCGATGACGGAGCCGGTAAACGTGACCGCGCCGATGAAGACGCCGAGGAACAGTTCGACGCGCAGGATGTTGTGCTCGATGTCGGTCTTCTTGGCGAGAAGTGCCGCGAAGCCTTCCAGGCCCTTACGCGCCGTGTCGTCCATGGCCAGCACGTTGCCCAGTTCGATGTGGGCGTTATAGCCGACGAACACCGCAGCAAGGCCGACCAGCGAGTGCATGGCCGCAACTAGTTCGGGCATCTCGGTCATCTGGACGCGCTTGGCGACGTAGTAGCCGATCACGCCACCGGCGGCGATCAGCACCACCGACAGCATCCACAGGCCGGAGCCGGGACCGATCAGCGTGGCGGTGACGGCGAGCGCCATGCCGGCGATGCCGTACCAGACCGCGCGCTTGGCGCTTTCCTGGCCGGACAGACCGCCGAGCGACAGGATGAAGAGGACAGCCGCGACGACATAGGCCGCCGTTGTAAATCCGTATTCCATTGCCCCTTACCCCTTTTACGACTTCTGGAACATGGCGAGCATGCGCCGGGTGACGAGGAAGCCGCCGAAAATGTTGATGCCGGCCATGAACACCGACAGCGCCGCCAGCACGATCACCAGCCACGAGCCCGAGCCGATCTGCATCAGCGCGCCGAGAATGATGATCGACGAGATGGCGTTGGTGACGGCCATCAAAGGCGTGTGCAGCGAGTGCGACACGTTCCAGATCACCTGGAAGCCGACGAACACTGACAACACGAACACGATGAAGTGCTGCATGAAGCTGGCGGGCGTGTAGAGGCCGGCCAGCAGCATCAGCACGCCGCCCACGGTGAGCAGGATGACCTGCTGCCTGGTTTGCGCCTTGAACGCGGCCGCTTCGGCGGCGCGCTTTTCTTCGGGCGTCAGTTCTTTCGCCTTCTCCTTGGGCTTGGCGGCTGCGATGGCCTGAACCTTCGGCGGCGGCGGCGGGAAGGTGATGTCGCCTTCATAGGTGACGGTCGCACCGCGGATGACGTCGTCTTCCATGTTGTGGACGAGCTTGCCGTCCTTGCCCGGCGTCAGGTCCGTCATCATGTGGCGGATGTTGTTGGCGTACAGCGACGAGGACTGCGCGGCCATGCGCGACGGGAAGTCGGTGTAGCCGATGATGGTCACGCCGTTCTTCGTGACGATCTTCTCGTCCTTCTTCGTGAGCTTGCAGTTGCCGCCCTTCTCCGCCGCCAGGTCGACGATCACCGAGCCCGGCTTCATGGCCGCAACCATGTCCTCGGTCCACAGCTCCGGCGCCTCGCGGTTGGGGATCAGCGCGGTGGTGATGACGATGTCCATGTCGGGCGCCAGTTCGCGGAACTTGGCAAGCTGGGCCTCGCGGAACTCCGGCGACGACACGGAGGCGTAACCGCCGGTGGCAGCGCCATCCTGCTGCTCGTCCTTGAAGTTGAGATAGACGAACTGGGCACCCATGGACTCGACCTGCTCGGCCACTTCGGGGCGCACGTCGAAGGCATAGGTGATGGCGCCAAGGCTGGTGGACGTGCCGATTGCCGCAAGGCCTGCCACGCCGGCGCCGATGACCAGCACCTTGGCCGGCGGCACCTTGCCGGCGGCGGTCACCTGGCCGGTGAAGAAGCGGCCGAAATTGTTGCCCGCCTCGATCACGGCGCGGTAGCCGGCGATGTTAGCCATGGACGACAGCGCGTCCATTTTCTGCGCACGCGAAATGCGCGGCACCATTTCCATGGCGATGACGTTGGCGCCCGCCTTCTTCGCGGCATCCATGCCTTCCTTGTTGGCGGCAGGATTGAAGAACGAGATCAGCGTCAAGCCCTTGCGCAGGTGCTTGAGCTCGGCCTTTTCCGGCTGGCGCACCTTGGCGACGATGTCGGACTGCTTCCACAGGTCCGCGGCGGTCTTGACGACCTGCACGCCCGCGGCCTTGTAGGTTTCATCGGAAAAGCCGGCAGCCTCGCCGGCGCCGGACTGGATCAGGCACTCATAGCCGAGCTTCTGCAGCATCCCGGCGCTCTCCGGCGTCATGGCAACGCGGGCCTCGCCGGCAGCAGTTTCCTTTGGTGTGCCAACCTTCATCAAGTTGCCTCCCGAATTGGCAGTGTATTCAGCGATAGTGCGGCCTGCTGCGGGCGTGAGACACCCCCCGGCGCGCGAAGAACGATCTATCGATACGAATTTGCGTCACAACGCAATTGTGCAGAATGTCACTGGTTGCGCAATGGTTCCACGGTGTGGAACGGATTCGTGCGGGCAATTTCCCCGAGGTTTTGCCAGGCCGGCGTCAACCCGCCGCCTTGCGCAGGTAGTCCAGCATGGTCTGGGCGTCCGAAACCTCCACCGGCACGCCGGGCGGGTTGTCGGCGAGGCCCGGCTCGATGAACATCTGCCTGATCTTTCCGTCGTCCACGAACATCGAATAGCGCCAGCTACGCATTCCCATGCCGGTGGTGGTGCGCTGCACCAGCATGCCCATCAGGCGGGAGAAATCGCCATTGCCGTCGGGCAACATGAACACCCTGGAAATCTCCTGCGACTTCGCCCACTGGAACAGGACGAACGGATCATTGACCGACAGACACACCACCTTGTCCGCTCCGGCCGCAATGAGGTCATCGTACAGCTTCTCGTAGCCCGGCAGATGGGTTTCCGAACAGGCCGGGGTGAAGGCGCCCGGCACGGCGAACAGGACGACCTTCCTGCCGGCGAAAATGTCCGCGGTGGACAGCTGCTTCCACTGGTACGGGTTGGGTCCGTCGAGGGCGTCGTTGCGCACGCGCACGTTGAAGACGACATCCGGCACAGTCTGGGGGGTCATGGAGCGGTTCCTGTTGGATCGGAAATGAGGTTGGTTTAGGCGTCCAGAAGCTGGGGGTTCGGCACGATGGTGGACTTCACCGTGCGCATGGCCATGGCATCGGCCACGGCCTGGCTGATGCCCTGCTCAGAGAACTCGAACAGCGTCTGCATTTCAAGCCAGGGATAACGGTCTCTGGCCTGCCACAGCATGTCGACGCCCTTGGGCAGGTCGTTGGCGGTGAAGGCCCACGAGCCCAGCACGTTCAGGTCCTTGGTGCAGATGCGGTGCCAGCTGGTTTCGATGCTGCCGGCATCGGTGAACTGGCCCATCTCGACATAGGTGCCGCCATCGCGGAGGAACTCGATGCCTTCAGGCCCTGCACTCGGGTGGCCTGAGCAGTCCATGACGAGGTCGGCGCCATAGCCGCCGACGATCTCGCGAACCGCTGCGATCCGGTCAGCCGGGGTCTTGATCTCGTCGATGTTGACGGTCGCCTCGGCCCCGAAGCGGCGGGCCAGTTCCAGCCGCGGGATTTCCGGCGCGCCGACCGAGATGACGCGGCCTGCGCCCATTTCAAGGGCGGCAGCCACGGCCAGAATGCCGATCGGCCCGGTGCCCTGGATGACCACGGTTGAATTCCACGGAAAGCCGCCAACGCGCTGGGCGCGGTCGAACGCGCGGATGCAGGAGGTGAGCGGTTCGGACAGGGCGCCCAGCCGCAGCGGCATCTGGTCGGGCAGCTTGTAGATCTTGGTGCCGGGCAGCTCCTCGAAATCGACATAGACCATTTCGGCCCAGCCGCCCCACAGGTGCGGCGCCTTGTTGAAGCCGAGATAGCGGCCGTAATAGACCGGGGTCAGGCACTTGTTGGCGGTTTGCGGATAGTGCAGGCACCAGTCGCAGTGGCCGCACGGCATCAGCGGCGGCAGCATCAGCTTCGATCCAACGCCGATGGGCTTGCCCATGAAGTCGGTCTTCAGCTCGTCGCCGATTTCGACCACCACGCCAGCCAGCTCGTGGCCCAGCGTGAACGGCCAGGGCAGCGGCTTGGGCCAGTGACCTTTCAGGATGTGCAGGTCCGTGCCGCACACGCCGCATGCGCCGATCTGGATCAGCGCGGCCTTGGGGCCAACCTTCGGCCTGGGCACCGTGCGGATGACCGGGTCGGCGCCCGGCCCGTCAAACGTTGCTACCCTGATGTCGCTCATGTCGATTCACTCCCGGCTCATTGTTGTGCGTTGATGTCAGATCTCGCCGCGACGCTTGCGCTCGGCGTCGTCCCAGGCGGTCAGCGCCTGATAGTCGGGCACGAAGCCCAGGCCCTTCTGTGCGTCGGACGAGACCGCATCCTGCGATGTCACCACGTCGACCAGCGCGGGTGCGTTGGCGATGGCCCGTTCGATGGCTGCAGGCAGGTCGGCAGGGTCTTCCACCCGCTCGCCGTGCGCGCCCAGTGCGCGGGCCATGGCGGCATAGTCAGCGTGCTGCAGGGTGGTGCCGACGACTCGGCCGCCATAGTTGGTGTCCTGGTCGAAGCGCTCGATGTTCCAGGCGGCGTTGTTCGACACGATCCACACCGGCTTTGCGCCATGGCGGACGGCCGTGTCGATCTCCATGGCGTTGAGGCCGAAGGCGCCGTCGCCATTCACCGAAATGACCTGGCGGCCGGGGAAGGCAAGGCTCGCGGCAACGGCATAGGGCACGCCAACGCCGAGGCAGCCGAAGGCGCCTGCGTCCATGTAGGTCGAGGCTTCGAGCCCGATGCGGGCAAAGCTCAGCAGGTCGCCGCCGTCGGCAATGGCGATGTAATCGGGCTCGGCATTGGCCTTGATGGCGTCGAAAATGGCCATCGGGTGGATCTTGCCGTCAGCTCCGGTCTGCGGGGTTTTCGCGGCATCGCCTTTGGCGGTGCGCTCCTTCTGCCTGGCGCGAAGGCCGGACAGCCACGTGGTGTCACGCGTACCGGCATCGTTGCCCAGTGCGTCGGTGATGGCATCGAGCGCGAGGCCCACATCGGCGAGCAGTTCCGGCGCGCCCCGGCGGTTGTCGAGCAGTTCGCCCGCCGTGTCTGAGATGCGAATGAAGCGGGCATCGCCATAGACGGCGGGCGAGCCATAGGCGGTCTGGTAGTCGAGCTTGCGGCCCAGCACGATGACGAGGTCGGACTGGCCCATGACCGCACCGCGCACCGCGCCGGCAAAGGACGGGTGGTCCGATGGCACGAGGCCACGGGATTCCTGGGTGTCGAGATAGAGCGCATCGACGGCGTCGAGAAAGCGGACCAGTTCCTTTGACGCATTGCGCGCGCCACGGCCGGTGATGACTAGCGGGCGCTTTGCCGCTCGGATGGCGGCGGCGGCTTCCGCCACGGCGTCCGCATTCGGAACCGGCTTGCGGCGCGGTGTACCGTTCAGCCATTCGTCCAGCACCAGTTGCGGCTGCACGTGGGTGCGCAGCACGTCGGTCGGGATCTCGATGTAGGACGGGCCGGGCTCGCCCAGGTCGCCGAAGGCGCGGGAGATCGCCTCGTCCATTTCGCGCAGCACCTGATCCGCCACGCGGGCCGTGCGCGAGTAGCGGCAGACCGGCTTCAGGATGTCGGTGTGGGGGATGTCCTGCAGCGGACCCATGTTGGCCTGCGGGCGCGAGGTGCAACCGCCAATGAGCAGGACGGGAATGCGGGCCAGCGAGGCGTTGGCCATGGAGGTGACTGTGTTGGTGACACCGGGTCCCGCCGTCACCATGGCGACGCCAAGCGTGCCGGTGAGTTCGGCGTGGGCGTGGGCCATGTGCACGGCGGCGCGCTCGTCGCGCACGTCGATGATGCGGATGCCGGCCTGGGCCAGATAATCCCAGATCGGCTGGATGTGGCCGCCCTGCAAGCCGAAGATGCGGTCGATGCCACGGGCCTTTAGCGCCTTCGCAATCCAGCCGGCGACGCTCAGCGGATCATCGTTGAGGTCCTGGCGCGGGATGTCACGGGCACTAACGGTCATGGCGGTTTTCCTTGGTTTGAAAACGGGGTCAGCCCAGCTGCTCGCGCAGCAGGCGATGGAGAATCTTGCCGGTGGCGTTGCGCGGCATCCGGCCGGGCGTGATGAAGATGATGGAGCGCGGGCGCTTGTAGCCGGCAAGCTTGTCGCGGCACCAGTCGGTGAGGGCAGCCTCGTCCAGCGATTGTCCCTCGCGTCGCACGACGGCAGCGGTGACGCGCTCGCCCCACTTCGGATCGGACAGGCCGATGACGGCGACGTCGGCCACGCCGGGATGCGAGCCGATGACGGCCTCGACCTCGGACGGGTAGACGTTCTCGCCGCCGGTGATGATGACGTTGTTCTTGCGGTCGATCAGCCTGATGAAACCGTCCTCGTCCCTGATGGCGATGTCGCCGACGCTCATGTACTGGCCGCGGAAGGCTTCGGCTGTCTTGGCCGGATTGTTCCAGTAGCCGGTGAAGGTGTACGGATTGCAGGAGTAGAGCTCGCCGGGCTGGCCGTCCGGCACTTCGTTACCGTGTTCATCGAGCAGGCGGATGGGAGCGGAGCCGATGGTCTCGCGGCCGACAGTGCCGAGCTTGTCGAACTGTTCGTCGGGGTGGAGCATGGTGACCCAGCCGCCCTCGGTGGAGCCGTACAGCTCGAACAGGCCGGTATTGGGGAACATCTCCATGACGGCGCGCTTGGTATCGGCGCGGGCCGGGGCGGACGAGATCATCAGCTTTTCGACGCGGTCGAAACTGGCCTTGCCGCGCTCTGCAGCCGGCACGTCGAGCATTATGGTGTAATGGGTGGGCACCAGCGAGGTGAAGGTGGTGCCGGTCTCGCCCATGGTGCGCAGGCACAGCGCGGGGTCGAAGCTCGATTGCGAGAAGATGGTGACGGCGGCGCCGGCATAGACAAACGCCGAGAAGAAGAACAGCGAGTTGGCGTGGCACATGGGCATGACCAACAGTGCGTTATCGGCCCGCTTCGAGGCCAGCTCGACACAAGTCATCAGCGCCAGCATGGCGATGCCGCGATGGGTGCGGATGGCGCCCTTGGGACGCCCGGTGGTGCCGGAGGTGTACATCAGGCACCAGGCATCGTCGGGAGAGACCGGAACCGAAGGCTCGGACCGGGAGGCTGCGGCGAGGAGGTCTTCGTAGTCCTGCCATTCGCCGTCCGCCTTGCCGCCGCCGACCAGAATGAAGCGATCAGGCGCGATGTCCAGATTGGCGCGCACCGCCTCGATGGTGGGGGAGAGAACGTCCTCGCAGATGAGCGCCGTGGCGCCCGAGTTCTCGACGATGTACTGCGCCTCGACGCCGGTGAGGCGGAAGTTGATGGGCACGGCGATGATGCCGGCCTTGGCGGCGGCGGAGAATATCTCGGCCCACTCGATCCGGTTGTAGGCCAGAACGGCGACGCGGTCGCCCTTGGCAAGACCGAGACCTGCAAGCGCATTGGCCAGCCGGCAGGCGCGTTCGTTCCACAGGCGGAAGGTCATCTGCCGGGTGAGATCGCGCGCACCGATGCGGCCGGGCTGGAGACGGGCCTGGGCGGTGAGCATCTGGCCGATGTTCAACGGTTCGGTCACGACGGTCATGACTGTGAGGCCTTCTCTTGCGTGTGGCTTGCAAGCAGGGTTGCGGCACGGAAGGCATGGGCGCCCATCAGATCGCCACAGCGGCTGCTGTCGCCTTCGAGCGCGGCATCGACGATGGCCTCGTGCTGGTCCCAGATGTCGTGTGGCGGCTCTGCATGGCGCAGCACGTCACCCATGACCCGGCGCAGGAACCGCCAGTGCGGCTCTGCGGTCTGGGCAACGAGCGGGTTGCCGGAAGCGTGGTAGAACAGGCGATGAAAGGCCTCGTCCTGGCGCACCATTTGCGGAACGTCTCCCCTGACAACCGCAGTTCGCCCGGCAGCGAGAATGGCATGGGCCTCGGCCGCGAAGCTGTCCCGGGCTGCCGTGTCGGCTGCGAGACGGGCTGCCGTGGCGCGGGCAGCAAGGCCGTCCAGCAGCGCGCGGATCTCGTAGTGGTGATGCATGGTGGCAACGTCGAGATGCGAGACGCGCATGCCGCGCTTGCCCACTTCTTCGATCAGGCCGTCGGCCTTGAGCAGCGCCATGGCCTGCTGCACCGGCTGGCGCGAGACGCCCAGCCGTTCGGCAAGTTGCTCTTGCTTGAGGTGAGTGCCGGGCACAAGCCGGCCTGAACAGATCTCGTCGAGAATGGCCTGATAGACCTGTTCGGCCAGTGCCGGCGCTGTCTGGATGATGTTCATGATCATATCGAATTCTGAATTCTGAATTCTGAATTCGCTGATACAACACGAACTGCCCCGCGGTTGTCAAGCCCCGGCCCGCTTCGGCGACGGCCGTCCGCGCCGCTGGCGCGCCACGAGGCACAACAGATGGGCATCTGCCCAAAGCCGGCGCACAGGCCGCCATTCTGCCGCCGTCATATAAGGTAGGCCTTGCAATGCATCGATATTATCGATTTCATCTATCTGTCACATAAAGCAACGATATCGCTGCTGCGCGCAGGCTTGGCTGTCCAGCCTGCCGACCGGGTGGCGGCGAAAGCGCAAAAACTGTTTGCTGACAAGGGAGAAGTCCAAGATGAAAAAGCTGGTTGGAGGCCTTCTGGCCGGAGTGGCCGCTGGCATCGTGTCGATTGGCACGGCAATGTCTGCGGAGCTTACCGTTTACACCGCCATCGAGGCGGAAGACCTCAAGAAGTATGCCGAGGCATTCAATGCCGACCACCCCGACATCACCATCAACTGGGTGCGCGACTCCACGGGTGTGGTGACGGCGAAGCTGCTGGCCGAAAAGAACAACCCGCAGGCCGACGTGATCTGGGGCCTGGCGGCAACCTCGCTGCTGCTGCTCAAGACCGAAGGCATGCTCGAGCCTTACGCGCCGAAGGGCGTCGAAATGCTCGACAAGAAGTTCGTCGACAAGTCCAACCCGCCCGCATGGGTCGGCATGGACGCCTGGGTGGCGTCGGTATGCTTCAACACCGTCGAGGCGGAGAAGCTCAAGCTGCCGATGCCCAAGAGCTGGAAGGACCTCACCAAGCCCGAATACAAGGGCCACGTGGTGATGCCGAACCCGAACTCCTCGGGCACCGGCTTCCTCGATGTGTCGAGCTGGCTGCAGATGTTCGGCGAGGAAGAAGGCTGGAAGTACATGGACGCGCTGCATGAGAACATCGCGGCCTATACCCACTCCGGTTCCAAGCCGTGCAAGATGGCGGCGGCCGGCGAGACAGCAATTGGTGTCTCGTTCGCCTTCCGCGGGGCCAAGTCGAAGGCCGAAGGTGCGCCGATAGAAATCATCGTGCCGGAAGAAGGCGTGGGCTGGGACATGGAAGCGACCGCAATCGTGGCCGGCACCGATGACCTGGAAGCCGCCAAGACCCTGGTCGACTGGTCGATCACCAAGAAGGCCAACGAAATGTACAATTCGGGTTATGCCGTTGTGGCAATGCCCGGCGTGGCCAAGCCGGTCGAGCACTTCCCCGCCAACCTGCTGGAGAAGATGATCGACAACGACTTCGAGTTCGCGGCCAACAACCGCAAGGCCATTCTCGAAGAGTGGCAGAAGCGGTACGACTCCAAGTCCGAACCCAAGGGCTGAGCATTTCAACGAGACTGCGGGTGCCGGCATAGCCGCCGGCACCCGTTTTTGCATCCGGCAGCGGCTGGCAGTAGACTTGACGGCATCGGTGCACCGGCAAGAGGGGTGGCATGGGCAATCCGGCACAAGGCGGCGGCTATCTCGGCATCCGCAACCTGTACAAGGCGTTCGGGGACTTTTACGCCCTCAAGGACATTTCGCTCGACATCAACCAGGGCGAGTTCGTCTGCTTCCTCGGACCATCGGGGTGCGGCAAGACCACCTTGCTGAGGGCCATCGCCGGCCTTGACCTGCAGACTTCGGGCACCATCCGGCAGGACGGCAACGACATTTCCAACCTGCCGCCGACGGAACGCGACTTCGGCATCGTGTTCCAGTCGTACGCGCTGTTTCCCAACCTCAGCGTTGAAAAGAACATTGCCTTCGGGCTTGAGAACATCGGCATGGCACGCGATGCAATCTCTGCACGGGTGCGCGAACTGCTTGACCTGATCGGCCTGCCCGAGCAGGCGAAGAAGTATCCGGCTCAACTGTCCGGCGGGCAGCAACAGCGGGTAGCGCTGGCCCGCGCCATTGCGATGTCGCCCGGCCTTCTGCTGCTAGACGAACCGCTGTCTGCGCTGGACGCCAAGGTGCGCGTGCACCTGCGCCACGAGGTGAAGGAGTTGCAGCGCAAGCTTGGCGTGACAACCATCATGGTGACCCACGACCAGGAAGAGGCGCTCGCCATGGCCGACCGCATCGTGGTGATGAACCACGGCATGATCGAGCAGATCGGGGAGCCGACCGAGGTCTATCGGGAGCCGGAGAACCTGTTCGTGGCCGACTTCATCGGCGAGATGAACAAGCTGCCCGGCGAGGCCGCCGGCAGGGACAGCTGCAAGCTTGGCGGACTGACCCTGAACTGCCGCGAGCATGGCCTTGCCAAGGGCGCGAAGGCTATCGTCGCGCTCAGGCCAGAAGACGTGATTCCGCACGAGATGCCGGCGCGAAAGCCGCGGGCGGCGTCGGGCAACAGCGTCCCGGTGACGATCGGCGACATGGAATTCCTCGGATCATTCTGGCGCACCACGCTGACCGGCGGCGCGCTGGGCGACGTCGAACTGACGGCGCAGTTCTCTATCAATGCCGTGCGCCGTCTGTCGCTGAAGGCCGGCAAGGACATACTGGTGGAACTGCCGGCTGACCGTTTGCGCGCCTTTCCGGCCGGGTCCGGCCAATGAGCATGAGCGCCGAGGCAAAGCTGCTGCACCCCGGCCCCACGGTCAAGGCACGGATGTCGCGCGACGACTGGGTGATGCGCGGCTACATGATCGCCATCGGCATCTACCTGATCGTGGCGCTGGCCCTGCCGCTTTACGCCATGCTGTCGAAGGCCTTCGAGACCAGCCGGTTCGACCTGGCCCAGTTCCAGGTCCAGGTGAGCGACGAGGCGGGCAACTTCAACGCCGGTCCGGTGCGGCTCGACGAGATCAATGCGGGGCTGGGCAAGCTGCCCCCGTCCGACCTTGAAACCAGTGCCGACGGCCGGCTGGACCTGACGCAGTTCTTTCCCGACTTCAGCTTCCGCTCGCCGGTGAAGTACCGGCTGATCCCGTCCGGTGGCGATGCGGTTTACCTGGTCGGGTCGGAGCGGTTCACCGGGCCGGAGGCGGGCGAGTTCGATTCCAACACCTTCCGCAAGGTGGTGATCCGGCCGGTTCAGGACTTCGGCCTTGCCAACTTCCGGACCTATTTCTCAACCCCGGCCCTGTTCCAGTCGATCCAGAACTCGCTGCTGATCTCGGTGATCTCGACGGTGATCACGGTGACGCTCGCGTTCGGGTTCGCCTATGCGCTGTGCCGCAGCTGCATGCCGTTCAAGGGGGCGTTCCGGATGATCGCCATGGCGCCGATCCTGGTGCCATCGCTGCTGCCGGGCATTGCGCTCGTTTACATGTTCGGCAACCAGGGCTTCATGAAGGAACTACTGCTGGGCGAGTCGGTCTATGGTCCCATCGGCATCGTGATCGGCTCGGTGTTCTTCACCTTCCCGCATGCCATGATCATCATCCTGATCGCACTGTCGATCTCGGATGCGCGGTTGTACGAAGCGGCGACCGCACTGCGGGCCAGCAAGTGGCGCACGTTCTGGACAGTAACCATACCCGGCGCGCGCTATGGCCTGATCTCGGCGGCCTTCGTGGTGTTCAACCTGGTGATCACTGACTTCGGCCTGCCCAAGGTGATCGGCGGCCAGTACAACATGCTGGCGGTGGACATCTACAAGCAGGTTATCGGCCAGCAGAACTTCCAGATGGGAGCGGTGGTTTCGGTTGTGCTGCTGATGCCGGCGCTGATCGCCTACATCGTCGACCGGCAGGTTCAGAAGAAGCAGGTGGCGTTGCTGTCCGCCCGTTCGGTGGTCTACCAGCCCAAGCCGTCGGCCCGGTTCGACTGGCTGTGCCTGGGCTATTGCATGCTGGTGGCGCTGTTCATCCTTACCATCCTCGGGGTCTGCCAGTTCGCGGCGCTGGTAAAATTCTGGCCGTACGACCTGTCGTTCAGTCTCAAGAACTATGACTTTGACCGAATGGACGGCGGCGGCTGGGAGGCCTATCGCAACTCGATCGAGATGGCGCTGCTGACCGCCTTCATCGGCACCACGATCATCTTCACCGGCGCCTACATGGTGGAGAAGTCGCGCGGCTTCGAGAGCGGCCGGGCGCTATTCCAGTTCTTGGCCATGCTGCCTATGGCCATACCGGGCATGGTGCTTGGGCTTGCCTACATCTTCTTCTTCAACGACCCGGACAACCCGCTGCACTTCATCTACGGCACCATGGCGATCCTGGTGATCTGCACCATCACGCACTTCTACACCGTGTCGCACCTGACGGCGATCACGGCGCTGAAACAGATCGACGGCGAGTTCGAGTCCGTTGCCGCCTCGCTGAAGCAGCCGTTCTGGCGGCTGTTCGGCAAGGTCACGGTGCCGGTGTGCCTGCCGGCCATCCTCGACATCGCAATCTACATGTTCGTCAACGCCATGACGACCGTATCGGCAGTGGTGTTCCTGTACTCCACCAAGACGGCGCTGGCCTCGGTGGCAGTGCTCAACATGGACGACGCCGGCGACATCGCACCGGCCGCAGCGATGGGCATGATGATCTTCTACACCAACGTGGCTGCTAGGCTGGCTCACGCCGGGCTGTCGCGCTACGTGCTGTCGCGCACACAAGGCTGGCGGTTGCGCTAGTTCGCCGGGAGCCTGGCATTGCCGCGCGCGATGGTCATGAACGAGCGGATGACCTTGCTGTCGCGGCGTTCGCGCAGGCAGATGATCGCCTCGTTCATGGTCAGCTCGGTGTCGTCAAGCTCGAGCGTGACCAGCCGGCTGTCGTTGCCGAGCTCCGCCTGGGAGACGAACCCCACGCCTCCGCCGGCAGCGACGATCTCCTGCACCGCCTCACGGCCCTCCGCCTCGATGCCGCTCCTGTAGCTGATGTTGCGGCGGGCAAGCTCGGCTTCCAGCAGGGCGCGGGTATGCGAGCCCTTCTCGCGCAGCACCAGCGGATGCTCGCACACCTTCTTCAGCGTCAGCGAAGACTGCGTTGCGAGCGGACTGCTGCTGGCCACGAAGGCGACCACGGGTGAACTGTCCAGCCGGACCACTTCGAACTCGCGCCCGTCGGGCACCTCGCCGATCACGCCGATGTCGGCCTCGTAGCTGGCCAGACCATCGAGCACGGTGGCGGTATTGCCACTTCTGACCGACACCGCCACGCCGGGATGGGCCCGGCGGAACAAGGTTAGCACGTGCAGGATGTGATGCGCGGAGTCCGCCACGATATTGAGCTTGCCAGTGCGCAGCGTCTGGGTCTCGGACAGGTATTCCAGCGCGCGCGCCTCGACCTCGAACAGCCGGTTGGTGATCTCCAGAAGCTCCCTGCCCGCCTCGGTAAGCCGGATCTGCTTCTTCTCGCGGTCGAACAGGCGGATGTCGTACTCGGCCTCAAGCTTGCGGACCTGGTCCGAGATGGCGGGCTGGGTCAGGCCCAGGGCCTCGGCTGCCCGCGAAAAGCCGCCGTGCACCGCAACGTGATGAAAGGCCCGAAGCTGTACGTAGCGCATTTTCCAACCCCTGCCATCAATCGGTTGAGCTGATGGTTGGATAAAAACTATCGTTTTGAACTATGAATGGCAAATGTCGAGACTCGACACCAAATCTCTCATCCAGGCAGTGACTTGAGGCAGGCTTGTCACCAGCTGGAAGTTGTCAACTCTGCGGTCTGGCAGCCATGGACCTTACGATCTTCTTGCTCAACCTGGCGGGTGCCGTGTTCCTGCTGCTGTACTCGACGCGCATGGTGCGCACCGGCGTGGAGCGGGCGCTGGGCGCAAACTTGCGCAAAGTGTTCATGGCTACGCGGCGCAGCACCGTGCTCAACGCGTTTGCCGGCATGATGTCGGCGGCGATGCTGCAAAGCTCGACCGCAGTGATGCTGCTGGTGTCGGGCTTCACGGCGGCCGGGGTGATGGGGGTGACCGGCGCACTGGCGATGGTGCTGGGGGCGGACCTGGGCACCGCGATCGCCGTGACCTTCCTGTCGCTCGACCTGAGCTGGCTGATACCTCTGCTGCTGGTGGGTGGCGGCGTGCTGTTCCTCAAGCTGGAGGCCCGGATTGCCAAGCAGGCAGGCCGGATCATGTTCGGCATCGCCTTCATTCTGATCTCGCTGCGGATGATCGGCGAGGCCACCGCGCCGCTTCGTGACAGTGCAGGCCTGATGGCGGTGGTCGACTATCTCGCCAGCGATCCGCTCACCGCCTTCATCGGCGGGGCGGCGATCACCTTCGCCTTTCATTCCAGCGTGGCGGCGGTGCTGATGTTCGCAACCTTCTGCGCGCAAGGCATGCTGCCGCTCGAGGCAGGGCTGCCGCTGGTGCTCGGCGCCAATGCAGGCGGCGGGCTGATTGGCCTGTGGCTCACGCGCAACCTGCACATCAGGGCGCGCAGGGTGGCACTGGGCAACCTCACCATCCGGCTGGCGGGCGCTCTGGTGGCCCTGCTGGCGCTCGCCAGGTTCGCACTGCCGGTGGAACTGCCGGGAGCCGCGCCGGCCCGGCAACTGGTCAGCTTTCACCTGCTGTTCAATGCCGCGCTGGTGGTGGTGTGGCTGCCGCTGATGGTGCCGCTGGCATCGCTGACCAAGCGGCTGATGCCGGACACCGCCGCAGCCGCTGCCGCCCTATCGCGGCGGATGCCGGCGCTTGACCGCAATGTGCTGGGCACGCCGGGGCTGGCGCTGGCAAGTGCCACGCGGGAACTGCTGCACATGGGCGAGCAGGTGGAGGCCATGCTGACGCCGGTCATGACCTACTTCGTCTCGACCAGCGAGGTGCCCGCAGAGCGCATTGCGGAGATGGAACAGCAGGTCGACACGGCGCAGGACGACATCAAGCTTTACCTCGCCGAGATGAACCAGGGCGAACTCAGCCCTGAGCAGGCGGGGCGCTCGATAGAACTGGCCAGCGTGGCGATCGGGATGGAGCGGATCGGCGACATCATTACCAAGGACCTGATGCGGCTTGCCGCCGATACCCGCAAGCGGCGTCTAGCGTTCTCGGCCGAGGGCTGGAACGAGCTCAACGCCATCCACACGCGGGTGCTGGCAAACATGCAGCTGGCGATGAACGTGCTGGTGTCGGAAGACGTCACATCGGCTGCCCAGCTGGTGCGGGAAAAGGAAACCATCCGGCGAATGGAGCAGGACAGCCACGACCGCCACCTTGCCCGGCTTGCCCGCGCCGCGCCCGAGAGCATTGCCACCAGCAACATCCACCTGGACGTGCTGCGCGCCCTGAAGGAGATCAATTCAAGGCTCATCTACATCGCCTATCCGCTGCTGAAGCGGCATGGAATGCTGCGCGAGAGTCGATTGGAAAAGGTCTCCTGAATCCATCGATCAGGATTATCATTTAATCGTCATTATCGATTTTTCATATGATCGGTCACTGCCTAAGTTCGCGCTGACCGGGGCTGTCGCGCTCCGTCGTGCAGAGGACGCATCCATGACCATTCAGCCAGAGTTTTCCGCTGAGCAACCGCTTGAGGCGCCGCGTCTGGGCGAGCCTTACCTGCTGACGCCCGGGCCGCTCACGACCGCGTATTCGGTCAAGGAGAAGATGCTGCGGGACTGGGGATCATGGGACGGCGATTTCCGCGCCATGACCGCCACGTTGCGGGCAGAAATGCTGGCCATGCTGGGGCAGGCGGGCAGCGAGTACGAATGCGTGCCGATGCAGGGCAGCGGGACGTTCGTGGTGGAAGCCATGCTGGGATCACTGATCCCGCGCGACGGCAAGGTCCTGGTACTTATGAACGGCGCCTATGGCCAGCGCATCGCGAAGACGCTCGACTATATCGGCCGCGCCCACACCGACATCGACAAGGGTGACTACCTGCCACCGCGAGCAGACGAGATCACGGCGGCACTCGACGCCGATCCGGCAATCACCCATGTCGTGGTGGTCCACTGCGAAACCTCGTCGGGCATTCTCAATCCGGTCGAGGAAATTTCACGTGCGACCTATGCTGCCGGCCGCAAGCTGCTGATCGACTCGATGAGCGCGTTCGGCGCGGTCGACATCGACCCGGCGAAGGTGCGCTTCGAGGCCATCGTGTCATCGGCCAACAAGTGCATCGAGGGTGTTCCAGGCTTCGGTTTCATCCTGGTGCGCAAGAGCGAGCTCGAAGCGACCAAGGGCAATGCCCACTCGCTAAGCTTCGACCTGCACGACCAGTGGGCCTACATGGAAAAGACCGGCCAGTGGCGCTTCACGCCCCCGACACATGTGGTCGCAGCTTTCATCGAGGCGCTGAGGCTGCACAAGGCCGAAGGCGGCGTGGCGGGCCGCGGCCAGCGCTACACCCGCAATCGCGACGTGCTGGTGGACGGCATGCGCGCGCTTGGCTTCGAGACGCTGCTGCGCGACCGCTGGCTGTCGCCGATCATCGTCACGTTCTTTACACCCGCTGATGCCAACTTCGAGTTCAACCGGTTCTACGAGCTGATGAAGGCCAAGGGCTTCATCATCTATCCCGGCAAGCTGACCGTGGTGGACAGCTTCCGCGTCGGCTGCATCGGCCGCATGGATCACCACGTCATGGCACGCGTTGTTGACGCGGCAAGAACTAGCCTGCAAGAGATGGGCGTGGCCAGCGCCGCACCGCCCGCCTCTGCCCTGAACGAGCGCGAGAACCTCGCTGCCTGAACCGCAAAAGAAAGCTGACCGCACATGAACGACATGACCCCTGTAAGCGTGACGGTAAACGGTCGTCATTATGCCGACCCGAAGGTCTGCGCCATCGCGATCTGTCTCGACGGATGCGAGCCGGCCTACCTGGATGCCGCCATTGCCGACGGCCTGATGCCCACGCTCGAGCGCATCCGCAAGACGGGTACGGACAGACTGGCCCACTCGGTGATCCCGAGCTTCACCAACCCGAACAACATGTCGATTGCAACGGGGCGTCCACCGTCGGTGCACGGCATCTGCGGCAACTACCTCTATGACCCGGACACGGGCGAAGAGGTGATGATGAACGACCCAAAGTTCCTGCGCGCGCCGACCATCTTTTCGGGCTACTTCGATACCTGCAAGAAGGTCGCCATCGTGACCGCGAAGGACAAGCTGCGCGCGCTGCTGGGCCACGGCCTCAAGTTCGACGAAGGCCGGGCGATCTGCTTCTCGTCGGAGCGGTCCGACACCACGACGAAGGCTGCCAACGGCATCGACAATGCCTCGGCGTGGCTGGGCCTCCCGGTGCCGGAGGTGTACTCGGCGGAGCTGTCCGAGTTCGTGTTCGCCGCCGGGGTGAAGCTGCTCAAGGAGTTCCAGCCGGACGTGATGTACCTGACCACGACCGACTATGTGCAGCACAAGTATGCGCCCGAAGACGCCGAGGCGAAGGCGTTCTACGCGATGTTCGACAAGTACCTCACGGAACTGGACGCCATGGGCGCGGCCATCGTGGTGACCGCTGACCACGGCATGAAGCCCAAGCATCTTGCCGACGGCTCGCCGGCGGTGATCTACGTGCAGGACCTGCTGGACGAGTGGCTGGGCAAGGATGCCGCCCGCGTCATCCTGCCGATCACCGACCCGTACGTGGTGCACCACGGCGCGCTGGGCTCGTTCGCAACGGCCTACCTGCCGAATGGGACAGATGTTGCGAACATCCTGAAGCGGCTGGCCGCACTCCCGGAAATCATCGTCGCCATCGACAAGGCGGAAGCCTGCAAACGCTACGAACTGCCGGCCGACCGGATCGGCGACATCGTGCTGGTGTCGGGAGAGAATATGACCATCGGCACCAGCGCTCACCGGCACGATCTTGCCGCACTGAACGAGCCGCTTCGTTCGCACGGCGGACTGACCGAGCAGGACGTGCCGTTCATCGTCAACCGGGCGATGCCTAAGCTGCCGAACGCGCCGGAACTGCGCAATTTCGATGCCTTCTTCTACGCGGCCCAGGCAGCCGCGATGACCGTCAAGGCCTGAGGATACTTGTCCATGAACGTGATGCAGAAACACACCGTCCGCCACGAAGCCATGCGCATCGGCGGCGAGAAGGTAACCACGAAGGACGTGGTCGAGGTACTTTACCCCTATACCGATCAGGTGATCGGCACGGTACCGGCGGGCACGGCAGAGCATGCCGCCCGCGCCTTCGAGATTGCGGCGAATTACCAACCAAAACTGACCCGCTATGAGCGCCAGCAGATCCTGTTCCGCGCAGCGGAGCTGATCCGCGAGCGGCGCGAGGAAATCGCTCACTGGCTGACGCTCGAACTTGGCATCTGCAAGCAGCATTCGCTGTACGAGACCGGCCGGTCCTATGACGTGTTCACGCTGGCGGGCCAGCTGGCCATTCTCGACGACGGGCAGATCTTCTCCTGCGACCTGACCCCGCAAGGCAAGGACCGCAAGATCTACACCAAGCGCGAGCCGGTGAACGCGATCTCGGCGATCACCCCGTTCAACCACCCGCTCAACATGGTGGCGCACAAGATTGCGCCGGCCATCGCCACCAACAACTGCATGGTGTGCAAGCCGACCGAGCTGACGCCGCTGACCGCCATCACGCTGGCCGACATCCTGTACGAGGCAGGCCTGCCGCACGAGATGTTCCAGATCGTCACCGGCTGGCCGAAGGACATCGGCGACGAGATGATCACCAACGAGCACATCGACATCATCACCTTCACCGGCGGCGTTCCGGTGGGCAAGATGATCGCGGAGAAGGCCGGCTACAAGCGCACCGCGCTGGAGCTTGGCGGCAACGACCCGCTGATCATCCTGAACGATCTCGACGATGCCGACCTGGAAAAGGCGGCGACCATTGCCGTGGCTGGCGCCACCGGCAACTCGGGCCAGCGCTGCACCGCCATCAAGCGCATCCTGGTGCAGGAGTCGGTGGCTGACCGTTTCGTGCCGCTGGTGCTGGAGAAAGCCAAGAAGATCAGGTTCGGCGACCCGATGGACCCGGACACCCAGCTTGGTTGCGTGATCCACTCCAGGGCGGCGGAAACCTTCGAGCGGCGCGTCTACGAGGCCGAGAAGCAGGGCGCCAAGGTGCTCTACGATCCGGGCCGCAAGGGCGCACTGCTGCCGCCGATCACCGTCGACCACGTGCCGCATGACTCGGAGCTGGTGTACGAAGAGACCTTCGGCCCGATCGTTCCCATCGTGCGCGTGCCGGACAACGACGCCGAGGTGATGGCGATCTCCAACTCCACTCCGTTCGGCCTGTCGTCGGGCGTGTGCACCAACGACTTCCGCCGCATGCATGCCTTCATCGAGGGTCTGGACGTCGGCACCGTCAACATCTGGGAACAGCCCGGCTACCGCATCGAGATGAGCCCGTTCGGCGGCATCAAGGATAGCGGCAACGGCGTCAAGGAAGGCGTGCTGGAGGCCATGAAGTTCTTCACCAACGTCAAGACCTACTCGCTGCCCTGGCCGAGGTGACATGGACGCCAGCCGCTCCGCCAAGCCTGTCCAGCATACCGAGGGCGAATCCAACACCTCGTCCGCGCGGGCGGACTGGATTGCCCGCAATACCGGCAAAAGGTCTGCTCCGCTGCTGAAGCGCGACGCCGATGCGTTCATGCACCAGTCACTGTCGAGCCCGTGCGTCAACACGATTGCAAAGGCCGAGGGCATCTGGATCGAGGACCTCGATGGCCGTCGCTACATGGACTTCCACGGCAACTCGGTACACCACATCGGCTATGCCCACCCGCGGTTGGTGGCGGCCATCAAGCAGCAGCTCGACGAGCTGAGCTTCTCGCCGCGCCGGTTCACCAACCAGGTATCGGTGGAACTAGCCGAGCGACTGGGCAAGCTGGCGCTGGATCACCATACCCGCGTGCTGTTCACCACCGGCGGGTCGGACGCGGTTGAGGTGGCGCTGAAGATCGCCCGTGCGGCGACGGGCCGGTTCAAGACGCTGTCGTTCTGGGATGCCTTTCACGGGGCGGGCTTCGGCGCGTCGTCGGTCGGCGGCGAGGCCACGTTCCGCTCGCATATTGCGGGGCCGCTGACGCCGGGCGCGGAGCACGTGGCGCCGTTTGCCTGCTACCGTTGTCCCTATGGCCACCCCGGTCCGGATACCTGCGGACTGGCCTGCGCCAACATGGTCGAGTACGTGCTGGAGCGCGAGGGCGACGTGGCAGCCGTCATCGGCGAGCCGATGCGCGCCGTGCCGCAGGTGCCGCCGCCCGGCTTCTGGAAGAAGGTGCGCGAAGCCTGCAACCGGCATGGCGCGCTGCTGATCCTCGACGAAATCCCCACCGGCCTCGGCAAGACCGGCAAGTTCTTCTCGTTCGAGCATGACGAGGTGGTGCCGGACATCGTGGTGTTGGGCAAGGCGCTGGGCGGGGGCATCCTGCCGCTTGCCGCCGTGGTGGCGCGCGAGGCCCTCAATGTCTGCGGCGAGTTCGCCATCGGTCACTATACCCACGAGAAGAGCCCGGTGACGGCGCGCGCCGCGCTGACCACGCTCGACATCATCGCGGACGAGGGCCTGGTGGAGCGGTCGGCGGAACTGGGAACGTACGCTCTGGACCGGCTGCGCGCATTTGGCCGGAAGAGCCCCATCGTCGGCGACGTGCGAGGCAGGGGGCTGATGTTCGGCGTCGAGATCGTCTCGGACAAGGCTGCCCGCACGCCGGCGCCCGAGCTTGCCGAACGCATCTACTACAAGTGCCTGGACCAGGGCCTGAGCTTCAAGATTTCCGGCGGCTGCACGCTGACCCTGTCGCCGCCGCTGGTGATTTCGCGTCAGGACCTGGACCGGGCGCTCAGCATCGTCGAAGCGGCTATTGCCGGAGTTCACTAGCACCATGCGGGAGCCGAAGGTCGTCAGGACCGACAGCGAGCTTGAGTGCCCCGGGATCGACCAGGCGCTTCGTGAGCACGGCTCCGAGCTGGTGTTGCTGCCCGAGACGGTCAGCGAGGACGAACTGGCGCGCGAGGTTCGCGACGCCGACCTGCTGCTGATGTGCTATACGCCCATCACCGCGAAAGTCATCAACGGGGCTGAACGCCTCAAGGCCGTCGTCAAGTACGGCGTCGGCATCGACGCCATCGACATCGCGGCGGCCAGGGCGCGCGGCGTCCCCGTCGTCAACGTGCCGGAATATGCCGAGGAGACGGTGGCCGAAGGTGCATTCGCCCTGATGATCGCGCTGGCCAAGCGGCTGGTGCCCATCCACACGGCCATGCAGTGCGAGGGTTGGGTCTGGCCCGTCAGCCAGTGGCGGGCGTCCGACATTGCCGGCAAGACCGTCGGTCTCGTTGGTACCGGACGCATCGGACGGTCGATGGCGCGGATGGCCGGTGCAGGCTTTCGTGCACGGGTGCTGGGTTATGACCCTTACGTCGATGGCGCGACGATGAAAGCGAATGGCATCGTGAAGTGCGATGATCTGCACGACATGCTTAGGCAGTGCGATTTCGTGTCCCTGCACATGGTGCTGAACCACGAAACGTGGCACATCATCGGCGCGGCTGAGCTCGCCGCCATGAAACCGCCGGCGTACCTCATCAACGTCTCGCGCGGCGCGCTGATCGATGAGGCAGCGCTACTGTCAGCACTCAAGGCCGGGCAGATTGCAGGCGCCGGGCTCGACGTGTTTTCGCAGGAACCGCTTGACCGCGCGCGCCACCCGCTGCGCGAATTGTACGAGATGGACAATGTGATCCTGTCGCCGCACCTCACCTTCTTTACTGATGAAGCGATGCTGCGGCTGGAGGAGGATACGCTGGCGCGCTGCTTCGAGGCGCTGGAGGGCAAGCCGGTTCTGGTGAAGTCCGGCGACCCGCGCCTCACCTCGCAGACAGCTGGTGTCTGTTTCCCGGACTCATCTGAATGAGCGGACCTTCGCTGTTCGTGATCGCGCTGGTGCTGGCGGCGGCACTGCTGCACGCCACCTGGAACGCCATCGTCAAGGGTTCGGCAGACCGGCTGCTGGCGCTGGCCATGGTCAATCTCGGTCATATTCTGGTGGGCGTGGTGCTGGTCGCGCTCTATGCACCGCCGGCTCGCGAGGCATGGGGCTTCATTGCCGCATCCACGGTCATTCACTTCTTCTATTACGGCTTCCTGCTGGTGGCCTACAGGCTCGGCGACTTCAGCCAGGTCTACCCGATTGCGCGTGGCGTTGCGCCGGTGCTGGTGGCGCTGGGCGCGTGGGTGTTCGCTGGCGAGATGCTGCCCGCGCAAGCCTGGGCCGCGATCCTGATCATCTCGGCAGCCATTGCGGCGCAGGCCTTCGGGCGCCGCCGCGTCGATCTGCAAACGGGCGCGGTTGTGGCGGCACTGCTCACCGGGTTCACCATCGCTGCCTATTCGGTGGCGGACGGGCTTGGCGTGCGGGCTTCTGCCAGTCCACTTGGCTATATCGGCTGGCTGTTCATGCTGGAAGGGTTCTCCATCGTGGCGCTGTTCTGGCTGGGCCGGACGCGGCTGCGCACGTTGCCGGCAAAGAGCTGGGCAATCGGCGTCAGCGGCGGGCTGCTGTCGTCGCTGGCATATGGTCTGGCAATCTACGCCAAGAGCCTGACGACGCTGGGCAGCGTGTCGGCGATCCGCGAAACCAGCGTGGTGATGGCCGCGCTCATCGGCATCGTGTGGTTTGGAGAACGGCCCTGGAAACTACGCATGGCGTCTGCCGCGGCGGTGGCCGCCGGCATCGTGCTGCTGGCGATTGCGTAAGCAGGCGGACGCTGGCGACTTCGCAAAATTTCAGCAAGCTTGGAAG
>JAHEBA010000137.1 GCA_024642465.1 Alphaproteobacteria bacterium
ACACTCTCCGGCCACCGCGCTCAGACGGCGGCATGATGGTCTATCGCCCGCGACTTCAGCACCTCGAGATCCTCCGGATTTTTATCGAGCAAAATGAGCGCACTGGTGATGGCCTTGCTGACCAGGGTCTCGCCGGTTTCGTATTTTTGGAAAGCGTTTGGACCCCCGCCGATGATCCTGCCCGCTTCCTTCTGCGTTAGCTTGAGCCGTTTCCTGATGCGCCTGACCGTCTCAGGCAGCAACAGACCCTCAGCCTCGGCCTTGAGCCGGTTGAGGGCCTTGTCGGAGACAGCCATGTCCTTGCCAGAGTGAATGCTTTCACCGCAATGCTTACAATACCATCCCGGCATCTCGACGTTGGCCGAGAGGCCCTTGTAGCTAAGTGTCACAGGCCGTATCCCCCTGTTCATCGGGTGCCCGCTTTCAGGGCAGACTGGATCAGCCATTATCTTTCTCCTTGAACGACAACAGGACAAATTCTGCCATCGCATGCGCGGTGAACTTTACGTAAAGAACCCCAACATGGGACGGAACATGGTAGACATCTTGCCAGATACGGTGGTCACCGTACGACGTCATCGATTTCACGAACTGGCGTCGCTCAATGGACTGTATCGTGTCGACAATCTCGCGACGGCCAAACCCGAGTTCCGCCGCGGTCTTCAGAGCCGTCCCGGTTACCCGCAAGCCGTCTACAGAGGAAAAGGCGCCCTTGATGGCGTCCAGATCATAGGTCGGCTTGCGTTTTTCTGACATGGTATCAAATAACACCACTATGGTGTTTTTTCAACTGCTAGCCATGCCTCGAGTTGGCAAAACTGGAGGTGATGCACTGTGGGGTCTGTTGACTGTGCAGGCGCTCCCGCTGCTTCGAAAGACAGACCTGGAAACGTAACCACAAAGGGTGCAGGCTAAATGTGACCAACACAAAGGGCCTCATATGGCTGCCACTGGATCTCGAAAGACATCTCGCGACAAGGTCCGTGCACACCGGGTTCGATTGCGTCAGCTTGGCATGCGGCCGGTGCAGATCTGGGTCCCTGATGTGCGTTCCGACGCGTTTCGCGCAGCTGCTCACGATCAGTCGGCAGCCGTGGCTCGAAGTCGGCAGGTGCAAGACGATCAGGCTTTCGTCGATAGCATTTCTGACTGGCCGGACACGTGAAGCGCGGGGAAATCCGGACCGTATCCAGGCCGCAGCCCGTCACTTGTAGATTTGAAAAGTGCTTTCGAACAGGCTGGCATCTAGTTGTTTGATAAAAACGGAGTATCGGGTCCCGGGGCCCGGCTCTGCCGATCGTCGCACCCGGGATAAGCAAGCTTGCATCTCCACCTGCAAGCCGGCTGGTGCGAAGTGCGCCGTGTTGTCGGTCGTCATTTGAGGCCTCCCTTCGCTTTGTTCCTTGAGAACGCGAAATGCTCCAAAAGGACAAGAAATCGGCATTTTGTATGTCAAAATTCACGAATACTTCTCATGGAAATCATTTTTCATGTGCTAAAATTAAGATTCAGGGAGAATCCTCTCTGGAACCGTACAACAATAAGCAAGGCATGGTTTTCATGGTTTCGGCCGAAAAGAACCAGTTTTCAGGCCCGCTGACCGTTTTTCAGGAAAGACGCCTTCCTGAACCCGCGGCACCGGCCGGCTACAGCGCGCTGATCGATGCCTACGGGGTCGATGCCCCGCTGCCGCGCACGCTAAGCGCCATTGGCGCGCATCATCGCATACTGGAACAAGGTGGCTGGCGGATCATGACGCCGCGCCATGCGCCGGACGCCAGCCTGGAGGGCCATTTGACCTTTGCCTTCAAATATGAAGGGCTCGACCTTGCGGTTCTCAAGCGCCTGTTCCTGGCGACGGGCGCAGCCCCGATCGAAGCGATCGTCAGGGACAAACCGACCGGCTCCTACGCACGGCGCGTCTGGTTCCTCTATGAATGGCTGACCGGCGAGCATCTGGACCTGCCCGATGCCAAGACCGGAAAATACGTTCCCGTGCTCGATCCCGACCTGCAATGGGGCATCGAAGGCGAGACGGTGCCGCGCTACCGGCTACGCAACAACCTGCCCGGCACACCGGAATTCTGCCCTCTGGTTTTCAGGACCAAGCGACTCGATCACTTCATTGCCGATGACCTGCCACAACGGGCCAGGGACATCATCGCCGACGTGCCGCGTGACGTCCTCGCCCGCACGGCGGCTTTCCTGCTCCTCAAGGATTCGAAGTCCAGCTATGCGATCGAGGGTGAGAGCCCGCCACAGGACCGCATCCAGCGTTGGGGCCGCGCGATCGGCGAAGCCGGCAAACACCCGCTCGATGAAGATGAACTACTGCGCCTGCAGCGTATCGTCATCGGTGACGCCCGTTTTATCAAGCTGGGTTTGCGCGATGAAGGCGGCTTTGTCGGCAACCACGACCGCGATACCCGGTTGCCGCTGCCGGACCATATCAGTGCACGCCACGAAGACCTGCCATCGCTACTGACCGGCATGATCGCCTTCGACCGCGGCCCGGCGCAGTACATGGATGCCGTCATCGCCGCCGCGATCCTCGCTTTCGGCTTTGTCTATATCCACCCGTTCGAGGACGGCAACGGCCGCCTGCACAGATATCTCATCCATCATGTGCTCGCCGAGCGCGGCTACAATCCGCCCGGTGTGATCTTCCCGGTCTCGGCCGCGATTCTCGACCAGATCGACCAGTACCGCGACACGGTCGAATCCTATTCGCAGCGCCTGCTACCGCTGATCCGCTGGGAGCCGACCGAGACGTTCAACGTCCGGGTCTTGAGCGACACGGGTGATTTCTACCGCTTTTTCGATGCGACTCCGCACGCCGAATTTCTCTACGCGTGCGTCAAGCGCACCATCGAGCATGACCTGCCGTACGAGACCCAGTTCCTGCGCAGCTACGATGAATTCCGCCGCCGCATCGAAGGCATGATCGACATGCCCGAGCGCAAGATCGACCTGCTCTTCCGCTTCCTCAAGCAGAATGACGGCAAGCTCTCGAACCGTGCCCGCGAGAAGGAATTCGCTGGTCTGACGCCTGCAGAGGCGGAGCGGATCGAGGCAATCTATGGCGATATCTTTTCAGCCGAGGGCCACTGAAGCTGCGATGAATCGCTCATGGGCCGGAAAAGTAAAAGACGCGACGATTCAGGGCTGACAGCACATCGGCATCAATCAGATACATCAAAGGGCGACATCCCGCGGCGTGACCTCGCCGCGCTCGATCTCGATTGCCGGAAACGACAGCAGGTGCTCTGCCAAACTGGGTCGTGCCTGGCGCGCGGCGTTGAGAAGTTCTGTGAACTCTGCGTCAGACACCACCACCACGGCTGGCTTGCCGCGGCGACCGACCTTTTCAGGCAAGCCTGCGAGCGCGGCATTCACCACTTCCACCACTTCGCTGAACAGGTTTTTGGCGTCCTGGAGTGTCCACATGGATACACCTCATATTATAACTAGCTATCTAGCGGGCTAACCTCGTCAATGGCCGCTGTGCGCACAAATATCCCGCTGCATTGCCGGTGACACGCATGCGTTCAGGCTCATTCCGCTTCGTACTGTGACCTTAACTGCAGGCCATTCCGGATGCGCAGGCGGCAGGCCATACTTGCCTAATCAACAGATAATCTCTGGATTACAGTTTCCATGGGGGTTCCTTCGGAGTGTGCCCGTTTGTCTTCAGGTGTGTTGGCCGTGTTCTCCGCTGAAGTAAATCGGACTGGACAGCGGCCCGGTCGCGTGAGAGGCTTTGGTTAATGCGGCAGTGACGTCAAACACCAACTCACGGGGATGGTGACTATGCGCTACGTTCTATCTGCCGCTTTCCTAATTTCGTCTACGACATTTGCTTTGGCTAATGGCAGAGTGGTCCCAGAAATCGACGCTTGGGCCGGTGCTGCTGCGATTGGCCTTGTCGGTGCCGTTGGTGCATTATTGTGGGAACGTCGCCGCCGCACATAAGCGCGACTGGCCTGAGATTGCCGTTTCAGGGTTCATAGCCCAATAAAAGACCATGGGAGGCTTGCAATGAGATACATTCTTTCAGCCGCATTCTTGGTGTCGTCTACAGCTGTAGCTATGGCCGCATTCAACAATGTACCAGAAATTGACGCAATGTCTGGGTTATCGGCACTTGGATTGGTCGGGGCCGCGACGGCCCTCATCTGGGAGCGGCGTCGCCGCTCATAGGTGCGGTTGACCTTTAAACGCGCTTCTATGGTTCATAAACCATCAAAGCCAAAGGGGAGGTTCACGATGAGATATTTGCTTTCAGCCGCATTTCTGGTGTCTTCTACATCGATAACTTGGGCCGGAGTGGTTCAAGTTCCCGAAATCGACGCACTTTCCGGTTTGGCAGCGCTAGGACTAATCGGTGCTGTGTCTGCCCTTATCTGGGAACGGCGTCATCGCTAGGGCCACATAATCATAGGCTTACAGATTGACGGGCGCTTCCTTCGGGGAGCGCCTGTTTTCATTGGTGAAATCACCTCTGCCTTCTAACCTAACGCAAAATTCGACTCGACAATGGCTTAGTCTCATGAGAACATTTAACCTATGCGGCAATGACGTTAACCACCAATTCTCAAGGATGGTCCTTATGCGTTATGTTGTTTCTGCCGCGTTCCTCATTGCATCGACAACCTTTGCCTGGGCTCCTCGTCAGCCAGTCCCAGAAATTGATGCCTGGGCCGGTACCGCCGCCATTGGTCTTATCGGCGCTGTTGGAGCCTTGCTCTGGGAGCGCCGCCGCCGTTCTTAGCATAATTTGCCTAGGAGCCTGTTGGAACGTTATCGGCTTCATTTGAGCTGCATAAGGGAGACTAACAATGAGATATCTGCTTTCAGCTGCATTTCTGGTGTCGTCGACGGCGATAGTTATGGCCGCAGATCCTCCGCGAGTGCCAGAGATCGATTCACTTTCTGGATTGGCCGCGCTGGGCCTTATAGGGGCCGTTTCTGCCCTGATATGGGAACGGCGTCGCCGCTAGTTTCAGCGTCGAGCTCCATGGGTCAGTTCTGCTGGCGTGAGGGATAATGTTTGAAACAGTCATTTTGCCGTTGTTGATCGCACTGTGGCCTATAGCACTGGCAGTCGCGATTGCCCTGCTGCTGGAATGGCGTTTTCCCTGGCGACAGATGATTGTCGATCGGCTTCGTTGGCTGCACGCTGCGATCCTGTTCATTGTCGGAACCATTATTACCAACCTGATTGCCCCGTTGGGACTTGCCGGGGTAGCTCTCGCTGCGCAGGAGAATGGCTGGGGCCTGCTCAATACCGGTTTTTTGCCAGCCTGGCTTTCGGTTTTGGTCGGCATCGTGGTTCTCGACATGACCTCGTGGGTTGCGCACTGGACCATGCATCACTCGCCAATCCTGTGGCGCATGCACCGGGTGCATCACAGCGATACCGTCATTGATACCTCGACAGCATTCCGCTTTCATCCTGCCGAAGTGGTCTATCGGTTTGCTGTTCAGGCCGCTGTCGTGATGATTTTTGGCATACCTGTACTGGCCATCGCGATCAGTGCGGTCCTCATCATCATCTTCGATGTATGGGAGCATGCCAATGCACGCACCCCCAAAGTACTGAGGTCACTAGCGGGCTTCATCATTACCCCAGATTTTCACCGCATCCATCATAGCTGCGAGGAACGTCACCAAAACAGCAATCTGGGAACAATTCTCCCTGTCTGGGATCGTCTGTTTGGCAGCTATATTGCACCTTCAGAGCTTAATGATGAGACGAGGTTCGGGTTAGGCGTGGGTAAGCAGCACCGGTTCGACACGCTTGCAGATCTCCTTATAGATCCGGCTCGAAAAACTGAAAATGCGGACGAACTTACAAGCCCTTTTAGGTCTTGACGGTTTTCAACATGACGAAAGTCGTTACCATGAGATTTTTCATCGCTATCGCTCCGTTGAACTTGGTCCGAAAATCGTTTGGCGCAGCAGCCCATCACATGACCGTCAAGTGTTGCTTGGCGCGGGCACTCGGCATGGTCAGGTCGCACCGGTGGTGCCCGCTCAACAATGTCGACAACGCGACCCATAGCCTGCCTGGTGAACGCAGGGGCGCATGCGCCAATCGTGGATCATGCTTGAGTCTGGCGGGATGAATAGTAATGACCGACAGCCAGATTAAGGAGCGCGGCGCATTTGGAGATGCCTCGCCTGTCGTCGGCAGCGATATTGGCTGGAAGATATTTGTCTTCGCGCTGCTGGCCGTGCAGTTGTTTATCCTCAGTCTTGCCTACACCAACAATTTCACCTTCGTGTGCCGTGATGCGGCACCAGCATTTGTATGTGAATTTCTGTCGCGCTCCGTGATGCGCGCAATTGCCTTTA
>JAHEBA010000048.1 GCA_024642465.1 Alphaproteobacteria bacterium
GTCAGCGCACCAAGTATGCCGGCTTCCTCGCACGACGGGATCATGCCGTCCGGCGGCATGTCCGGGTGCAGGCAGCGATAGGTGGGGAATGGTGTGCCGTCATCCTGCTTCAGGTGCGGCTTGAAGGTTGCAAGCTGCCCGTCGAACTGGCCCACGGCAGCGGACACCAGCGTCTTGCCCGCCAGAAAGCAGGCGTCGGACACCAGGAACCGGGTGTGGAAATTGTCACACCCGTCGGCAACGATGTCGTATCCGGAGATGATCTCGAGGGCGTTCGATGCGTCGATTCGGGTGCGGTGCTGCACGACCTCGACGTTCGGATTGAGCTCGTGCATCCGCGCTGCGGCACTTTCGGTCTTGGCCATGTGCGCGCGCGCACCTGCAGTCGAATGAATGACCTGCCGCTGCAGGTTCGACAGGCTCACCGTGTCGTCGTCCAGCACGCCGATGGTGCCGGCACCGGCAGCGGCCAGATAAAGCAAAGATGGCGCGCCGAGACCACCTGCGCCGATCACCAGCACCTTCGCGGCCTTGAGCTTCTGCTGGCCCGGCCCGCCCAGTTCCCTGAGAACGATGTGGCGGGCATAGCGCTCCAGTTCGTCATCGGACAGTGCCATCGGCCTAGCTTCTCCCGGTCGAGCCGAAGCCGCCTGCTCCACGTGAGGTCTCGTCCAGCGTGTCAACGACAGAGACATCGGCACGCGTCACCGGCGCGATGACCATCTGCGCAATCCGTTCGCCGCGGTTCACCGTGAATCGTTTCTGCCCGAGGTTGACGAGGATCACCTTCACCTCGCCGCGATAGTCGGCGTCTATGGTGCCCGGCGTGTTGAGGCAGGTGACGCCGTGCCTGATGGCGAGGCCAGAGCGCGGGCGCACCTGCGCCTCGTAGCCGGCCGGCAGCGCCATGCAGAACCCGGTGTCGACCAGCGCGCGTTGGCCGGGTTCAAGGACGACCGGAGCATCTGCCGGTACGGCGGCGCGAATGTCCATGCCGGTTGAATCAGTCGTGGCATAGGCCGGAGGCTCCAGTCCCCGGCCGTGATCCAGCCATTTGATCTGAACGGTGACGGCGTTCATGCGCGTTCGATGTACAGGGCGGCGAAGCGGTCCATCAGCTTGCGCGCAACCGCCTGCTTCGACATCTTGTCCCAGCTTTCAACGTCGTCCTTGCCGACCAGATGAACGGTGTTCTGGCTTCCGCCCATGACCCCGCTTTCGTGGCTCACGTCGTTGGCCACGATCAGGTCGGCGGCCTTCGCCTTCAGCTTCTTTTGCGCGTTGACGATGACGTTCTCCGTCTCCGCCGCAAAGCCGATCACCAGGGGTGGGCGGTGCTTCTTCAGGTGGCCGATGGTCTTGAGAATGTCCGGGTTCTCGGTGAGCTCGAGTGACGGCACCTTGCCGGACCCGTCCTTCTTCATTTTCTGCTTGGCGTCAGCAGCCGTGCGCCAGTCGGCCACCGCGGCACAGAAGATGGCAATGTCGCAGGGCAGTTCACCTCCGACGGCTGCAAGCATTTCGCGCGCGGTTTCCACTTGGATCAGCTCCACTCCGGGCGGCACCGGCAGATGAACCGGGCCAGACACCAGCGCCACCTCGGCGCCCAGTGCAATGGCTGCCTCGGCCAGTGCATAACCCTGCTTGCCGGACGACCGGTTGGCGATGTAGCGAACCGGATCAATGGGTTCATGCGTCGGCCCGGCTGTGATGACGACCTTGCGGCCCGTGAGCGGACCGTGCGGCACGCCCGGCAGGTGGCTGCCATAGAACCGCATAATCGCGGCGAGGATGTCGGCCGGTTCGCTCATCCGGCCCGGGCCATATTCGCCGCAAGCCATGTCGCCTTCATCAGGCCCTGTAAACAGCACCCCGTCCTGCTTCAGCGTGGCAATGTTGCGCTGCGTTGCAGGGTGCTGCCACATCCGCACGTTCATGGCTGGCGCGATCAGAACCGGCTTGTCGGTGGCCATCAATGCGGTGGAAGCGAGGTCATTGGCGAGGCCTGCCGCCATCTTCGCAATCAGGTCGGCGGTGGCAGGTGCCGCCACGACGAGGTCGGCAATCCGCGACAGCTGGATGTGGCCCATCTCGGCTTCATCGGTCAGGTCGAACAGGTCGGTGTAGACCTCCTCGCCGGCGAGTCCGGAGACCGACATCGGCGTCACGAACTCCGCGCCGGCCCTGGTCAGGATCGGCGTCACGGCGATGCCGGCCTTCCTGCACAGCCGGATCAGCTCAAGCGACTTGTAGGCTGCGATGCCGCCGCCGATGATCAGCAGGATGCGTTTGGGTTCGGTGTTCATGGCCCCAACCTTACAATGTCTGCGACAGCGCGAGAACCACCAGCGCGATGGCCCCAACCCACAGCGCGCCGCGCGTCGAGGCCGAGTGCCGGGACTGGGCTTGCGCGATCTGTTCGGTGGTTTCCTTGTCCAGCCGGATGCCGCCCGAGCGCGCCATGGACGACAACAGTGCCGTCGCCTGGCTCATCTCGCTCATGGCTTCCGGAAACGCCGCAGCAAGGCGGCCCAGCGTGACAGCGCCGTCGGCTGCTTCTTCGAGACGGGCGCGGGCACCGAGGTTCTTTTCCATCCATTCGGCCACGACAGGCTCGGCGGTCACCCACATGTTGAGCGTCGGGTTGAAGCTGCGAGCAACGCCTTCGACGACCACCATGGTCTTCTGCAGCAGGATGAGCTGCGGCTGGGTTTCCATCGAAAACTGCCCGGTTACCTCGAACAGCTGGGTGAGCAGCCGGGCCATCGAAATGTCTGCCGAAGACCGGCCCATGATCGGCTCACCGATGGCGCGGAGCGCCTGCGCGAACAGCTCCACGTCCTGCGTCGCCGGAACGTAGCCAGCCTCGAAGTGCACTTCGGCAATACGCCGGTAGTCGCGCCGTATGAAGCCCCACAGGATCTCGGCCAGGAAGCGGCGTTCCTTCGCGCCGAGCCTGCCCATGATGCCGTAATCGACGGCCACGAGATTGTTGTCGCGATCCACGAACAGGTTGCCCTGGTGCATGTCGGCATGGAAGAAGCCGTCGCGCATGGCGTGGCGCAGGAAAGACTGGATCACGGTATCGCCCAGCCGCTGGAGGTCCAGACCGGACGCCTGCAGCGCTTCCGTGTCGGTCAGCGCAATGCCGTCGATCCACTCGCTGGTAAGCACCCGGCGCGAGGTTTCCTGCCAGAACACCTCCGGTACCCTGAAGCCGGGGTCGTTGCGGGTATTCTCGGCCATCTCCGACATGGCCGCCGCTTCGAGCCGCAAATCCATCTCCAGTTCGACCGACCGCTCCAGTGTCTCGACCGCCTTCACCAGTCTGAGCCGACGGCCTTCCGCCGACAGCCGTTCGCCAAGCCGGGCGGCAGTGAAGAAGGTGTCGAGGTCGTCGCGGAAACGCGCTTCAACGCCGGGCCGCAGCACCTTGACCGCAACCTCCCGCCGCTTGCCGTCATGATCGGTAATCTCTGCCTTGTGTACCTGCGCTATCGAAGCGGCGGCAATCGGTTCGGACAGCGTGTGGAACACCTCGCCTGATGGACGCGCCAGACCCTTCTGGATCGTCTCGCGCGCCTCGTTCATCGAGAACGGCGCCATCCGGTCCTGCAACTGGCGCAAGCCCTGCGCGCGCTCCGGCCCGATCATGTCCGGCCGGGTGGCAAGAAACTGTCCAAGCTTGATGTAGCTCGGCCCAAGTTCCTCGAGCGCCTTGGCGAGACCGGTTTCCTCGCCGCGCGCCCGTTGCCTGCCTGCCCCGATCAGGCGCAATGCGGTCTTGGCGATTGCCGGTACCTGCGGGTCTTCCAGCGCCACGTCCAGTCCGCCATGGCGCGCGATCACGCGGGCCGAGCGGGCAAGTTTTGCCATATGCCTGATCTGGCGCAGCATGGTTCGTGGCCGTCCTGTCTCAGACTTTCCAGCCGGAATGGATGGCGACGATCCCGCCGGTCAGCATCCGGTGGCTGGTGCGCGCAAACCCGGCGTCCTTGATCATGTTCTCGAAAACCAGTGGCGGCGGGAACTTGCGGATGCTCTCGACCAGGTAGCGGTACGGGTCACCATCGCCGGTCACGATCTTGCCGACGGCTGGAATCACGGTCATCGAATATGCTTCGTAAAACTGTTCCATGCCCGGCACGTCGACGTGGCTGAACTCCAGGCACAGGAACCGGCCGCCCGGTTTCAGCACGCGGTATGCCTCGGCCAGTGCACGGTCGATGTGGGTCACGTTGCGGATGCCGAACGAGATCGTATAGGCATCGAATGAGTTGTCCTCGAAGGCAAGCGTCTCGGCATTGCCGACCGTGAACCGGCACCTCGGCCCGCTTTTCTCGCTCGCAGCTCGGCGTGCGCCTTCGCGCACCATGTTTTCAGAAATGTCGGCGACCGTGACTTGGGTGCCTGAGCCGCCTGCCGCTGCGATGCGGAAGGCGATGTCGCCGGTACCGCCGGCCACGTCCAGCACCTTGAAGGCGCGGTCCGTCTTGGGCGGGTTGAGCAGCGCGATGAAGTCGTCCTTCCACAGCCGGTGCAGGCCGCCCGACATCAGGTCGTTCATCTGGTCGTAGCGCGCCGCCACCTTGGCGAACACCTCGTTCACCAGGCCCTGGCGGTCTTCTTCCGCGACGGTGCGAAACCCGAACGAGGTTTCGCTTCCCTTCATGTTGTCTGCCGTGCTTCCCATCTTGCGCTGCACCATAGACCAGACCGGCGTTCATGGCTATCAGTTGAGCACCACAGGGTGAACGTGCCTCACACCCGGAAACGGCGAGGAATGTCATGCCAGAACTGCCGGAAGTCGAAACCGTTTGCCGCGGGCTTGAACCCGCGCTCGCCGGCCGCTGCATCGCCGCAGTCAGGCTCAACCGGCCCGACCTCAGGTTCCCGTTTCCCCCGGACCTCGCGGGGCGCGTCCTCGGCAGGCGGGTTTCGCACGTCGAGCGGCGGGCCAAGTATATCCTGATCCACCTCGACAGCGGCGACATCGTGCTGTCCCATCTCGGCATGACTGGCCGCTTCACCATCTGGCGGCCAGACGGAGCGGCGCAGAACCTTGGCGAGTTCTATTTCGCCGAGGAAGCCGGGCGCCGGGGCGACGGACCGCACGATCACATGGTGCTGGACCTAGATGACGGCACCCGGCTGGTTTATGCCGATCCGCGCCGGTTCGGTTTCGTCGACCTGATCGCGCCGGGAAGCCGGGATGGCAACCGTTTCCTGGCGGGTCTCGGCGTTGAGCCTTTGGGCAATGCCTTCAACGCCGATTTCCTTGCTGCGGCGCTCGAAGGCCGCAGGACACCGCTCAAGGCGGCGCTGCTCGACCAGCGGATCATAGCGGGGCTTGGCAACATATATGTGTGCGAGGCGCTTTATCGGGCCCGGCTTTCGCCCCGCCGCATGGCTGGCTCCATCGTGCGCAAGCGTGGTGGCAGCCCACGCGTCGAGGCACTGGTTGCAGCGGTGCGCTCGGTGCTCGCCGAGGCGATTGCGGCGGGCGGCTCCACCTTGCGCGACTATGCCCATACCGATGGGTCAAGCGGCGAGTTCCAGCAGCGGTTTGACGTCTACGACCGCGAGGGTGAGCCTTGCCGCACGCCCGGTTGCGCGTCGCACATAAGGCGGATCGTCCAGTCTGGCCGATCCACCTTCTTCTGTCCCACTTGCCAGCGCTAGCAGGTATGCTGTCTATTGCGGCGCGAAACCTGAAGTCATTCAGCCGGGAGAAGCGCCCATGAGCTACAACAACATCATCGTCGAGACCCATGAAGGCGTCGGGCTGATCCGGCTCAACCGTCCTGAGGCGCTCAACGCGCTCAATTCCGCACTGATCGGCGAGCTCAATGAGGCGCTCGACGGCTTCGAGCAGGACCAGTCAATCGGCTGCATCGTGCTCACAGGCTCGGAAAAGGCCTTCGCCGCAGGCGCCGACATCAAGGAAATGCAGTCCAAGTCCTACATGGACACCTACATGGGCGACTTCATTGGCAAGTGGGAGCGGCTGGCCGACGTGCGCAAGCCCGTCATCGCCGCAGTTGCTGGTTATGCACTGGGTGGCGGCTGCGAGATCGCCATGATGTGCGACTTCATCCTGGCGGCCGATACGGCGAAGTTCGGACAGCCGGAGATCAATCTCGGCGTCATGCCGGGCGCGGGCGGCACCCAGCGGCTGACCCGCTTCGTGGGCAAGTCCAAGGCCATGGAAATGTGTCTCACCGGCCGCATGATGGATGCTGCCGAAGCCGAACGCGCCGGGCTGGTGTCACGGATGCTGCCGGCAGATCAGCTGGTGGACGAGGCGATAAAGGTGGCGGGCTTGATCGCCGCCAAGTCCCGACCCATTGCCATGATGACCAAGGAGTCGGTCAACCGCTCCTACGAAACCACGCTTGCCGAGGGCGTGCGCTTCGAGCGCCGCCTGTTCCATTCCATGTTTGCCACCAACGACCAGAAGGAAGGCATGTCGGCCTTCGCCGAAAAGCGCAAGGCGAAGTTCTCCAACTCGTGAGACGGCGCCGCGGCAGGCGCGTCAATCAGGTGCATGCTGCAACTGGATGAGTTTGTTGACGCCTCATGCGGTTTGCGTTATGAACCGCGCCATCTCAGGGCACCTTCCGTTCTGAAGACCGCGTTCACTTGTGCCGGTCCATGAATGATGGGTGTCGAAAGGTTTTTCGCAATCGCCTTTGATGATGGTGGTTGCGCGTTCAGGAAAAGACACACATGGCCAATACTCGTTCGGCAAAGAAAGCCGTCCGGCGCATCGCCCGGCGCACCCAGATCAACATGAACCGCCGGTCGCGTGTTCGCACTTTCGTCCGCAAGGTCGAGGAAGCCATCGCCAGCGGCGACCAGGCAGCAGCACAGGCAGCCCTGCAGGCGGCCCAGCCCGAGTTGATGCGGGGCGCTCAGAAGGGCATCCTGCACAAGAACACGGCGTCCCGGAAGGTGTCGCGCCTGGCCAAGCGTATCAAGGGCCTGTCGGCCTGATCGCCAAGCCATTGCGCTTTAACGGGTTTTGCAGAAGGGTCGCGCAAGCGGCCCTTTTTTGGTTTTGAATGCGTCCCGCTTGGTACGGCATCTGCACGTTCGACAAATGTTCAAAACCCGTATTTGTCATAAATTTATTAATTATTTCAGCTAGTTAGTCAAGGCAATCTTTTCTCGGTCCAAATTTCGTCTGATTTGAAGATTGATTCAGCACCCCGTCAAAATATTTTTTTCGCAGTTTTCCGCGTCTTTTGGAATGCAGGACCCGCCGAAAAATGCCCATGAGAGTCAACCGCTTGCACACGCCAAGAGTTGACTCCTGCGGCAGGGTGCGCACGGGATTCGTGGTGTGCGCGCTGCGGGTTCAACCTTGATAGGCTTGCATCGCTCAAGGCCGGAATTGTAATCTTCGATCACTGGCGGCGGCACCCGTTGCCAGCAGCAACAATAACAAGAAGACGTTTAAGCGAGCCAGCCTTGGCGGGATGGTTCGGGCGGGGTTTGCTCGACAGTAAGTGAGTAGAGTTTAACGGGGCGGCTGGCCTTTGCGGGCTGGCTTGAGGCGGCGGATTTTCGTCGGACATGACAGGCGTAACGTAGGCTTACTATCAGCGTGCGAACCCTATGTGCTGTCCGGATGCGTCCCGCAGCCTGCTCGTTGCAAGAAAATGATGACGTCAGGACTGATGAGGGGAAGATGGCGGTGACAAACAGAATGAGCGGTGGATCCGACGACAATCCGGAGTTCGGCGATTCCGGCGATGACCGGGACGGCGCAACGCAGGGGGCGCGCGAACGCAAGTCCCTGTCGGCGGTCTGGGCACGGGTAGCGATCCGGTTGCGGGCAGGGTTGGGCGAAGACCTCTATTCCAGCTGGTTTGCACGCATGGAGCCTGAGAGCATTGCGGACGGCGTGCTGAAGGTGTCCGTGCCGACGCGTTTCCTGCGCAGCTGGATCAAGTCCCACTATATAGACCAGCTCACGGCGTGCTGCTCGGCCGAGTACAAGGGCATAACCATCGTGGACATCCAGGTCCGCACCCGTGGCCTGCCCACCGCAGCCCAGGCAGTAACGCCGGTTGCAGGCTACGAGGAAGGTTCGCAACAGCCGGTTGAGCCGGTGGCCAAGTCTCTGCGCACCAGTTCGCCCGAGCGCGAACGCGGTTCGCAGCTGGACCATAACCTCACCTTCGAGACATTTGTTCAGGGTCAATCGAATGCCCTGGCCCATGCCGCCGCCATGCGTGTGGCCGAAGCACGGCCCGGCGCGCCGGTCAGCTTCAATCCGCTGTTCGTGCATTCTGCGGCGGGACTGGGCAAGACCCACCTGATCAATGCGATTGCCTGGCGCATCCGTGACCTCAATCCTGATCGCAAGGTGCTCTACATCACCGCCGAGCGCTTCATGTATCACTTCATGGCGGCGCTCAAGGTGCGCGACACCCTGTCGTTCAAGGATTACTTCCAGTCGATCGACGTGCTGCTCATTGATGACCTTCAGTTCCTGCAGGGCAAGACCATGCAGCAGGAGTTCTGTCACACCTTCAATTCGCTGGTGGATGCAAAGCGTCAGGTGGTAATCGCCGCGGACGTGCCGCCTGCCCAGCTTGAAAGCATCGACCAGCGCATGCGCTCGCGCCTGGCTGGCGGCCTGGTGGTTGACATCGAGGGTCCGGACCTCGGCCTGCGGCGGTCGATCCTTCAGTCGAAGCTTGCGGCCGTGCAGCGCAAGGATCCCAGCCTGATGGTGGCAGATGACGTCCTCGAATTTGTCGCCAACCGCATTAATGGCGGCGGACGAGAGCTGGAAGGTGCGCTCAACCGCATCATCGCCAGCCAGCACCTCACCCGCCAGCCCATGACCGTGGACATGGCAGCCTTTGCGCTGCGCGACCTGTCGCAAACGGCTGAACTGACGCGCATCCGGGTGGAGGACATCCTGCGGGTGGTCGGACGCCACTACAACGTGACCCGGGCCGACCTTTTGAGCCCGCGCCGCGCCCGTGCCGTCGTGCGACCGAGGCAGATCGGCATGTACCTCGCCAAGAAGCTGACGTCTCGCTCACTGCCCGAGATCGGCCGCCGGTTCGGCAACCGAGACCATTCGACGGTTTTGCACGCCGTTCGCAAGATCGAGGAGCTGATGCAGGCCGATGACAAGCTGGCACGCGAGGTTACGCTGCTCTCGCGGCTGATCGAACAGGGCTGACAGGGCACGGCGCTGCGTGAGCGGTTTTCCACACTGTCCAGCGTTCTGCGGCGGGGATATCAAGGCTTGGACTTGATAACCCCGCCGCAAACCGCTTAAGTCACGGCATCTCGCTGCCTCGATGGCGGCAGTTTTCGTCTTATGACCGATTCAAGGGCATTGTAGGCACATGCGGGTTATCATCGAACGCGGATCGTTTCTGAAGTCGCTCAACCACGTGCAGTCGGTTGTCGAGCGCCGCAATACCATTCCGATCCTGTCCAATGTGCTGCTGCAGGCAACCGATGGCGGGTTGAAGCTCACGGCAACGGACCTCGACATCGAGATCGTCGAGCAGACCACCGCGGACGTCGGCCAGCCGGGCTCGACCACCGTGCCGGCCCACATGCTCTACGACATCGTGCGCAAGCTTCCCGATGGCGCCCAGCTGCAGCTCGAGCAGGGCCCCGATGAAGGCCGGCTCGCCGTGATTGCGGGCCGCTCCCGGTTCTCGCTGCAGGCGCTGCCGCCGCAGGACTTTCCGGATCTTGCCAGCGGCGAGGCCACGCATTCCTTCACCATCCCGGCTGCCGACCTGAAGCTGATGATCGACAAGACCCGTTTCGCCATCTCGACCGAAGAAACGCGGTATTATCTGAACGGCATCTATATCCATGCGCTCGACTCCGGCGTCATGCGCGCCGTTGCGACCGACGGCCACCGGCTGGCGCGCGTCGAGCTGCCGGCCCCGCCGGGTGCCGTGGGCATGCCCGGCGTCATCGTGCCGCGCAAGACCGTGCTCGAACTCGCCAAGTTGATCGAGGATGAGGATGGCGAGATTTCTGTGTCCCTGTCGGCTTCGAAGATCCGCTTCGAGATGGACCAGATGGTGCTTACCTCCAAGCTGATCGACGGCACTTTCCCCGATTATGAGCGCGTCATCCCGACCGGCAACGACAAGCGCCTGGAAGTGGATACCCGTCTGTTCGCCCAGGCGGTCGACCGCGTATCGACCATCTCCAGCGAAAAGGGCCGTGCGGTGAAGCTCAACATCGCAACTGACCGGCTGACGCTCACCGTGAACAATCCGGATTCCGGCTCGGCAGAGGAAGAGATCGCCTGCAGCTATGCGACGGACCCGATCGACGTGGGCTTCAATTCGCGCTATCTGCTCGACATTGCCGGTCAGTTCAAGGGCGATACGGCCACCTTCATGTTGTCCGACTCGGGTTCGCCCACCATATTGCAGGATGCAGCCGATGACCGGGTCCTCTATGTTCTGATGCCGATGCGCGTCTGACCGGCCGGCTGCCGGATCAATTCACGCGGGCCGCCGCCGCCTGCCGCTTGCAGACATCGGGCAGCGCCGGGGAGACATGTCGAGTGGCGTTCACGCCCAAACTCAAGCTGACCAGCCTGACGCTCACCGCGTTCCGCAACCATGTCTCGACGCGGGTTCAGCCCGGCGCGGCACTGATTGCGCTGTGCGGCCACAACGGCGCCGGCAAGACCAACGTGCTGGAAGCGGTTTCGCTGCTGATGCCGGGCCGGGGCCTGCGCGGGGCACCGTACGAGGACCTCGTCAACGCCAGGATGTCCGATGGCCGCGGCTGGGCGGTTTCGGCCGTGGTGGAAAATGACGGGCTGGAGACCCGCATCGGCACTGCCTTCGAGCCTCGACCGGCAGGCGAAGACGAGCTTTCGCCAGGATCGGCAGCCTCCCGCGAGGTGCGCATTGACGGGCAGGTGCAACGTAGCGCCGGGGCGCTGGCGGGCCACGTGCGGATACTGTTGCTCACGCCTGCCATGGACAGGCTGTTCGCAGGCCCGGCATCGGACCGCCGCCGCTATCTCGACCGCCTGGCCGCCGTGTTTGACGCAAGCCACGGCACCCGCGTCAATGCGCTGGAACGGGTGCTGCGCGAGCGCAACCGGCTGCTCTCGGAAGACCGGCTCCAGGCCCGCTGGCTGGACAGTGTCGAGGCGCAGCTTGCCGAGGCGGCAGTGGCCGTGGCGGCTGCCCGCAACAGCGCCATGGCGATTGTGGCGGGCTTCGTGGCGCAGGGTCGCGACGGCGCTCGAAGCAGCACTTTTCCGTGGGCCGAGGTGACCGTGGACGGTGAACTGGAACGGCAATTAATTGAGCGTCCAGCCGTGCAGATCGAGGACGAATATCGTACACTGCTGGCTGATTCGCGGGGGTTGGACCGGGCGGCGGGACGGACACTGCGTGGCCCTCACCGGTCTGACCTCGTGGTGGTGCATGGACCGCGCGCCATGGAGGCCCGGCTGTGTTCGACCGGCGAGCAGAAAGCGCTGCTGCTGGGGCTGGTCCTGGCCCAGGCGCGTGCCGTGCGCGACACCTTCTCGGGGGCAGCGCCGCTGCTGCTGCTGGACGAGGTGGTGGCACACCTGGACGCGGTGCGCCGCGGGGCGCTGATGGATGAACTGCTCGAGCTGGGCAGCCAGACCTGGATGACCGGTACCGACCGGCACCTGTTCGAGGCGGCATCCGGCGAGATCGAGGTTTTTGAAGTGGCCGACGGGCAGGTGTCTGCATCCGTACGGCGGGAACAGGAAACGGCATGAGCGAAGAAACTGGCCAACCGTCACCGGAAGAGTATGGCGCCGACAGCATCAAGGTGCTCAAGGGGCTCGATGCCGTGCGCAAGCGGCCGGGCATGTATATCGGCGACACCGACGATGGTTCGGGTCTGCATCACATGATCTACGAGGTGGTCGACAACGCCATTGACGAGGCGCTGGCGGGCCACTGTGACCGTGTCGAGGTGCGCCTCAATGCGGACGGCTCCTGTTCGGTGTCGGACAATGGCCGCGGCATCCCCACCGACCTGCATCCGGAAGAAGGCGTCTCGGCGGCCGAGGTCATCATGACCCAGCTGCACGCGGGTGGAAAGTTCGACCAGAATTCCTACAAGGTGTCGGGCGGCCTGCACGGCGTGGGCGTGTCGGTGGTGAATGCGCTGTCGAGCTGGCTCAAGCTTGATATCTGGCGCAGTGGCAAGCACTGGCAGATGAGTTTCACCCACGGTGTGGCCGATGCGCCGCTGGCCGCCGTCGGTGAGCAGGGTGGCCGCAAGGGCACCGAGATTACCTTCCTGCCCAGCCCGCAGACTTTCACCAGGACGGAGTTCGACTACAACACCATCGAGCACCGCCTGCGCGAGCTCGCCTTCCTGAACTCCGGTGTTTTCATCACCGTTGCCGACAACCGTCACGCCGAACCGAAGTCGGTGGACCTGCACTACGAGGGCGGCATCGCGGCGTTCGTGAAATATCTCGATCGCACCAAGCAGCCCATGCTGCCCGAGCCGATTTCCATCGTGGCCGAGAAGGATGGCGTCACCGTCGAGTGTGCGCTGTGGTGGAACGACAGCTACCACGAGAACGTGCTGTGCTTCACCAACAACATTCCCCAGCGCGACGGTGGCACCCATCTTGCCGGCTTCCGTGGCGCGCTTACCCGCATCATCAACAACTACGCCAACGAGTCCGGAATCGCGCGCAAGGAAAAGGTATCCCTGTCTGGCGACGACGCCCGCGAAGGCCTGACCTGCGTCCTGTCGGTGAAGGTGCCTGACCCCAAGTTCTCGTCGCAGACCAAGGACAAGCTGGTGTCGTCCGAGGTGCGCCCCATCGTTGAAAGCGCGGTCGCCGAAGGCTTGGGGACTTGGTTCGAGGAACATCCGGCAGAAGCCCGCGCCATCGTCACCAAGGTGGCGGAAGCTGCAGCGGCCCGCGAGGCTGCCCGCAAGGCGCGTGAACTTACCCGCCGCAAGGGCGCGCTGGACGTGGCTTCGTTACCTGGCAAGCTGGCCGACTGCCAGGAGCGCGATCCGGCCAAGTCGGAACTGTTCATTGTCGAGGGCGACTCGGCCGGCGGTTCCGCCAAGCAGGCCCGCAACCGGGAGAACCAGGCCGTGCTGCCCCTGCGCGGCAAGATCCTCAACGTCGAGCGTGCGCGTTTCGACAAGATGCTGTCGAGCCAGGAAATCGGCACGCTCATCACCGCGCTGGGCACCGGCATCGGGCGCGATGATTTCAACATCGACAAGCTGCGATACCACAAGATCATCATCATGACTGACGCCGACGTGGACGGCGCCCACATCCGTACGTTGCTGCTGACCTTCTTCTACCGGCAGATGCCGGAGATCATCGAACGCGGCCACCTGTTCATCGCCCAGCCGCCGCTCTACAAGGTCAAGCGCGGCCAGTCCGAGCAGTACCTGAAGGACGATGCAGCCCTTGAGGAATTCCTCATCGGCCAGGGCATGGAAGATACCGTGCTGGTCACGGCTGACGGGACCGAACGGGCTGGCGCCGACCTGCGCGAGATAATCGACAAGGCGCTTCAGGTGCGCTCCGCCCTGGAGGGCATGCACTCGCGTTATGCTCGCAACATCGTCGAGCAGGCTGCCATCGCCGGCGCATTCAATGCCGAGGTCGTGGGAAACCCTGCCAATGCCGCCGAGGCAGCGTCTTACATCGCGCGCCGCCTCGACAACATTTCCGAGGAAACCGAACGCGGCTGGTCCGGATCGGCTGATGACGAGGGCGGCTTCACCTTTACCCGCGAACTGCGCGGCGTGAAGGAAGCACACGTGCTCGACGCCCGCATGATCGGCTCTGCCGAAGCCATCCGGCTGGACCGGCTCGCCGCTCATCTTCAGGAGATTTACACCCGTCCGGCGAAACTGCGCCGCAAGGAGACGGAGATCACCATCCACTCGCCGATGGACCTGCTCAACGCCGTATTCGCGCAGGGCCGCAAGGGCATTTCCATGCAGCGTTACAAGGGTCTGGGTGAAATGAACCCGGAGCAGCTGTGGGAGACCACGCTCGACAAGAATGTCCGCTCGCTGCTGCGCGTCAAGGTTTCCGAACTCGACGAGGCGGACGACCTGTTCACCAAGCTGATGGGCGACGTGGTGGAGCCCCGCCGCGATTTCATCAGGGAAAACGCGCTTTCGGTGGCAAACCTGGACGTGTGAGCCCGGCCACTGCCGGGCTTGTCCGCCATTGTAGTGACATGATTGGGCTGCAATCCGGCTTGAGTGGAGCAACGCAAGGCCTCTGTCCATCAGCGTTAACAGCCGGTTAACGCGAACCGGTTAGCCTTCCGCCGGGTCATTCCGGGCCATGTGGCGACTGTCACGTTGCGCGGTTTCAAGGCCGGTGGATACGCAACAGGGAAAGCGATCACGACGCAATGTTCGGGTTGGGCAAGAAACGCTCTCGCAAGACGCTGCCACAGCGGCGTGAGCCGGTCTTTGCCGGCCCCGGTCCCCGCCGCAAGGCCGACATGTCCAGGTCGTCGAAGCCTTCGGGGCGCCGCAGACGTCCACTGGTGTTCCGGCTGATCTCGTGGGGCATGATGCTGGGCCTGTGGGCGCTCATTGCCGTCTTCGCCACCACCGGATATCTGTTCGTCAATCTCGACAAGCAGGGCCTGTTCAACATTCCCGAGCGCGAGCCTGGCATCATGCTGCTGGCCGCAGACGGATCGGTGCTGGCCGAGCGCGGGGCATTCTTCGGCGACGCGGTCCGCATCGACGAGTTGCCCCCCTATGTGCCGCAGGCCATCATCGCCATCGAGGATCGCCGCTTCTATTCCCACTTCGGTGTCGATCCCATCGGCATCGCCCGGGCCATTTACACCAACTGGCGCGCCGGGGCGACGGTGCAGGGTGGTTCCACACTCACCCAGCAGCTTGCCAAGAACCTCTTCCTCAAACCGGACCGCACGCTTGAGCGCAAGCTGCAGGAAGTGGTGCTGGCATTGTGGCTCGAGAGCAAATACTCGAAAGACGAGATTCTCCAGCTTTACATGAACCGGGTCTATTTCGGCGCCGGCGCCACGGGCATCGACAAGGCCGCGCAGAAGTTCTTCGGCAAGTCGGCCCGGGATGTGAACCTGTCTGAAGCGGCAGTGCTGGCCGCGGTGCTGAAGGCGCCGAGCCGCTACAACCCGATTGCCTCTACCGAACGCGCCAACGAGCGTGCCCGCGAAGTACTCAACGACATGGTGAAGGCGGGCTTCATCACCAAGGCCGAAGCCGATGCCACCCGTGGCGTCGAGGCGCGGGCTCCCGGTTCCACCTACATCTCCGCCAAGCGCTATGTGGTCGACTGGGTAGCCGAGAGCCTTCCCGACCTGATCGGCGAACTGAAGGACTCGGTTGTCGTCGAAACCACCATCGATCCCGCTTTGCAGGAGATGTCCGAGAAGGCTCTGCGTGCTGAACTTGCGGCCAACGGCAAGAATCTGCATGCGACCCAGGCCGCCATGGTGGTCATGGACACGACCGGCGCCGTTCGGGCGATGATCGGCGGCAAGTCCTACATCCAGAGCCAGTTCAACCGGGCAGTGAAGGCGCGCCGCCAGCCCGGCTCGTCGTTCAAGCCTTTCGTCTATCTGGCCGCGATTGACGCCGGCATGACGCCGAAGACCGTCAAGGTCGATGAACCGGTAACCTTCGGAAACTGGTCGCCGGAGAACTACAAGAACAAGCATGTCGGCCCGGTCACGCTGACCGAGGCGCTGGCCAAGTCGATCAATACGGTTGCTGCCAAGCTCGCCGTGGAAGTCGGTCCCGAAAATGTTGCGGCCACCGCCCGCAGGCTCGGCATCGCATCGCCGCTGGTCGACAATGCCTCGATCGCGCTGGGCACTTCCGAAGTGAGCCTGCTGGAAATGACGGGTGCCTATGTGCCGTTCGCCAATGGTGGCATCGGCGTGCTGCCCCACACCATTACCCGCATCACCACGCGAGACGGCAAGGTCTTGTACGAACGCACCGGTGGCGGGCCGGGCCAGGTCATCACCTTTGAATCCCTCGGTGCGATGAACTACATGATGCGCCAGGTGGTGGAGGAAGGCACCGGGCGGGCCGCGATCATCGAAGGCCACGAGACCGGCGGCAAGACCGGAACGTCGCAGGACTACCGCGATGCCTGGTTCATCGGATACACCTCGCACCTCGTCACGGGGGTGTGGGTTGGCAACGATGACAACTCGCCGACTAAGAATGTGACGGGTGGATCCATGCCGGCGCGGATATTCGCCGAGGTCATGCGCCCGGCCCATGCCCAACTCGATTCAGTGCCGCTGCCCGGCTACTACCAGCCGGACGAACCTGCCATCGCCTATGCGCCAGCGCCGGGGGAGTGGACACAGAACGATGGTGGCGGGTTTGTCGATACGCTGCGCAACATCTTCGGCAACTCACCGTCCGAGCCCGTTGCGGTTCCGCAGCCTCAACCCCAGCAGCAACGCCAGCGCAAGAGCATCAGCGAACGCCAGATGGAGCGCAACAACCGCTAGCGGTGACGCTGACAGCTGCAAACCTGATCAGAACGGCAGCTTGTGCAGCGACTGGCCCTGCTTGCGCAGCCAGTTCCGGGACCAGTCGGTATGCGGGCAATGCCGGTGTACGAGTTCCCAGAATCCGGGTCCGTGGTTCATTTCGATCAGGTGTGCCACCTCGTGGGCGGCAACGTAATCCAGCACCTTTGACGGCGCCAGAACGAGCCGCCATGAAAACGACAGCGTGCCGTTGCTTGAGCACGATCCCCACCGGGTACTGGTGTCGCGCACGGTCAGCTGGTTGAAGCTGACCCCCATCGCCCTTGAATAGGAAAGCGCTGCGCGCTCCAGGTCAGCCTTTGCTTCCCGCTTGAGAAAGTCGGTGATGCGCCTCGGCAGGTGCTGCGGGTCACCGCGCACCATCAGTGCGGGCGTCGGGAAATCGCGGATGTGAACCGGCATGCCGCGTCCCTGCGACTTCTCGATGGTGTGGGTCACGCCGCGGATAGTAATCGTGGCGCCATGCAGCGATGGCGTTTCGCAAGCTGCTTCCGGCTGCAGCCGTTGCCATATCCATCCGCGCTGCGAGACCGCGAAATCGTAGGCCTTGGACAGGCTGGTGGCTTCCGGAACGGTTAGCACAATGCCCTGGCCCTGCTTGTCCATGCGCATGATGATGCGCCGGGCACGCGCATTGCGCCGGTAGCTGACCGGCACTTCCCGGCCATCGATCTCCATGAAGGCCGGCCCTTCGTCCGGTTGTCCGGGGCTTCCAAACAGGCGCCTGAGCGGTTTCAGTGACATCTGGCTGCAGCTCTCGTGGGCGATGTGCCATGAGCAGGAGGACGCGTGAGCGTGATTCGCCACTGCCTCTGCCACGGCAAAGACTGGCAGACAGCATTGCCGTTATCAATCTCGTTGGCTTGGAGGTGCGCCTCAGCCGACCTTGGCCATGAAGTCGACGATACGCGGCACGACCTGCGACCGGAATCGCGAGCCGTTGAACACGCCGTAATGCCCCACCTTCTCCTGCAGGTGATGGCTGCGCCTGTCCTGCGTAATATTGGGGCAAAGTTCGTGTGCCGCCTCGGACTGTCCGATACCGGAAATGTCGTCCTTCTCGCCTTCGACGGTCATCAGCCCGGTAGCGGTGATGGAGGCCGGCTCGATCAGCGTATCGCGATACATGAACTCGCCCTTGGGCAGGGCCTGCTTCACGAACACCCGGTCGATGGTCTGCAGGTAGAATTCCGCCGTCAGGTCCATCACGGACAGGTACTCGTCATAGAAATCCTGGTGCTTTTCAGCGGAATCGCCGTCGCCTTCCACCAGATGCCAGAACAGTTCGCGGTGTGCATCCATGTGCCGGTCGAGGTTCATCGTCATGAAGCCGGTGAGTTGCATGAAGCCCGGATAGACCCGGCGCATGAAACCGGTATTGGGGGCCGGCACCCGCACGATGACGTGGCGCTTGAACCAGCCGGTACCACGCTGCGTTGCAAGCTCGTTCACCACGGTCGGATTGCGGCGGGTGTCGATCGGTCCGCCCATCAGGATCATCGAGGCCGGAACCAGCTTGTCCTGGCGCTGGTGCATCAGCGATACCGCCGCCAGTACCGGCACCGTCGGCTGGCACACCGCCATCACGTGCACCTTGTCACCGAGGTGGTGCACCATCTCGATGATGTAGTCGATGTAGTCGTCCAGGTCGAACGTGCCGAGCGCCAGCGGCACGTCGCGCGCATCCGTCCAGTCGGTGATGTAGACCTCGCCGTGCGGCAGCATGGCCTCCACTGTGCCGCGCAGCAGGGTCGCATAGTGGCCCGACATCGGTGCAACGATCAGGATCTTGCGCCTGGGCGCTTTCTTGCCGTTGAGCTGTTTGGAAAAGTGCAGCAGCTTGCAGAACGGTTTTTCCCAGACCACCTTCTGCTCGACAGCCGTATCGATGCCGTCGACCGGGACCGACGTGATGCCGAATTCAGGCTTGCCGTACCGCCGGGTCAGCCGCTCGAACATTTCCAGCGAGGCCGCCATCGAGCGCCCAAGTTCGGTGCTGGCGAGCGGATTTGCCTTCCATGTCCAGTAGGCATGGCCGTAGTGCGCGGCCATGCGCCATGGTGCAATGGCAGCATGGTTCATCTCGTAGAGCGTATACAGCATCGTGAAAAGTTTTCCCCGGCGACCCGCAACGGACGCTTTCCGGAATTATGTTGCGGTGCAACATAGCAGATTGGCGTGTTCGGAGCAATCGTCCTGTCACATTTCGTGCAATTGGGGAAAAAACAGGCGCGACGCTGCGTGCCGGTCACCCTTCGACGGCGTTTTTCAGCTCCCTGGCCATGTCGTCGGCCGCGGTACCGAAGGCAAAATGCCGGATGAATTTGCCGTCCGGACCCATCAGGTAGACGATCGACGAGTGATCCATCAGGTAGTCGTCCTTGCCTTCGCCTTCCTTGCCGCCGGCCCGGCCATAATATACCCGGAACTTGCCGGCCATCTTACGGATGTCCTCGGCAGATCCCGTCAGGCCCACAGTACCCGGCCAGAAGTTGGCCACGTAGTCCTTCATGATCTGCGGCGTGTCGCGCTCCGGGTCTATGCTCACGAACACCACCTGAAACTTGTCTTCTGCGTCCGGAACCTGGGCAAGTGCAGCAGAAATCACCTGCAATTCGGCAGGGCACACATCGGGGCAGAAGGTGTAGCCGAAATAGTACAGCGTGTACTTGCCGAGAAAATCCTTGTCGGAGACCCGCTTGCCGTCCTGGTTCGTCGCTTCGAACTCACCGCCCACCAGCGCCTCGCCGGAGCTGATAACATCTGCCATGCGGCTGCCCGGTACGAACAGCAGGGACGCCGCCAGGGCGCCGAGCGCGACCAGCAAGGCGGCCAGTGCGATTATGATAGAGGACTTTTTCATCGTGACCCGGAATATGGTTGACCACGCACGCGCTGCAAAGTGACAGCGCGTCGCGGTCTGACCGGATGCGTCTGCCGTGGTCTGAGGTTGCGGCCTGCACGGGTTGTGGAGAGTGCCGCGCCTGGACTAACGTCACCTGCAGCAATCACTGCAAGGATACCGGCTGCATGCTGGAAGTGACAGACAAGGCCCTGGGTGGCGTCACGGCGTCCACACGGCCCGGCGACGGCGACAGGGCCCGGGGCTTCTTCACCTATGAGGGTCTCCGCCTCAGGACATCGGTCAGACTGCGCTGGCTTGCGGTTACGGGACAGCTGATCGCCGTTCTCGTGGTTCACTTCGGCCTCGGCTTTCCGCTGCCGCTCGGCGTTTGCCTGACCTTCATCGCGCTTTCGGCATGGGTGAATATCGCGCTCTCCCTGAGCTGGAGCTTCACTGCGCGCCTGCACGAGCGCTATTCGTCGCTGATGCTGGCCTACGACATCTGCCAGCTTGCCATCCTGATCTACCTGACCGGCGGTCTCGCCAACCCGTTCGCTTTCCTGTTCGTGGTGCCGGTCACGGTGTCCGCCGCAACCCTGCCGTTGTCGCGCACCGTGTTGCTGGCCGGTCTGGCGATAGCCTGTTCATCGCTGCTAGCCTTCCACCACCTGCCCTTGCCCTGGTATCCCGGCGAGAGTGTCGAATTGCCGGACCTGTACAAGGCGGGCATCTGGGCGGCGCTGGTGTGCGGCATCGTGTTCTCATGCCTGTATGTCAACTCGGTGGCCAGCGAAGCGCGCGACATGGCCAATGCGCTGGCAGCAACCGAGGTCGCCCTGGCTCACGAGCAGCAGCTGTCCGCGCTGGATGGCCTGGCCGCCGCCGCCGCCCATGAACTGGGAACGCCGCTGGCGACGATCTCGCTGGTTGCCAAGGAACTCAAGCGCGAGCTGAAGCTTGACGGACCGCAGGCTGAAGACCTTGACCTGCTGGTGTCGCAATCGCAGCGTTGCCGCGAGATCCTGTCCCGGCTCACCCGCCGTGACAACCAGTCGGACGCCATGCTGCAAACGGTGCGCATGACCGCGCTTGCCGAGGAAATTGCCGGGCCGCTCAACAGCGCCGACGTCGCCATCCTGTTCGATGTGGAGCCCAAGACCGACCGCACCGGCAAGGCGCTGCCCGAACCCGTGCTCCAGCGCAACACCGCCATCAAGTATGCGCTGGTCAACCTCATGGAGAACGCGGTCGACTTTGCCCGCACCCGCGTGACCGTCCGCATCTCCTGGTCGCAGGAACAATTGAGCCTCACGATAAGTGATGACGGCAACGGCTTTCCCGCCGACATCATGGAACGTTTGGGCGACCCGTTTGTTACCAGCAGGAGCCGTTACTCGGCCACCGAAAGCACCCGTCGCGACGGCACAGGCGGCATGGGCCTGGGGTTTTTCATTGCCAAGACGCTGCTTGAAAGGTCTGGCGCGCAGGTAACTCTGGCCAACCGGGCAGCGCCGGAAACCGGTGCCGTAGTCCGTATTGTGTGGCCGCGCGAGACCATCGAGGTAAACGACGGCAGGTCAGGCGGCTTGTGATTTTGGGTTGACTGGGCAACAGTATGGCGCTTTTTGACGCACAGCGGCCAACTGGCAGCTTCTGCGTCACGGTTTGGATGGCACTGGAAACGAGACCGATGAATGACAGCCTGATCGAGGGACCGAAATCCTTGTTGCTGGTCGATGACGACCGGCCGTTCCTGCAGCGCCTTGCGCGCGCCATGGAAACCCGCGGGTTCGACGTTCGCATGGCCCAGAGCGTTGCCGAAGCGCTCGTAGAGGTGCGCCGCGATCCGCCTGCCTATGCGGTGGTCGACCTGCGGCTTGAAGACGGCAACGGCCTTGATGTGGTCGAGGCGATCCACAGCCTGCGACCTGAGGCGCGCGCCGTGGTGCTGACAGGCTACGGCAATATTGCCACTGCGGTCTCTGCCGTGAAGATTGGTGCTGCCGACTATCTGGCCAAGCCGGCTGATGCCGATGCGGTGTATGGCGCGCTGATGGCCGAAACCGATACCCGCGCAGCCCTGCCCGAAAATCCGATGTCCGCAGACCGCGTGCGCTGGGAGCACATCCAGCGGGTGTACGAACTGTGCAACCGGAACGTTTCGGAGACGGCCCGGCGTCTCAACATGCACCGCCGCACCCTGCAGCGCATTCTTGCCAAGCGCGCGCCGCGCTGAACTTTCCGGTTCTGCTACAGCAAGCTGTCTGCATTCGGATCGGCGGCTGATTGCAGCCGCATCGCAGCCGTGCGCGCCAACAGCAGCGTGACTGCCTTGCGCCGAGCCGCCGGCAACGGATCTTCATCCGCTTCGCGAACGATCTCGGCCCCCCATGCATCGGCGATGATCAGGCCGGCCGACGGGTCGATCAGGTCCGGGTCCATATCTGTCGGAATGGCGAAATGGAACCGGTCGCAATAGTCCATGTAATCGCGCCACTTGCTGTCGCTCAGATAGTCGGCCGGCGACGACTTGATCTCGATGATCCAGATCTCGCCCTTGCGGCCAAGCGCCATGACGTCGGCGCGCCTGCCATTTGCCAGCGCAAGTTCGTACAGGCTGGCAAACCCGGCGCTGCGCAGCATTCGTCCCACGCCGCGTTGAATGGCGGCTGCAGTTTCCGACTGTCGCCCGTCGCTGCTGATAACCGGGTCTGTCTGGTTGCGATCAACGCTCATGGCAATTGGCCTCTACCGGTCCGGGCCGCTGCGGCAAGGCCTAGCTTGGCCGCGTGTCCCAGTTGAAGAACCTGGCTGCGACAAAAGCTGCTCCGATGCCCCACAGCGCCATTACGCCCAGGTGAGGCAGGATCGAGAACACGATGCCGTCCGCATCAGGCAGCGCGAAGCCCGAACCTTCGTAGGCGTGGTCGAACGCGTGCTGGAACGCCACCGAGAAATGCCTCAGCGGAAACAGGTTGCCGATCACCGGAATCCACTCCGAGGTTTCGGTGTTGGGCCGGACGAAGATGTCGGAAATGAAGGCCAGCGGCATGATGGTGGCGCTCGTGGCGGCCTGCACGGTTTCCGACGACCTGAACAGCGCCGTGATCATCATGCCCAACGCGGCAAAGCACAGTGCACCAGCGATTGCCACCATGATCGCGGCCGGTACCCGGTCCCAGATGATCTCGACGCCGAACACCAGGGCGCCGGTGGCTATGACCAGCACCAGGGAAGTGAATGCGATCACCGATACGGCCAGGATGCGCGCGCAGATATAGACCCACGGCGGCATCGGCGTGCCGCGGATGCGCTTCAGGATGCCGAGGTCCCGGGCGGTGGCCGTCGATACGGCGAGGTAGGTGTAACAGGCCATGACCACGCCGAAGACCGCCAGCGCGGGCGTGTAGAACTGCGCCGTGTTAAGGCCCAGTCCCTCGATGCGTTCATTGCCGAATAGCTGCGTCAGCACCAGCAGCAGCATCAGCGGCATGGCGATCACGAAGAACATTGCCACCGGCCTGCGGGCGAACAACTTGAGCTGGTGGAGCGCTTCCTCGAACAGCATCGTCATTCGGCAGCCTCCCTGGTAACCGCTTCCTCGCCCTTGCCGGCCAGCTTCAGATAGATGTCCTCGAGACTTTGCCGGTTGACCGACAGGGATGCCAGGTCCGCCTTGTGCTCGATGGCCCAGCCGGTGAGCTGGTGGAGCACGGGAACCGGATCGGCCGTGTCGATGATGGCAACGCCATGCTCGATCCGGACCAGTCCGGCAAGACTGGCGGGCAATCCTGCCAGCGGCTTGCCGTGCGTATCGAAACGGATGGTGGCGTGCGAGGCATGCAGCGCCTGCAGTTCCTCCGGCCGGCCTTCCGCGGCAATTTTGCCGTCCACCATGATCGCCATGCGGTCTGCCAGCGCCTTCACCTCGTCCATGTAGTGCGAAGACAACAGGATCGTGCAGCCCGCTTCATTGAGCCCGCGGATCAGCGTCCAGATCTTGCGCCGGGCCTCCGGATCGAGGCCGGTGGTCGGCTCGTCGAGGAACAGCAGTTCCGGCGAGCCGATGATGCCGAGCGCAATCTCCAGCCGCCGCTTCTGACCGCCCGACAGATTGCCCACACGGGTGCGGGTAACGTGGGCGAGATTGACGGAAGCCAGCACCTTCTCCTGCGACTCGGGCCGCGCGTAAAGCCGGGCAAACGCAGCGAGGGTTTCGGCAACGGTCAGCTCCGGCTCGAGGGCTGTCGTCTGCAGCACCAGTCCGGTGCGCTGCTTCAGTTCCATCCGGTCGGCTTGCGGGTCCAGGCCAAGCACCTTGGCCACGCCGCCATCTGCGATGCGGTAACCCTCCAGGATTTCGATGGTCGTCGTCTTTCCGGCGCCATTGGGCCCGAGCAGGGCAAACGTTTCGCCCTTTTGCACTTCGAACGATATGCCGTTCACCGCCTTGCGGCCGGGGTATGATTTGGTGAGGTCTGCTACCGATATGACCGGCATGTCGCGGTTGATCTCTTGCTGACTGTGCAATGGAAGCGGGAAAAACCGCTGTACCCCGTTGATTTCATCAAAGCACTAGCCTTTTTGGCTTGAAAAGAAAACCCGGCTTGCCCTACTTGCGCGGCGGGGAACCAAAACCGCTGGGGATTATTTACAAGCGGCAATACGTCATAGGCAGACAGGGGTTCTAAAATGGCTGCCAGGCGATATAAGGACCGGTCGAGGTTTCCAGGCACGGTGGGCGGGCCTGCGGTACACAGCCTGACCGGGCGTCTGATTTGAATTGCTGAAGAAACAAGAACACATGTCCTCCTCTACTCCGCGTATCGTAATCGTCGGTGCCGGGCCTGGTGGCCTTGCATCAGCCATGATCCTGAAGCGCCGTGGTTATGACGTGACCCTGATCGAGCGTCAGTCCCGGGTTGGCGGCCGCACCGGTTCCATCAAGGCCGACGGCTACACCTTCGACATCGGTCCGACCTTCTTTCTCTATCCGCGTATCCTGTCGGAGATCTTCACCTATTGCGGCTACGACCTGTGGCGTGAAGTGCCGATCAAGCGCGTCGAGCCGATGTACCGGGTCGTGCACGAGCAGGGCGGCCACCTCGACGTGGTCAGCGGCGAGGAGGCAATGAAGGCCGAAATCGCCAAGCT
>JAHEBA010000138.1 GCA_024642465.1 Alphaproteobacteria bacterium
GTTTGCCAACACCTCTGTAACAGGCGGCGAACTCTGTTGGGTGCTGGCTATGAGTGAGCCTTCTGCCTTTGCTGGAGTTCCGCTAACCTCAAGCACGTAGCCGTCACTCCAACTAGCGAGCTTTCCCGGCTTCATATGAACGATCTGCGGCGAAGATTCCGCCAACGTAACCGGACCCTCGCCAAGTTGCTCCCTGTCAGAGAAAAGGGTCCCTGTCGATTGGGTTAGGCTGATTGCGCCGCTGATGACACCCCTGTTCTCTGTGCTGGCGTTGCCTGCGGCAGCATCCAGTCGGAAGATCAGATAGCCTGCCGCAACGAAGAAAGAGCAACGTCCCTTGATACGCGACCCTTCATAATCCTTCCGGTGGATCTCACACGGTCGTTCGATAGCTTCGGAGTGTAGCGGATGGGCTACAGCTACAGCATTGATTGGGATAATTAGAATTCCGACCAGTGCCCAGGCTGCAATCCACCAAGCTAATCGTGAGTGCGCTCGTGTCCGCAAAGCATTTCCCAACCATGCCGACACATCGAGGTAACGCTTCTGCGAAACCCCGCATGTCAACCGCGATCGCATCCCAACCGCGGCTTTACTTCGCCATCAGATCCATGACCATGATGCTGGCGATCTTTCCCCCGAGCGGAATGGCATCCAGATCGACCTGGTAATTCGGGTTGTGGTTGGCCCACGGCACGTCCTTGCCTTCCTTTTGAGCCTTGGCCCAGATTTCTGGAGGGACGGCGCCTAGAAACTTGTAGACGAACTTGACGTCGTTCAGGTCAAGGAACAGGTTAGGAAAATCCTCGGAACCCGTGACCGGTTGAAAGTTCGTAACCAACATTTCGTCGGCCACGAGACCCGCTCCTAGAACGGCGGCATTTGTTTTGTTGTTCAACTCCTCGTCATTTGCGTTGACCGTCGAATACCCTTTTCGCACGACGGTCGGGAATTTATCCTCCGGCATCCCATAGGTACGGGCGATGCCATTGCTGATCGCCACAATGCCGTTGAAAAGCTGGTCACGCACCGCTTCTTTGAAGAATCGGGTGTTGATTTTCAGCGTCGCACTCTCGGGGATGACGTTGTTGCTGGTACCAGCGACCACGGACCCGACCGTGATAACTGCGGGATCCCGCGGATCAATCACTCGGGACACGATGGCCTGGTATTGCGCAATCGCATATGTCGCCATGATCACCGGATCCTTGGTGTATTGGGGATTGGAACCATGTCCGCCCACCCCATGAAAGGTTACATCAATCTGCTCGGATCCGGCCATCTGCGGGCCGCCGGTACCGACGAACCTGCCAAATGGCATGGGTGCCGAATGCATGGCCAGCGCATAGTCAGGCTTGGGCACACCATGGCTCTGAAACAGACCATCCTCGACCATGGCAGTGGCCCCCTCCACTGTCTCCTCGGCCGGCTGACCGAGCATGACCACAGTGCCGCTCCACGCATCCTTAAACGTCGCCATGGTCTTTGCGACCGAGAGCATCCAGGTCGTATGGGCATCATGGCCGCACATGTGGCCGACCGGTGTTTCGCTGCCGTCAGGCTGTTTAGTAGTGACCGTGCTGGCGTAGGGAAGACCCGTTGTCTCCTTGACAGGGACAGCATCCATTTCGCCACGATATAACACCACCGGCCCATCGCCGTTGCGCATGATGCCAACGACGCCGGTCTTGCCAATGCCCGCTTTGACTTCATAACCCAGCGCCTCAAGTTCCTTGGCAACGATCCCCGCTGTGCGGGTCTCCATTAGGGCAAGCTCGGGGTTTTGATGGAAATCCTTGAATATTTTCGTCAACCGTTCGCTGTCGTTGTCGACGGACTGAATGACTTGCTTGGTAAGTTCAGGAGAAAGCGCCTGTGCCGAGGTGGAAGCCCCCACTGCAACAACTGCTCCCAAGATTGTTGAAAACAGAAATCCACCAAGGTTGAATTTCTCAGTCATCATCCCCTCCGTAAAGTCATCTAATCCGAATTAGCCGATTGCTGATCTATTAACATGAAAGGCTGGCAGACGGCAGCGCTGATTTCAACTGAAGGTTATATAACGAGCAGCGTGCCGAGATCGGAAGGCTGTCCGTCCCCGGCTGTGAATCGCTTTTCACAAACGATCGTCGCGTTCAAACCCAAAGCAGACACAATAAGAACCGACTTCCTGTCTTGGAACTATCATCGCCGGCTGTGAAGGAGATGCACAAATGCCTGACAGCTACAGAACCAGCGCACCCTGAGATAACCAATTCTGGCACAGAGCTGCCGTTGGTCGCGCACATTGAATGTCCGCTGTTGGCTCCTTACCGCCATTAGCTGCGCTGCACCAAGATGTCCGCAGGGGGTCAGGAGCGGACTCTCTGATGGGTTCCAGAGAATGTCGGCTTCACCCCCGAAAGCGGACATCTTGAGCGGCGGGGTCCAGAGTCCGCTATGTGCCAACAGCGGTCATTCAGCATGGCCCCACATGCAAGGCTCGCTACCAAACCCTAGCATTGATTTTATATCGGTATCGAGTGACCCTTGGTGAGTGGGCGCGAAGGGAAGTTTGCAATGCTCAAGGTCTGGAGACGCAAGAGTTCGTCTAGAGCCGCCGGCGGGGAATAGATGCCAAATGATAAGCCAAACCTCTGGGGAAACACCGACACCTATTATAACTACATGGGCCGATGGAGCAGGCAGGTTGCGCCTCTGTTCATCGATTGGCTGGATGTAGAGCCTGATAGACGCTGGATCGATGTCGGCTGCGGAACTGGCGAACTGTCAGAGAGGATCGTCGAGAAATCCATGCCCGCCGAACTGCATGGGGTTGATCCTTCTGAGCAATACATTTCGTTTGCAAAGTCCCGCATTCCATCCGGCAAATTCGCCGTTGGCAGTGCTGTCACCCTCGAACATTCAAACGACTATTTCGATTTGGCTGTCAGCGGTCTTGTCCTGAATTTCGTACCAGATAGTCAGGCCGCTATCAGCGAAATGGCTCGTATCGTGAAGCCCGGTGGCATGGTCGCGTCCTACGTGTGGGACTATGCCGGACATATGCAAGTGATGAGATATTTCTTTGATGCGGCTAAGCGCTTCGATAAACGATCGGCAGATTTTGATGACGGCATCCGTGCACCAATCTGCAGGCCAAAGCCACTGACCGCTGCTTTTAATGAAGCAGGGTTAGAAAATGTTGAGGTGACCAAATTGGACATTCCAACGCCGTTTGAGAGTTTCGATGACTACTGGGCACCATTCCTTGGCGGTACCGGTTCTGCGCCGAAGTACTGCATGTCATTGGATGAGAATCTGAGAAATCAGATCCGTGATGCAGTTCGTCAAAATCTGCCTACAGGACCCGATGGAGAAATCCTGCTTGCTGCCAGGGCATGGGCCGTGAAGGGCACTGTTGTATGAGCCGTCTTTGCCCCCGAGAACAGACATTGTGCGCGGCGATAAAGAGAGTCCGCTTTTTGCCAAAAACCGCCAGCACCCGAGGTGCAATCACTTCAATCCTGCGGTGGAATTAGCACGAGCTTTCCGGGGTACTTTTTGGAAGCAAAATCAGATTGTGCTGTTGCGATTTCTGACAGCGGATAGGTCTTCGAAACCAGTGGTTTGATCCTGCCCGCATTTACTAGCTCGACAAGTTCCGAGAACACGTTATGCGAGGTATAAGAGCAGCCATAGAGGGTTATATCGTTCAGGTAAATTGTTCGAAGGTCAGCCTCGACGATAGGTCCGGCGATAGCGCCAGAAGTTGCGTAACGTCCGCCAGGTGTTATTGCCTCGATAACGCCGGGCCAACCTTCGCCTCCAACGACATCGATTGCGACGCTGACGCTGCCCTTCTCTGGTAATTGCCCTCGACCCAAGACGACATCTGCACCAGCCGCCCTTACCGCATCTTGTTTGTTCAAGCTGCTTACCGCGACCACTTGCGCGCCCTTCAGTTTGGCGAGTTCCACTGCAGCAAGTCCGACCCCGCCGGATGCGCCCGTGATCAGAACACGATCGCCATGACCCACTTGCGCGCGGGTCAAGAGATTGAATGCCGTGCCGTGCGCGCACGGTATTGCAGCGATCTCGGCATCTGTCAGGGGAGCGTCGCTTACGTCGTAAAGTTGCTCTGCTGGCACAGTGCAATATTGTGCGAAAGCGCCGTCAAATTCTGAACCCATAGCGAGAAAGCGAGTAGGCGCTTCTTCAGTCGGGTTTGGCTGGTTTATAGGGCAAGTGACCCGCATGCCGAGATCTACGTTCGTCACTCCCTCGCCTAAAGCGATGACCTCGCCGCAAAGGTCTCCTCCCTGTATCAGCGGGAAATTCAAGGCTCCGGACCAGCCGCCGGCATCGACGTCACTATCAGGGTCGGTTTCTTCGGTACTCTGGGAAACTTCCTTTGAGTACCATCCAATACGGGTATTGATGTCAGTATTGTTGACACCAGCAGCCAGCACCTTGACCAAAGCTTGGCCGGGGCCGGCCTTTGGCGTCGGAATTGACTCATTCCAGACAAGTTTTTCCGGCCCACCATGGCCGACCAACTGCACCCCCTTCATGGTTCTTGGAATTGCCACTGGGTGTCCTCATCACAGTCTCTGACGTTTTCGAGGCTACCACATTCAGTTGGTGTTTTGACATGGCAAGCGAGTTCGGCAAGGTCTTGACGACAAGCAAGCCCACTGTGGATCAACTCCATCAGGTTCAGATTGCCGCTCAGAGCGTCTGCTATTGCTCTGAAAACGGGATATTAATCCGACCTGCCCGACCGGCCGCATTGTCCCACTAACGTAAGTTAGGTTCGTCATGATCAGTCAGGCGATTGACTACGTACTCGGCGTCATCGCCCACGCCATAGAACAGACCAGATCCCTGTGTATGCATCCAGTGAAGTCCGCAGAAGTATAGGCCGGGTATCTCCGTAATGCCTCGTTCATAACGGGGATAACCGCCGTCATCGAAGACCGGCAGGTCGATCCATCCAAAGTCGCGGTGAAACCCCGTGGCATAAATTACCGTCGAGACATTTGCCTCTGCCAAGTCGAAGAGGCGTGGCTCCGGTTGCGGCTGCCAATTGACCGGGGCGACATCCTCCTCTGGATCATCAAGGCCATTCTCTGCAATGAACTTGTCGATGCCTTGCATCTCCGCGCGACATACCTCGGCTACTGCCTTGAGCGCCTCTTCGAGACCGCCTGCAAGCACCAGACAGCCGTCTTGGACACCTTCGACCTTGCTATGCAGTGTGATGCCGTCCAGCGCCATCTGACGCAGGTTAATCGTACGCCCACCGTCCCGGCCAGAGAGATGCGGATGGGCCTTGAACCGTATCGCGGTGCCTTTAGGGTGCTCTTCCACCGGCATGTTCATGTACCCAGTCGCCAAGTCCCATTCAAAAATATCGCGACCTCTATAGCGACGTGGGATGCGGCCAGCATTACCAACCGCAAGATGCACGTCTCGACCTGAGAGGTGAAGGTCTTCAGCAACCTGACATCCCGATTGACCGCTGCCCACGATGAACACTGCACCGTCCGACAGACTCGCTGAGTTGCGATAGTCACGTGTATGTAAGCCCGTTACGCCTTGAGGCAGATCGTTGTGCCAGCTCGGTATGTTGGGGTGTTGATGAGTGCCAACCGTAATAACCAGGTTATGAGCTTCGAGTACGCCGTCTGATGTGGTCAGCTTGAATCGACCCGGCCCGGCACTAGCCTCGATCCGCCTCACCTCGACACCACCTCGGAAAGGCGGGTCAAAGCTGGCCGCAAAACGCTCTATGTAGCTCACGATCTCATCGCGAAGCATGAACCCATCAGGATCATCACCGTCGTAATGGAAACCTGGAAGTCGGCAGAGTTTGTTGGGGGAAACCAGACAGAAGCTATCCCACCGGTTACGCCAGGTATCACCAATCTGTCCCCGGTCGAGAACAACGTGATCGCGTCCAGCCTTGTTTAAGTGCCAACTAACCGAAAGACCGGCCTGACCACCACCCACCACAATCGTTTCAACATGTTCGCTCATCGAGCGGCTCCCTGTTGAACATGACTACGAAAGTGTCCGTCAAAGGGCCGGGAGAGTCAAAATTCGTTGTCCCGAGATCGAGTCGGTGTTGTCTCTTGTGGATCACAAGCGGACTCTTTGAGCGCAACCTCTAAGGTCCGCTGTGTGCCA
>JAHEBA010000139.1 GCA_024642465.1 Alphaproteobacteria bacterium
GACCGGTTCCAGAAAAAGCGAACGGCCCTCTCCGCATTGATGCCGGAAGGGCCGTTGCAAGTCTTTAACCGGATGCGGCGGTTTTGGGAAGCAAAAGCCTCAAGCCGCATTGCCGCAGTGGACAAGTTCAGTCCGGCAGAACCACGCTCATCTGGGTCGGATAGGTCACCTTGTAACCGAAGGTCACCTCGGTCTTGCCGGCAGGCTTGAGCGGCACGTCCCACCGGACGATGCCTCTGCGGTTGCCCGGATCGGTCGCGGTGGGCGCCGTGGTCTCGCGCAGCATCTCCACCACGACGTCCTCGTGCGTCGAATAGGGCATCCGCTCGCTCATCCTGATGGTAACCGGGAAGCTGTGCAGGTTCTCGATCGCGGTCACGTAAAGCCGGTTGAGCGTGTTCTGCTCGGTGATGATACCGGTCGATCCCGAGGTATCGTCGAGCTGGCGGCGCACCACCTTGACGAGATCGTCGCGGCCGAAACCGAGCTCGACTTCTTCGCCCGGCGCCGATTGGCCGATCCGTGCCTTGCCGGCAAACACCCCGTCGCGGAACAGCGATACCTCGCCCGGCAGCAGCGGCGTCTCGCCAGCCACCTTGAACACGGCCGTCAGGTAGCCCTGCGGATCCAGCATCGGCACCGTGTCGATGCGCAGGCCCGGCGTGGCCAGCGTGGAGCCGATGCGAACCGACTTGGCAGCGCCGGTATTGGGTACGCTGGACCGCCCGGCAATGGTGTAGACCGCATGGAAGCCAGCGTTCAGCACTTCGGCCTCGCGCTGCCGGACGGGCTCCGGCGCAGGCGCGGGCACGCCTTCGAGCATGTGCTTTTTGAAGGCTCGCCGCATTTCGCTTTTCGCCGCGTCCTGCGCCACCATCGATTGGGTCTGGTTTGCGCTATAGGCCACCGCAGGCGGGCGGGGTCCGGCCGCAACCGGCTCCAGGTCCGGCGCGGCGGTGCGGCCGGTCACCGTGGCAGTAGAGAGTTTCAGGGCCACGTCGTCCCATGACTCGCCGGTTTGCTGATAGACCAGCGCCCGGCTGACGAGCTCCAGTGACGCGCTGGCCGCGCCGTCCTGCGGCAGCTTGAGCCGGGCGTCATAGACCGGTCGCCAACCGACTTCAGGCACGGAATAGCTGAGCGACAGCGTCATCGCCGTCTCTGCATCGGCGGCAACCTGCACCGCCACCCGGGTGTGGGCCTCGGGCGTTGCCGCCAGTTCCGCAATCTTTCGCTGAACCACGCCGATACGCTCGTCGATGCGCGCGATGGCCGCTTCGGCGTCCAGCACTGCCTGTGATATGTCGGCCAGTTCCCTGGAGGTGAGCGACAGGACCGCCATCAACCGTTCCGGAGTCATGGCGGCCTTGTCACCGTTGCCGGTAGATGCTGTCAGCCTTTCAAGCGTCGCCCGGCGGAAATCCGCATCGGGGCGCGTGCGTTCCTGGCGCGCCCGGTCGCGGCCCAGCGCATCGAGTTCGTCCTGCAGCCGCTTGCGCTCGCCCTGCATTTCCTGCGCCGGGTCAAGCTGCACCACCGACACGTCCACTGTGCCGATCTCGGCGCCCGCCGCGGCCTTGCCTTCGACCTGTATCGAGGATGCGGGAATGCCCGCCGGCAGGTTGTCGATGATGATCTCGTGGGTGCCGGCCGGCACCGTCACCTCGCCCACGCGCACGGCCTGCGCGCCTGTGGGGTTTACGGTAACCTGATCGAGCTTGAGCGTTGCTGGAATTTCTGCTGCCAGCGCCGGGACGGTCAAAAGCATCGACGCAAGCGCCGGAACGAAGAGAATGTGTTTCATCGGTTGATCTCCCTCAAAGCCCGCTCGCGCCTTCGCAAATAGGCTTTTATTATGGGGCCAAACTACGGCAACTGCCCGAAGGGAAACAAAAATGTCGTCGAAACGTCTTCAGGCACTCGCTGCCGCCTGCCTGCTGCTGGCCGTGGCCGTTGCTTCCACCCTGACCCAGACCGCCACTCGGGCTCAGGCAACGGACAGCGCCGAACAGGCGGCCCGTGACGATGAAAACGCCGAAAGCATCAAGCGCGGTCTGGAACTGTCGCAGTTGCTGTGCATGCGTTGCCACGCCATCTCCGGACCCGGTCCCGGCCCCAACGAAAAGTCGCCGCCGTTCAATACCCTGGTCGAGAAGCTGTCGATCGAGGGCGTGGCCGACCAGCTTCTGGAAGGGCTGCCGCTCGGCCACGAGCCAATGCCCAAGTGGGAGTTCTCGGAACAGCAGGCCGAGGACCTGCTGCTCTATATCGAGTACATCGGCCGCAAGAAGCAGCTTCAATAAGCGCTTCCAGGAAAATTGGGCACCGGTTTTCCGTCCGGAAGCGCGACCAAAAGTAACCCCTAGAACTTGAGCGACTTGGCGTGCCTGACCTGCGGCAGCGCCTCGATCTGGGCGAGCAGTTCCGGCGTCACGTTGCCGTCGATCTCGGCCAAGCAGATGGCGTCGCCGCCGGGCTTGTCGCGGCCGAGGTTAAAGGTCGCGATGTTCACGTCCGCATCGCCCAGCAGCCGCCCGAACGCGCCGATGAAGCCCGGCTTGTCCTCGTTGGTCACGTAGATCATCTGCGGACCAAGCTCGGCCTCCATGTTGATGCCCTTGATCTGGATTATGCGCGGTTTGCCGTCGGAGAACACCGTGCCCGCCACCGAACGCTCCTGCCGGTCGGTCCTGACGATCAGCCGGATGTAGTTGTCGTACACCCCGCGCTTAGTCTGGCGCACCTCGTCCACCTTGATCGAGCGCTCCTTCGCCATCACCGGCGCCGACACCATGTTGACGTCGCCCAGCATTGGCCGCATCAGCCCCGCCAGCAGCGCCGAGGTCAACGCCTTGACGTTCATCTCGCCCACCTCGCCGGCATACTCGATGGTAACCGCCTTGATGGAACTTTCCGTGAGCTGGCCGGCAAACGAGCCGAGCAGTTCCGCCAGGGCCACGAAGGGCTTGAGCCGCGGCGCTTCTTCCGCCGTGATCGAGGGCATGTTCAGCGCGTTGGAAACAGCACCCTGCAGCAGATAGTCCGCCATCTGCTCGGCCACCTGCAGCGCCACGTTTTCCTGAGCTTCCGATGTGGCGGCGCCAAGGTGGGGCGTGCACACGACATTCTCATAACCGAACAGCGGGTGATCGGTCGCCGGCTCCACCTCGAAAACGTCCAGTGCAGCGCCGGCGACGTGCCCCGAATCCAGTGCATCCTTGAGTGCGTCCTCAACGATTAGCCCGCCGCGCGCGCAGTTGATGATGCGCACGCCCTTCCTGGTCCTGGCCAGCGCCTTTGCGTCCAGGACGTGCATGGTCTTGTCGGTCAACGGGGTATGCAGCGAAATGAAGTCGGACCGCTTGAGCAGGTCTTCCAGTTCAACCTTCTCCACGCCAAGCTCCACCGCCCGCTCCTGCGACAGGAACGGGTCATAGGCGATGACGCGCATGCGCAAGCCCATTGCGCGGTCAGCCACGATGGAGCCGATGTTGCCGCAGCCGATCAGCCCCAGCGTCTTGTTGAACAACTCCACGCCCATGAAGCGGGTCTTCTCCCACTTGCCGGCATGGGTGGAGGCGTTGGCCGCCGGGATCTGCCGGGCCAGCGCCAGCATCATCGAGATGGCATGCTCGGCAGTGGTGATCGCGTTGCCGAACGGCGTATTCATCACGATGATGCCGCGCGCCGAAGCGGCGGGAATGTCGATATTGTCGACGCCGATGCCGGCACGGCCGATCACCTTGAGGTTCTTTGCCGCCTCGATGATTTTGGCGGTCACCTTGGTGGCAGAGCGGATGGCAAGGCCGTCATAATCGGCGATGGCGGCAAGAAGCGCGTCCTTGTACTTGCCGAGGTCCGGTTTGAAATCCACGTCAATGCCGCGCGCCTTGAAGATGTCCACGGCGGCGTCGGAAAGCTTGTCGGAAACCAGTACACGGGGAGCCATGAGGCAATCCTCCAGTCTTGAATTTGCGGAATTGTTCTTAGGCGCTCAGGCGGCCCGGGCGGCGGAAACCTGTGACCAGGCCCAGTCGAGCCAGTGGGTCAGGGCTTCGACGTCATGGGCCTCGACCGTGGCGCCGCACCAGACGCGCAGGCCCGGAGGGGCATCGCGATAGGCGCCAACGTCGAACGCCACACCTTCTGCCTCGAGCAGCTTGACCATCTGCTTGGGCAATGCGGCAGCCTCGTCGGCATCTAGCCCCGCGGTAGCGGACGCCGACAACTTGAGGCATACCGAGGTGTTGGAACGGGTGGCCGGATCAACCGCAAGGTTCTCGATCCATGGCGTGCGGTCCACCCAGGCATTCAGCGCGGCTGCATTGGCATCGGCCCGGTTGATCAGCGCCGGCAGCCCGCCGATGCTTTCAGCCCATTCCAGCGCCTTGATGTAGTCCTCGACGCACAACATGGAGGGCGTGTTGATAGTCTCGCCCTTGAAGACACCGTCAATGATCTTGCCGCCCTTGGTCAGCCGGAAGATCTTCGGCATCGGCCAGGCCGGCGTATAAGTCTCAAGCCGTTCGACGGCGCGCGGGCCGAGAATCAGGATGCCGTGAGCCCCCTCGCCGCCCAGCACCTTCTGCCAGGAGAACGTCACCACGTCGAGCTTGTCGAAGTCGAGCTTCTGGGCAAAGGCGGCGGAAGTCGCATCGCAGATGGTCAGGCCTTCGCGGCCTGCCGGGATGAAGTTGCCGTTGGGCACGCGCACGCCGCTGGTGGTGCCGTTCCAGGTGAGCACCACGTCGCGGCTGAAATCCACCTCGTCAAGGCCGGGCAGTTCGCCATAGGGTGCGCGGATCAGCCGGGCATCGGCGATCTTCAGCTGTTTCACCACGTCGGTGATCCAGCCTTCGCCGAAGCTTTCCCAGGCCAGCATGTCGACGCCGCGCGCACCCAGCAGGCTCCACATCGCCATTTCCACAGCGCCCGTGTCAGACGCCGGCACGATGGCGATCAGGTGATCGTCCGGCACCTGCAGCACCTTGCGAGTCAGGTCGATGGCGCGCTTGAGACGCGCCTTGCCTTCGCTTGCACGATGCGAGCGGCCCAGGAATGCGGAATTGAGAAAATCAGGGGTCCAGCCGGGAATCTTGGCACACGGGCCGGACGAGAAGCGCGGATTTACCGGCCGCGCAGCCGGTTTGGTCATGGTCATATCTGGTCATCCTTCCAGATGATTTGCCTCTCGTTGGGGAGAGGTGTCCCACTGACCGGGATACTGGAAGGCGCGATTTCGCGCAACTAGACTTTGTGCGATGCAACAATTCGTGATCGCGGCACTGGCGGCCAAATGAGAAACGGCCCGCCCCGGGAGATGAGGCAGGCCGTTTCCTGGTGTGCCGTCCGGGAGAGCCCGGAAACAGTGAGCATCAGAAGTTCCAGCGAATGCCGCCGGTAACCGCATGGTCGGCGTAGTTCGGGCCAGCCACGTCGATCTCGCGATAACGGTAGCCCACGTCGAGCGTGATGTTCTGGCTCATGTTGAAGGCCACGCCGCCGGTTGCGCCCCAAGCAAAGCCCGAGTCGTCCGCCGGGCCTGCGCCCGAGTAGCTGGCCCACCCGTAACCCACGCCAGCGCCGACATAGGGCGAGAAGCCCATCGACAGCGGCAGGTCCACGTAGCCGTTCCACAGCACCGTGGTGCTGCTGACGTCGTAGGCGCCGCCATCGTGGCTGAATGCATGGTCAGCGCGGACGTCGGTGCGCAACCAGTCGTTGACCTGGTAACCGATACCGCCGCCGGCAATCGCGGCACCGCCGTCATCGAGGCCCGAGATGTCGAGCCACGAGAAACCTGCATCACCGCGCACGTACCATCCGGACGTGTAGTTGTCGCTCTGCTGCTGATATGGCATCGGCTCCGGTGCCGGGCCAAGGTCGGCCGCGTGCGAGGCAGCTGAAAGACCGCCGATGATACCGATGGCCGTCGCGGCCAGAATGCTCAACTTGAAAATTTTTTCCACCTTCAACTCCTTTTACCCCGGCGCAACAGCGTTCCGGGTTGTCCCTGCTTTGTGGTCCCTGCGGGCTGCCTCGACGGCCGCGCCCGCACGGGTTCCCCCACTCGCTTGGGTGAACTGCTACAGGTGCAATTTGGTGCTTTGCAGACGCGAATTTGGCGGTAAAGCGGCAGGCCGCCAAGGGCTACCAAATTGG
>JAHEBA010000140.1 GCA_024642465.1 Alphaproteobacteria bacterium
TAATCTCAATTCAACATTTGAAACGCTTTGGAGTTCGTTAGCTTAATTCAATCGCGTGATCCTTGTGTTGATCTTTTTACTTGAAATTTGACTGACGGCACGCGCCGCAGAAACTTGTCTGGCGGCTTGTTCTTATCGCAAGCTGCAGCTGTTTTCCGACTTGTCGAAACCCAGCGTATCGAACGTGTTGAACTGATGCGCAAATCCCTCGATTGGCGCAGTTGTTACCACTGCGTTATAGGTGTGCAACAAGATGGGCTGGCGCAATTGGTGATCCCATGCACGGAAGCTGCCGGGTCCAACCTTATACATGTCGATTTCGAGCTCTGCGGCGATGAGACTTTCGCGAAGTGCTGTTAGTTCCACACTGTGAGAAGCAATAGCTGCGCTTACGGTACTTTTCACGGCTACCCACGCCGCCCAGTCCAGCGGAGAGGGATTGCCTCTTGTCAGTTTACGAATGCGCTGGTTGAGCTGCGGCGCGCCATTGCGTTCCCATGTCCAGTGCCATGCGGAAGCCATCAAACCCTCGGTACCTATAACCGGTCTTGGCAACATTGATCGATATTCGAGATAGCGACCAAATTCTCCCTCGTTATCTGCAACGAAAATGACATCGAAATCTATATCTGCAGTCAGCAATCTTGCATTATTCAGCTCACGCTGACGTGGATCGTTACTTGTAACGAACAGCCGTCGTTCAGCAATTCGCAGACCAAATTTACGGGCCGATTGCTCGAACTTGTCCGCCAATGTCTGATCAGTCTCGCTTTTCGATGCGAGCACCAGGATTTGACGCCAGTTCATCCCCACCAGGTATTGCGCCAGAGCATCAGTAAGCATCGACTGGCTAGGGGTGGTGTGAAACATGGCGGCAGAGCAGTCCTCTGCGCGCAGCCGATCGGTGGCATGGCGAATGTTGAAAAGAATTAAGTCACTTCTGTCCTTGAAGACGCGCGCCAGTTCGATAACCTCAGCTTCCGGCAAGTCTAGCAGAAAGACGCTGTTGCGATTGATTGCCAGACGGCTGCTTATCGCATCTGTCGAGTGAGCGTCTGGGTCGAGTTGGAGTTCAACCAGTTCAAAGCTTAGTCCTGCAGCGCGGCCTGGTATGCGAGCGTCCTTGATCCCAGCTCTTGCACCCGCGACTGGTGGCCTCAACTCCCGCAGCTTCAAACCTGTGTAGGACTTCCTTTCGAAATACGCCGGATCATCGTCGCGCCCTAGGTATACGAAGCTGAGCAATTCATTTGCAGTGACTGGTTTAACTAACATGAACAACCCCGCCAGCGCGAGAATGCATGCTGCAAATCTACTGATCATCAACAAGAATTCCATAAGGGATAAGGCCAACTGGTACTGACTTGACCGCCCTGCTGGACGCGGTATCGACTATAGTGACATCGTCAGAAAGTCCATTGGCGACATACAGCGTATGCTCATCGCTGCTGAGAGCCAGTCCCCATGGCCGTTTGCCCACCAGGATGTAATCTTTGATAGCGCGCGATGGTACGTCTACGACAGCAACGTGGTTCGCTCTTCCGAGTGCTACATATGCAGTCTTACCGTCGCGCGTAATGATCACATCAACCGGCGTGACCTGCTCCTTACGAAATCCAGTGGGCAGGAACTGTATATCGCCCTTTACGGTCAGTGTTTCCATATCGATGATGTCCACCATCCCGGCAAGTTCAGCTGTTACCCACATCTCCTTGCCATCTGGCGTTAACGCAAGTCGCCTTGGCCGCTGGTTGACCTGAATGTCCTTCAGGATCTCATTTTTCTGAATCTCGATGACATGGACCAGGTTTGCAGCCTCGGATGTGACGAAGGCCAATTTGCCGTCGGCCGTGATTTTCACTCCCTCGGGTTCCTCACCGGTGTCGTAAGCTTCCAGGCGCTCGCCAGTCTGGATATCGTACACGCTGGCAGTCGAATCTTCCTCGTTGGAAACGAAGAGCCGGCGGCCATCCGGGTGCAGGTCGAACGTTTCCGGTTCTTCTACATCTCTAATGCGGCGCAACAATTTGAGTGACTTGGTGTCGTAGATGGCAATCTGATTGTCATCAGCACAGGCAACAAAGAATTCCTTGCGTTCTGGCCCGAACATAATTCCGCGCGGGCGAGCGCAGGTAGCCATGGAGCCAGTTACATTCCCTTTACCATCCAATAGGGTCAGCGTACTATCTTTTTCATTACTTATAATCAGACGTGTTTCAGAGTGTCCGATGATAGGGCTAATTACCATTGAAAAAACGACGCAATAAAGGCGGATTATAATTGATAAATTCAAATTTATAATTGACATATAGCATTCCTATACTACGCCCATGGAGATGAGGTTGAATATCTTGTGCAGTGCAGCGCGAATGCAATCGTTTACTTTGGCGCGAGGTTCTCTTACTGTCAATGCGGGTGCGGTTGATGGCACGACAGATGATGGTCAACGTGTCCACCCGCAAGCCCTGACCAACGACAACGATATCATCAAGCGGAGGAAGGTCGATGAGGGTCACGAAAATCTTGCTGGCAGGCGTTGCTACCGTGGCGGTTTGCGCAGCACAGGCAGCGGTATCTCAAGCTGAAGAGGTGCAGCGCGGTACACTCTATGGCGACATGACTATCGTGAGCCAGGACATGCTTAGCCGTGCGGCGAGTGATGGCAATAACTTCCTGCATACCAACGGCAACTACGACCAGACCCGTTTTTATCCAAACAAGCAAATCAACACGTCCAATGTCCGCAAACTTCGACCGGCGTGGATTTTCCAGACCGAGGTCGTTGAAACGATGGAAACCACGCCAATCGTGGTCAACGGTGTGATGTACGTGACCACCGCGTTCAATCATGTTTACGCACTGGATGCCGCCACAGGTCAACAGATCTGGCATTATAAGCACAAGATGGGCCCGGTCACGACCTATTGCTGCGGCCCCAACAATCGTGGCGTCGCGATCTCCGGTGATCGTGTGTTCATGGGAACGCTGGACGCCAAGCTGGTAGCGTTGGATTCCAAGACCGGCAAGTTGCTGTGGGAAACCCAGATCGCCGATCCGGAACTCGGTTACAGCGAAACCATGGCGCCGACCGTTGTCGGCAACAAGGTTCTGATCGGAACCAATGGCGGCGAGTACGGCATCCGCGGCTTCGTGAAGGCGTTCGACACACAGACCGGCAACGAAATATGGACCTTCCATACCATACCCGAAGATTCCGTGGGTGTATGGGCGACCCATGATGCGACCGGCCGCGACATGCTGCGTGACATAGAGGCAGAAAAGGCCGCTCTGAAGAAGATGGGGGATCCCTACAAGACCCTTGGTGGTGGTGTGTGGCAGAACCCTGCCGTGGACCTTGAGGCGAACCGCGTCTACTTCGTGGTTGGGAATCCTTCGCCTGACCTAGATGGCAGTTTGCGGCCGGGCGACAACCTTTATACCGACAGTCTGGTGGCGGTGGACTTGGAGACAGGCCAGTATGTCTGTCATTTCCAATATATTGCGCATGACGTCTGGGACCTGGATGCAGTCAGCCCGCCCATCATCACCCAGGTGAAAGATGGTGACGGCAACATGGTCAAGGGCGTGCTTCATGGCGGCAAGACCGGCCACGTCTATGTCCACAAGGCCGATGATTGCAGCCTGCTGCGCTTTTCCGAGGCCATGGTACCGCAAGAGAACATGTGGGTACTGCCGACCAAGGAAGGTGCACGCATGCTGCCGGGCGCCAATGGAGGTGTTGAATGGTCGCCAATGGCGATCAACGCAGACCTGGGTCTGACCTACGCTATCAACTTGCACCAGCCAATGACATACCATGTCGAAAGCACGCCTTATCCAGAGGGCAAACTGTGGCTTGGCGGCGCCTTCAAGGTTATCCCCACGGAAGAACAGTGGGGCAATGTGACGGCTGTCGATTACAACACAGGCAAGATTCGCTGGCAGGTGAAGACTGAACAGCCAATGATCGGCGGTGTCCTTTCAACAGCAGGTGGACTGCTCTTCACCGGCGAGGGCAACGGGCAGTTCAAGGCTTACGATGCCGAAACCGGATCAGTACTCTGGAACTTCCAGGCAGGCGCGGGTGTCAATGCTCCGCCTTCGTCCTACACGGTAGGCGGCAAGCAATACATCGTGGTCGCTGCCGGTGGCAACACCCAGCTTGATTACAAACGCGGCAACAACATCATTGCCTTCACCTTGGCCGAGTAGGCAACACCGCAATTGGTAAAAAACCAACGCAACAAATGCAGAGCGCCCCAGGGCGCTCCGCAACTTAATCACCAGTCCGAAGACCAATCGAGTAGAGCAACAGATGTCATTCCGGTTTTCAGTACCCAACAGTATGCTCACTCTGGGCCTTTCCATCGCCATATTGTCCGCTCCAGCGCTGGCCCAGGACACGCTGGCTCCTCCCCCGGAAATTGCCGAGCTTGTTGACACCTGCAAAGCTTGCCACGGAGACAATGGTGTCCCAGTCCAGGAGGACGCTCCGATCATTTGGGGTCAGGAGCAGTATTACATGTATGTGCAGATGCGTGACATCAAGGCAGGGCGGCGCAAAAGCGAAATCATGGGGCCGATCGTACAGGATCTCGACAAGGACACCATGAAGGCTCTTGCCGAGTATTTCTCGCAACTGAAGTGGCCCTCGCTGGGCTACTCCACGCCGGAGGCGGACATCCCCGTTGCCGAAGCCGCAGCTGTTGCTGGTCAGTGTCCGCAATGCCACCTCGGCGCCTGGGTCGGCAACAGCCGCGTTCCAAGGCTTGCGGGCCAGAATGTCCAATATCTCGAGAAGACGATGCTTGATCTGAAGTATGACAGGCGCAAGAACGCACCCGATGTTGGTGCCCTGTTCAAGGACATGAGCGACGAGGATGTCCGCTCGCTGGCCAGGTATGCCGCAGGCAAGTAAACGGCTGTTATTGTAGCAGTTTTCGAACCTCTTCGCTAATGGCAAGGTCTGCAGCCGTCTTGTTCGTCTTGTCCCTGAGGGAGCGGCCGGCGCCCTTGTTCAGCAAAAAGGCGACGACCATCGGATGATCACGCTCAGCTGCAATCATCAATGCAGTGCGCCCACGGTCATCGGCCAGATCGAGGTCCGCGCCACGCGAGACCAGCAACTCCACCGTTTTCAGACCTTCGGGCTCCGGCACATCATTGCCGTGACCTGCAGCCCACATGAGCGCTGTCAATGAGTGGCCGTAGGCAAGGTTGATGTCCAGCCCCTTATTGAGCAATGCGGCAACGATGTCGGAATACCCCTTGGCGGCTGCATAGATGATGGCGCCCTTGCCGGTACCGTCGCTCACTTCCGGCCGGGCACCGTGCTCCAACAAGACTTCGACTATCTTGCGGTTACCGTTGTAAGCTGCTGCCCCGAGCGGCGTGACGCCCTTGCCGCCGACAAAGTCGTCGCTCGCTCCCGCTGCCAGCAACACCTCGACAGCCTTTCTCTTGTTGGCTGTGACTGCGCGCAGCAAAGGGGTGGAGCCGGCAAGATTTGGCTGGTTCACATTGGCGCCGTTGTCCAGCAGCAACCGGATAATGCCCGCATGCCCCCCATCGGCGGCATGGTGCAATGCCGTATTGGCAAAGCGGTCCCGGGCATCCACGGATGCGCCCTTCGCCAGCAATCCAATTGAAATGTCGACGCAACCCTTGCCGGCTGCTTCCAGCAGGCGGAAGTTCCGCCGGGCTTCGTTCAGCTCAGCCTCCTGTTGGTCGATGTCGGTAGAAAGCTGGGCGCATACTATTGGATTGGCATCGCGGCCATAATCGGCGGCGTGCGTCGCAGAGGAGAAATGAACGAAATTAGCGGAAAACAGGGAGATAGCAGCAAGGCTGAGAAATAGGGGGCTCATAGAGTTCAACCCATCACCACATTGTACAACATTCCAATCCTTGCATTTCAAAACAGGCTGGGCAATCCGGGACCCTCAATCAATGATAGATTGCAATGGCGCCAATCACGCATCAGTTCGAGAAAGTGGCCTTTTGGCACTAAGCGGACTCTCCGGTGAGCTGACGATAGAGTCCGCTTTCTGGCGCACAGCAGACATTCGCCGCAAAAGCCAAAACTGTCCGCAGTTGACCC
>JAHEBA010000141.1 GCA_024642465.1 Alphaproteobacteria bacterium
TCGCCGATGCGCTGGAGCAGGACGATGCCAAGGACCTGCGCAAGCTCGTGCGCGACCTGCACCAGGCCGACGTTGCCGACCTGATCGAGTTCCTGCCGTCGGATGATCGCGTCCAGTTCATTCTGAAGCTCGGCCGCTCGTTCGACGTGGAGGCGCTGCCCGAACTTGATGAGGCGGTGCGCGACGAACTGATGGAGGCGCTGCCCAACCAGTTCATCTCGTCAGCCGTGCGCAAGCTCGATACTGACGACGCACTGTACCTCATCGAGGACATGGATGCCGAGGACCAGCAGGAAATTCTTGCCAAGGTTCCGAGGGAAGACCGCACGGCGCTGACCCGCGGCCTGGAGTATCCCGAATACTCGGCCGGCCGCCTGATGCAGACGACGTTCGTCGCCGTGCCGGCGTTCTGGTCGGTTGGCCAGACCATCGACTACATGCGCAACGAGGAAGACCTGCCGGAAGATTTCATCGAGATCTACGTGGTCGACCCGGCCTTTCATACGGTGGGTTTCGTGCCGGTGAGCCTCGTGCTGCGCCATCCACGCTCGCAGCAGATCTCGGAGATCATGAGAGAGCACGAGGTGATCTTCAAGGTAACCGACGAGCAGGACGACGTGGCCTACAAGTTCAACCAGTATCACCTGGGCTCTGCGGCAGTGGTGGACGAGAACAACCGGCTGGTCGGCTCGATCACCGTCGACGACATCGTCAATGTCATCCAGGACGAAGCAGAAGAGGACATCCTGCGTCTGGGCGGTGTTGGCGACGAAGAAATCACCGATACAGTGCTTTCCATTGCCCAGTCCCGGTTTGGCTGGCTGGTGGTCAACCTGGCAACAGCCGTGCTTGCGTCATGGGTGATTTCGCTGTTCGACGCAACCATCGAGCAGATGGTGGCGCTTGCCATCCTGATGCCCATCGTCGCCTCCATGGGAGGCAATGCCGGCACCCAGACGATGACCGTGGCGGTGCGGGCGCTGGCCCAGAGAAACCTGTCGCCCGTCAACGCCATGCGCGTCGTCTGGCGCGAAAGTGCCGTCGGCGTTCTCAATGGCATGGCGTTTGCCGCCATCATGGGCCTGTTCGCGTGGTGGTGGTTCGGCTCGGACGAGCTTGGACTGGTGATCGGCGCAGCCATGATCATCAACATGCTGGCGGCTGCACTGGCCGGCATTCTCATTCCGCTCACGCTCGATCATTACGAGATCGATCCTGCCATTGCCTCCGGAGTCTTCGTGACCACCGTGACCGACATCGTCGGCTTCTTCGCATTCCTGGGGATCGCCGCGTTGTGGCTGATGTGATCGTCCGGCCACTGCAGGCTGATGACGAACGGCCCTGGCTTGTACTATGGCAGGGGTTTCAGGACCACTTTGCTGGTGCAGTGCCGCCAGCGGTTTCCCACCAGACCTGGGGAGCGCTGCTTGACGCCGCCCAGCCGCTGCACGGTCTGCTCGCCATTGCCGAGGGCCAAGCTTGCGGATTTGTGCATTACAGCTTCACGCCCTTCGCCTGGACGGCATCGCCGGTCTGTTTTCTGCAGGACCTCTATGTCGGTGAAACGGCCCGTGGCTCTGGTGCGGGCAGGGCACTGGTGCAGGGCGTCTACGCTGCCGCACAAGCCGGTGGTGCGGCAAACGTTTTCTGGCTTGCCGATGCTGCAGATGAAGGGCTTCTGCATTTCTATCGCGGCATCGCGCTGAAGACACCGTTCGTGCGCTTCATTCAGAAACCCTGGGCCTGGTAAACAGCCTCAGACCAGCCACCAGCGCTTCACGCGTTCGGCGTAGTCGTCCCAGGCCTTGCCGAATTTTTGCTTCAGGTGGGCTTCCTCGCGCACGACCGCCAGCCGGTGCGTAAATGCCGCCGCAGCTATAGCCGCCGCCAGAAGCCAGCCATTCTGCAATGCCATGGCAAGACCGAGCGTGGCGATCGTGTTGCCCACATAGATCGGGTTGCGCATGTGGCCGAACGGTCCGTGAGTCACCAGGCTGTCTGCCGGACGGTGCGGGAGAATGTTGGTGCGGGCCGAAAACATCGTCCACATGGCCCACACGTCTAGCGCCAATCCTGCCGCCAGCAGGGCGAAACCGGGCGACACCAGCACCGCCGGCAAGGGCAGCGGCGTTATGCTCTGTGCCAGCAGCCCTGCCATCACGGCGGTAGCAAAGATCAGCGGCGGCCAGGGAATCCTGTTGGGTGTTTCGGCGTTCATGGTATGGAACGCTAACAGACAGAAAGGAAAAGCGACATGAAAACGGTTGAAGCTCAAGGCGTCACCATTCCGGCACTCGGTCTTGGCACGTGGGAGCTTCGCGGCCAGCAATGCGCCGAACTGGTAAAGGCAGCGCTCGACATGGGGTATCGCCATGTCGATACGGCCCAGATGTATGCCAACGAGCGTGAGGTGGGCGAAGGCATCCGGGCCTCCGGCGTGCCGCGTACCGACATCTTTCTGACCACCAAGATCTGGCCGGATTGCCACGCGGCTGATGATTTTGCCCGCGCGGTGGACGAGCGCCTCGAACTGCTGGACTGCGGGCCGGTGGACCTGTTGCTGCTGCACTGGCCTTCACGGACGGTGCCGCTCAGCGAAACCGTTTCGGCGCTCAACAAGGCCTGGCGCACGGGTCATTGCCGCCACATCGGCATATCCAATTTCACCGTCGCCCAGATCCGCGAGGCGGTTGCCTTGTCCGATGCGCCACTGGTTTGCAACCAGGTGGAGTTTCACCCGCTGATCAATCAGGACAAGGTGCACGCCGCGTGCCGGCAGGCCGGCATGGCGATGACGGCCTATTGCCCGATTGCGCGCAACCGCGTGGCAGACGAACCGGTGATGCAGGAAATCGCCGCGAGCCATGGCGTGACGCCGGCTGACATCACCATCGCATGGCACATGGCGCAGCAAGACGTCATTGCCATCCCGCGGTCGTCAAAGCCTGAGCGGCTTGCCTCCAACCTTGCAGCGTCCGAAATCGAGCTGTCAGTTGATGAGGTCAGCCGGATATCCGCGCTCAAGGCGCGTCATCTGCGGATGTGCGAGCCGGAAAGCGTTGCCCCGGTCTGGGATCAGCCCTGAGCAGCCCGCGATGGTTCAGGCAGCCGCCTGGCCCTGGGCAAGGCCCCAGCCCTTCGAGGTGCCGCCAAGCTTGCCGGTCCATTCGGCCAACACGGTTTCCACCGTGTGGATTTCCTGCGGCACCGGCGGCATGTTCAGCGTGATCGAGACCGACCAGGCTCCATTGCTGGCGGGCGACATTGCTGCGTCGGTGCAGTTGGACGCGCGGCGCGAAACGTTGACGATTTCCTCGGCCGACTGCTGCAGCGGAACTTCGGCAAAGAACTGGACGCCAACCGCCGGCACGTTGGCCGCAGCGGTCTTTGCCGATGCATCGGGAAATGCGCTGCCTGACGGCAGTGCGGCCGAAAAACCGCTGATGTCCGGAGCGTTGGCCGTGCTGCCCGGCGTGTAAGGCGCGCTGTTGCCGAGGCCGATCCGCGACAGATTTGCGGTTGCCTGAGGCTCTGGCGCGGCGGCGGAAATCTCCGACGTATTCTTCCGCGACAGTACGCCCTTCAACTTTCCAAACAGACTCTTGTCCATGCTCCAGCAACCTCTCGACGCCAAACTGAAAACTTACAATCAGGCGTCATGATACCGCCGGATGGCCTAACGAAAGGTTGCCGGCATCGCACAATCGCAATCACGGACTTACATTGGGCGCCTCGGGAACCGAAGTTGTCTCGATTGTGCTTTCAAAATCCGCTGCTTTGACTTAACGAGGCGACAGGTTGCCTGCCGGGATTCTGTGCCGGGCGGTTTGGTTGATTTTCAAGGCCCGCGAGATGGCGTTTTCCGCCCGTTACCCGATCTGGCTACCCACCGCGCCGCGCCCCACTGCAGCAGCCTTCACGCTGCTTTTCGTGATCGAGTCGCTGGCAAGGGCAAGCGTTGCAACAGTTATCGCGCTGCAGGCCTACGACCTGCTGCAGTCCGGCCAGAAAGTCTCCCAGGTCTATACCGCGGTGGCGATCGGTTCGCTTCTTGGCACGCTGCTGATTCCGCTGCTGATCCAGAAAACCGCGCGGCGTTTCATCTATTCGTTCGGCGGCCTAGCCCTCATTCTCGCGGCGCTGGCCCTGGCAAGCTACACGCTGGAAGGGCAGGTGGCCGGCATGTTCCTGCGCGTGTTTGGCGCGGCCTGCCTCAACGTGACGACGAGCCTCTATATCCTCGACCATATCCGCAAGACGGACTATGTCCGCGTTGAGCCGATGCGGATGACGTTTGCCACGTTCTCCTGGACCATCGGACCCTCGCTCGGAGTCTGGCTCTACACCACCTACGGGGTGTGGGCGCCACATGCATTCACCGCTGTGTGTGCGATAGTTCTTCTGGCCGTATTCTGGTACCTGCGCCTGTCGGACAACACCGCCATCAGGCCGGGCAAGGCGAGGGCAGCGAACCCGCTGCGCAGCATTCGCCGGTTTGTGACCCAGCCACGCCTGCGGCTGGCGTGGATGATTGCCTTTGGCCGGTCCTGCTTCTGGGTGACGTTCTTCGTTTATGCTCCGATCCTGATGGTGCAAAGCGGCCTCGGCAAGCAGGCCGGTGGCTTCCTGATTTCCGCCGGCAACCTGATGCTCGTTGCCGCCTTCTTCTTTGGCAAGCTGGCGCAACGCGTCGGCGTGCGAAAGGTGATTGCGCTGGCATTTCTCGCGATGGCCGGCTTCACCGCCAGCGGCGGGCTGGTTGGCGTCAACCATCCGTACATCACGGCGGCGTTGCTGCTTGGCGGGTCGCTGGCCGCCACGGCCGTCGACGGGGTCGGTTCTATCCCTTTCCTTCGCGCGGTTCATTCGCACGAGCGGGCGGAGATGACCGGCGTCTATCGTACCTATCTTGATCTGTCCGAGCTTCTGCCAACAGCATTGTATTCCATCGTCCTGCTCTACGCGCCGCTGTCTGCGGTGTTCCTGCTGCTGGGAGCGTGGGCGTTGGTATGCGGGTTCGTCGCCTGGCGGTACCTGCCCGCCCGTTTGTGAGTCCGGCTGGCGACGGTGTGGACAATCGCGTTGGTTGCGCTAGCCTTGCCGCAATGCCGAAGTCATTCATGGGGAGGGCGCAGTGCCACAAAACATTACCACCGGAATCAAGCAACTGTGCGCCGAGGCCAAGGCCGAGATCCAGGAACTGGATGTCGATGGCGCGCGTGACCTGATCGGCAACGAGGGTGCCACCCTCATCGATATCCGCGATATTCGCGAGCTCTGGCGGGACGGCAAGGTGCCGGGCTCGCGCCATGTGCCGCGTGGCATGGTCGAGTTCTGGATCGACCCCGAAAGCTCTTACTACAAGGACTTCTTCGGTGGCGACGGCCCGTTCATCTTCATGTGTGCCGGCGGTTTGCGCTCTGCACTTGCCACGCAGATTGCCCAGCGCATGGGTCTCAAGCCGGTTTACAACCTGATCGGCGGGTTCGGCGCATGGAAAAAGGCCGGCGCGCCGGTCGAACCTCACGACAAGACCTGATGAAAACGACGATATCTGGGTAAAGGTGTGCTTCTCGTCAGCCCGGGGGGATCTAGGCTTGACTGCGGACTACCGAGACTTGATGCAGCCAGCATTGGCGATGCTGGAGAAGGCGGGTGGCGAACTCTCGTTCGGCGACCTGCTCGATCCGGTGGCCGGTGTTCTTGCCGTCGGACCTGACCAGAAGGAACAGCGTCTGAACAGCGGGCGCGAGACGGCGCTGGCCAATGATCTCAGGTGGGCGCTGTCCTTTCTGTCCATCGAGGGCAAGGTGCGGCTGTCGCCGGATGGCGGCAAGGTTTACGGCAGCAGTACCGGAGGCATGGCGGAAGCGGCGGTGCATTTCGAGGCGCTCCCCGATCAATCCGCAAAACTGGATGATGATGATGAGCCTGCAGAAACGGATGAACTTTCAAGGCTGTTCCCGCAGGTCAACCGGCGCCTGAAACGCGACTTGCTGGGCCACATCCTGGCTCGCGAGCCTGCCTTTTTCGAACAGCTCATTCTGGACCTGATGGTTGCCATGGGCTACGCCCCGAAACTCGC
>JAHEBA010000049.1 GCA_024642465.1 Alphaproteobacteria bacterium
CTTGTCCATCTCGTACTTGATCGGTTCGCCGCCGATCGGCACCTCGATGATCACGTTCACTTCATCCGGCGGATTGGCGCCAATCGAAATCGCATCAAGTCTCATGGCTGTTCCTTCTTTCTTACCTGCGAAGACGGTATCTGATACCGCTCTTCGAGTCATTGATCGGGAGCCAGATACCATGAGACAGACCCTGCTGGCTGCATCTACTCTTGTCGCACTTGCCTGCCCGGCTGTGGCCCAGGGCACCTATACCAGCGCCTATACCGGGATCGACTTCAAGAAGGACTGCACCGTGGTTTCCGAGAATGATGAAGGTGCCAGTGTCACCATGCGCTGCAACGGTCTCGACGGGCATCCCATCAACTATGCCGAGGGCGACCTGCGTGCCGCCGTCACCTTTGGCACCCAGCCAGCCGGATATGAAGCGCCGTAGCAGAGCTTCGGTCCCTGGAACCGCATCAACGACAAGGTGGAATGGCGGCTCAGGGACGGGGAGCCGGTCGCCACCATCCTGCGCTGGTTCATCGACTACATTGATCCGGACACCGGCTCGGCTGACCCGAAACGCGAAGGCAACATACTCGTCGTGTCCCGCGTTGGGGGCCTTGGCGTCAAGCCTGGCTGCATGGTGGGCCTGGTCGATGCACGCGCCAACTCCCACGCCAACGAACTGGCCCCCCGCATCGCCGACACGCTCGCCGAAGGCTTCGACTGCGCCACGGACAGACCCGGATATCACGGTGAGCGCGGACCCTACGCCGCCGATCCCTACTGAGCCGCAGGCGCCGTGGACAGACCCCGCTTGGCAATCATGGCATCCGGGCTGGGCAAGCGTTGCCGGAAGGCCTTGTACGCATCTTCCGGCGGCACCGAGTTGCCCGAAGCATAGACGGCGCTGCGCAGGCGTGCCGCCGTCTCCGGATCGAACGGGTTGCCGGTTTCCTCGAAAGCCGCAAACGCGTCTGCGTCCAGTACCTCCGACCACATGTAGCTGTAGTATCCGGCCGCATAGCCATCGCCATAATAGACATGCAGGAAGTGTGGCGTGCGGTGGCGCATGGTGATCGCCTCAGGCATGTCGAGATCGTTCAGTATTGAAGCCTCGAAAGCCAGCGGATCGCTCGACGGCGTCTCGCCGGACTCGCTGTGCGCTCGAATGTCGACAAGCGCCGAAGCGGTATACTCTACGGCATCGAAGCCCGCATCGAACGTGCGCGCGGCCAGCACCTTGTCCAGAAGGTCGGCAGGAATCTGCTCACCGGTCCCGGAATGCCGGGCGTGCTTGCGAAGCACCTCGGGCACCGCAAGCCAGTGCTCGTACAGCTGCGACGGCAGTTCCACGAAATCCCGCGAGACCGATGTGCCCGACACCGAAGGGTATGTGACGTCAGCCAGCAAGCCATGCAGTGCGTGACCAAACTCGTGGAACAGGGTGCGTGCATCGTCCAGCGACAGCAATGCCGGTTTCCCCGCCGAAGGCTTGGCGAAATTCATCACGTTGAAGACCACCGGCAGCTCGCCGCCGCGCAGCTTGTGCTGCTTGCGGAACAGGTTCATCCAGGCGCCCGAGCGCTTGGTGGACCGGGCAAAATAGTCCCCTATGTAAATACCCTTCAGCGATCCATCGGTCTCCAGCACCTCGAACACGCGCGCTTCCGGATGCGGCCCTGCCACATCCTTGCGTTCGCGGAAGCTGATGCCGAACAGACGGGTGGCCACGTCGAACGCCGCCTCGATCATCCGGTCGAGCTGGAAGTAGGGCTTCAACGACGCTTCATCGAGGTCATAAAGCTTCTCGCGCAGCCTTTCGGAATAGTAGCGCCAGTCCCATGGCCTCAAACCGTCATTGATGCCGTCTTCCGCAGCCAGCACTTCGAGTTGCGCCTGATGTTCTCCGGCGCTCTTCAGGGCTGCCGGCCATACTGCGCCCAGCAGATCTTCCACCGCTTCAGGCGTCTTGGCCATGGTCCCGTCAAGCCGCAGGGCGGCGAAGCTGTCATAACCCAGCAGGGAAGCCTTTTCCCGACGCAGCTTCAGTGTCTCGGCAACCACCGGCGCATTCATCTTTCCGCCGGTCATGTCTCCGCGGGCGGTCCAGGCCTTGAACACCTTCTCACGCAAATCGCGCCGGCTCGAGGCTTCGAGGAACGGTGTGGCAATCGAGCGTGCCAGCGTCACCGCGTACGGTGCATCCACCTTGCGCTCGCGCGCTGCTTCCGCCATTGCAGCGGTCAGGCTGTCCGGCAGGCCCTCGATGTCGCTTTCGGTCAACGGCAATGACCAGCCCGCTTCATCGGCCAGTACGTTTTGCCCGAAATCCGCCGCCAGTGCGGCCAGCCGCTGGTTGACTTCGGCGAGCCGCTGCTTGCCTGCATCGTCCAGCTTCGCACCTTCCTTGACGAAGTGCTTGTGGTGCAGTTCCAGTACCCGGACCTGTTCGGGGGTGAGACCAAGCGACGTGCGCCTTTCATGCAGCTCGTCAATTCGGGCAAACAGCTGGTCGTTCATGTAGACTTGGGCCGAGTGCCGCGCCAGAGCCGGACCGACCTCCCGTTCCAGCTTCTGGATCGCCGGCGTGCTCTCCGTCCCGGCACGGTGCCAGAACAGGGCCGACACCCGTCGCAGGTCCCTGCCCGCCAGTTCCAGGGCATCGATTGTATTGGCGAAGGACGGCACCTCGGCATTGCCGGCAATTGCCTCGATCTCGGCAATGTGCGCCGCCATCGCCGCATCGAACGCGGAAGCGAAATCCTCGTCCCGGATTCTGCCAAATTCGGGCAATCCGAATTCACTTTTCCATTCGGTAATAGCGGGATTCTCACTCGATTCCACGGCCATATGACACCTTTCGGGTTGATCAGGCGCTCAGCGCCTCTTCGTTGCGGCGGCGTTCGTCGCGCTTGCGATCATGCGGATCGAGTATCGCCTTGCGCAACCGGATCGATTGCGGTGTCACCTCGACCAGCTCGTCATCCGCGATATAGGCAAGCGCACGTTCCAGCGTGAGCCGGATCGGCGGCGTCAGCAGAATCGAGTCATCCTTGCCGGCCGCGCGGATGTTGGTCAGCTGCTTTGCCTTCAACACGTTGATTTCAAGGTCGTTTCCGCGCGTATGCTCGCCCACGATCATGCCGGCATAAACCTTCGTGCCCGGCTCGATGAACATCGGTCCGCGGTCCTCCAGCTTCCACAGGGCATACGCCACTGCCTCGCCCTCGCCATTGGACAGCAACACGCCGGTATGCCGCGACGGGATCGAGCCCATGTGAGGCGCATAAGCATGGAACAGCCGGTTCATGATAGCGGTGCCGCGCGTGTCGGTCAGCAATTCGCCTTGGTATCCGATCAGCCCGCGCGTCGGCGCATGGAACACCAGCCGCTGCCGGCCGGCGCCGGAAGGCCGCATGTCCTTGAGTTCCGCACGGCGTTCCGAGAGCTTCTGCACAACTGCGCCCGAGAATTCCTCGTCCACGTCGATGATCACTTCCTCAACCGGTTCGAGCCGTTGGCCGGTCGCCTCGTCTGTGCGCATCACCACGCGCGGACGGCCAACGGTCAGCTCGAAGCCTTCGCGCCGCATGGTCTCGATCAGGATTGCCAGCTGCAACTCGCCACGGCCCGCCACTTCGAAGGCTTCACCTTCGAGGTCACGCACCTTCAGTGCCACGTTGCCCTCGGCTTCCTTCATCAGCCGGTCACGGATGACACGGCTCTGGACCTTGTCGCCCTCCTTGCCGGCGAGCGGGCCATCATTGATGCGGAACGTCATCGACAGCGTCGGCGGATCGATCGGCTGCGCCGCGATGGCCCCGTTCACTTCCATGGCGCACAGCGTGTCTGCCACCGTCGCCTTGGTCAGGCCGGCGATTGCCACGATATCACCGGCCAGAACCTCGTCCACCGGCTGGCGCTCGAGGCCGCGGAATGCCAGAACCTTGGACACGCGTCCCTGCTCGATGACCTTGCCAGACCGGTCCATCGCCTTGATCGGCTGGTTGGGCTTCACCGAACCCGAGCTAACGCGGCCCGTCAGGATGCGGCCAAGATACGGGTTTGCCTCGATCGTGGTCGCCAGCATCCGGAACGGCCCTTCTTCCACCGTTGGCGCCGGCACGTGCTTCACCACCAGGTCGAACAGGGCTGACATGTCTTCCTGCGGACCAGCGGGGTCCAGCGCCATCCAGCCCTGCTTGGCAGAACCATAGAGAATCGGGAAATCAAGCTGGTCATTGTCGGCATCAAGCGCGGCGAACAGGTCGAACACCTCGTTGATCACTTCCTCGTGCCGCTCTTCAGGCTTGTCGATCTTGTTGATCGCCACGATGGGCCTGAGGCCAATCTTGAGTGCCTTCTGCAACACGAACTTGGTCTGCGGCATCGGGCCTTCGGCAGCGTCCACCAACAGGATGGCACCGTCCACCATGTTCAGGATGCGCTCCACCTCACCGCCAAAGTCGGCGTGGCCGGGCGTGTCGACGATGTTGATGCGGGCATCTCCCCATTCGACCGAGGTGACCTTGGCCAGAATGGTGATGCCACGCTCACGCTCCAGGTCATTGGAGTCCATGGCGCGTTCAGCCACGCGCTGGTTCTCGCGAACGCTGCCCGACTGCGCCAGAAGGCGGTCGATCAGTGTCGTCTTGCCATGGTCGACGTGCGCGATGATGGCGATGTTTCTCAAGGTCATGTGCATTCTGCTTTCAGAAAATCTCATTGGAGTTGGGCGGCGTGTAGCACGCGCCGCGCTGGCACGAAATGCGCATATTGAAGCGCAAGGATCACAACTGTTTCACGCTGGCACACGCAAGTTCGAAAGGACCGGCCCCATGTTCGAAAAGTCCAGAGCTTCAAACATCACCGCCCAGGTGGCGCACATTCCAGCCTCTATTACCCTGACCACGGGCGAAGCGCTCACCGGCACGCTTGCGGCATCCGGCGTGGGCCGCATCGGCGAAGTCCTGAATTCTCCAGCCCCCTTCGTCGAATTCCGCACTCTCGCGGGCGATACCCGGCACTTCAACAAGGCTGCAATCATCAGCATTGCACCCGTTGACATGCCGCGAGCAGACCAGCTTTCACGCCGAAATGCGGATGCAGCCGTGTTCGACCCCCACGCCATTCTTGGTGTCGCCAGCAACGCCACGCCCGAACAGATCCGCGCGGCATACGTGGCCATGGCGCGCGACTATCACCCGGACCGCTATGCCTCTGCCAGTCTGCCGCGCGAGGTCACTGACTATATTTGCGCGATGGCGAAGCGCATCAATGCAGCCTGGGACATTCTTTCCCGAAGCCACGCTCCAGCCTGACGTCAGGCTTTCTGGTTGCGCTTGGCCAGCGTCCGAAGGCGCAACGCGTTCAGCCGGATGAAACCTGCTGAGTCCTTCTGGTCATAGGCACCGTGGTCATCTTCAAAAGTCACCAGTTCTTCCGAATAGAGCGACTTGGCGCTCTTGCGCCCGGACACCATCACGTTGCCCTTGTAGAGCTTGAGGCGGACGCTGCCCTCGACGTTCTCCTGGCTCCTGTCGATCAGCGCCTGGAGCATCTCGCGCTCTGGCGAGAACCAGAACCCGTTATAGATGAGCTCCGCGTAGCGCGGCATCAAGTCGTCCTTCAGGTGCGCCGCGCCGCGGTCGAGCGTGATCGACTCGATGGCGCGGTGGGCAGCGAGCAGGATGGTCCCGCCGGGCGTCTCGTACACGCCACGTGACTTCATGCCCACGAACCGATTTTCGACCAGGTCGATGCGGCCAATGCCATTGTCGCGGCCCAGATCATTGAGCGCGGCAAACAGCGTGGCCGGGCTCATCTGCTTGCCATTGAGTGCAACCGCGTCGCCCTTCGCGAACTCGATCTCGATCTCGGTGACCTTGTCCGGTGCATCCATCGGCGACACGGTGCGCATGTGGACATACTCCGGCGCCTCCTGCCAGGGGTCTTCCAGCACCTTGCCCTCAGACGAGGAGTGCAACAGGTTGGCGTCGATCGAGAACGGGGCTTCGCCCTGCTTGTCCTTCGGCACCGGGATCTGATGTTCCTCGGCAAACTTGATCAGGTCGGTGCGCGACTTGAACGTCCAGTCACGCCACGGCGCGATCACCTTGATGTCGGGATTGAGTGCATAAGCGGAGAGCTCGAACCGGACCTGGTCGTTACCCTTGCCGGTGGCGCCGTGGGCAATGGCGTCCGCGCCGGTCTCGCGCGCGATCTCGACCAGACGCTTGGATATCAGCGGCCGGGCGATCGACGTGCCGAGCAGGTATACGCCTTCATACTGGGCATTGGCACGAAACATCGGGAACACGAAGTCACGGATGAACTCCTCGCGTACGTCCTCAATGTAGATTTCCTTGATGCCAAGCATCTCCGCCTTGCGGCGCGCAGGTTCCAGCTCGTCGCCCTGACCCAGATCGGCTGTGAACGTGACCACCTCGGCGCCCAGTTCGGTCTGCAGCCACTTCAGGATGATCGACGTGTCGAGACCGCCCGAATAGGCAAGCACCACCTTCTTGACCGAACTCTTCGCAGCCATCTCACTGATCTCCTGTCTTCGGAAACTGATACGCGCATCGCGCTCGTTTGCGCGGACCATTAAGGCACGCCGCGATTGCCTGCAAGCCACCCTTGATAAGCGTGGCTAGAAGTCGCTGATGATCCCGTCCTTTTCCCAGTCGTCGAAGCGGGTGGGCTCCGGCCCATCGCGCCCGTTCACTTCCGAAGGGAGCTTTGCAGGTTTCGCGGTCCTGCGCCGGGCTTCAGCCTCGGCCAGGGCACGGCGGGCTGCATCGCTGAGCGGCTTGGTGCGATTTGTCTGCTGGTTCATGTCCCGACCGCATTGAACTTGGCGTTGACCGCCTTCATATAGATCGCACCGATCGCAAGTTGCAACCTTGTGCACTGGAGTTCGAAAGCGATGAATTACACCAAGACTGCCATTCTGCTGGCCGGCATGACAGCGCTGTTTCTCGCCATCGGCTACGCGATCGGCGGGCAGGGCGGCATGTTGCTTGCTTTCCTGTTCTCTGTGGGCACCAATCTGTTGGCCTACTGGAACTCCGACAAGATGGTGCTGCGCATGCATGGTGCGATGCCTGCCACCGAAAGTCAGTTTCCGGAACTGCACCAGATGGTTCACCGGCTGGCGGACAATGCCGGCCTGCCGATGCCCAAGGTCTATGTGATGGACAATCCGCAGCCGAACGCGTTTGCCACCGGCCGCAATCCGGAGAATGCCGCGGTGGCTGCCACGACAGGCCTGCTCCAGTCGCTGACATACGAGGAAGTCGAAGGCGTGATGGCGCACGAACTGGCGCACATCCAGAATCGTGACACATTGATCATGACCGTCACTGCCACCATCGCCGGCGCGGTATCCATGCTGGCCCAGTTCGGCATGTTCTTCGGCGGCAGGAGCCGTGACAATCCGTTCGGCGCAATCGGCACCATCGCCATGGTTATCCTGGCGCCCATCGCAGCGATGCTGGTTCAGATGGCGATCAGCCGAACGCGCGAGTATGCAGCCGACCGCCGCGGCGCCGAGATCTGCGGCAAGCCTATGGCGCTGGCTTCGGCGCTGAACCGGATTGCAGGCGCAGCGCAGCGCATCGAAAACGATACTGCGGAGGCGAACCCCGCAACAGCGCACATGTTCATCATCAACCCGCTATCGGGCGCGCGCATGGACAACCTGTTCTCCACCCACCCGAATACCGAAAACCGGATCTCCGCCCTTGAACAGATGGCCCGCGAATTTCCGGCAACCTCATCCGCTTCTGGCCCATGGAGCGGACAGCAATCGGGCACACGGGGGCCGTGGGGGTGAGCGAGGCAAACCTTCACACATCATCATCAGGCCTTGAAGCGCGCATCGCTGCAGTCAACGCAATCGGCCTGGTGTTCTCCCGTGGCAGCTTTCTTGAATCGGCGCTTGACCAGTTTTCAGACGGCATATCCGAGCCTCGCGACCGCGCTTTTGCCCATGCGCTCGCAGCAACTGCCCTGCGTCACAAGGGTCAGATCGAACAGGTGCTTGAAGCATTCGTGGAACGTCCTCTCGGCAAAACTGCCGGGCGGACGAAAGACATACTGCTCTGCGGCGCGGCACAGCTTCTGTTTCTCGCTACCGAACCTCATGCAGCGATCAACACCAGCTTGCACCTGGCAGACCTTGATCCTGCAACCAAGCGGCACAAGGGGCTGATCAACGCTATCCTAAGACGGGTTTCAGACAATCGCGATGCCATCCTGAAGGACCTGCCACCCGCAATAACCAGCCTCCCGTCCTGGTTGCAAAGGAAGCTGCGCGCCGATCTTGGGCCGCAGCAGGCAGAGGCTTGCGCCGAAGCCCTGCTGACACGGGCGAGCCTCGACCTGAGCCTCAAGGATGACTCGTTTCGCCAACCGCTGGAAGAAGCCGGCGGCGCCAGCCTACCGACCGGCACAGCCCGCTTCCTGGCGCCATATCCTGCGGTTTCTTCGCTGCCGGGTTATGACCGGGGCGGTTGGTGGGTGCAGGACGCTGCCGCCGCATTGCCCGCCCGCATGCTGGGGGATGTGCGTGGCAAGACCGTACTGGACATGTGTGCCGCACCCGGCGGCAAGACCTTGCAACTGGCTGCTGCCGGGGCCAGTGTGACGGCGCTCGATGTTTCAGAAAGCAGGCTTGAGCTGGTGCATCAGAATCTTGCGCGCACCGGTCTTTCTGCCGCCAGCATCGCGGCAGATGTCATGGACTTCCAGCCCGCGGACAAGTTTGACGCCATACTGCTTGATGCACCATGTTCCGCCACTGGCACCATAAGGCGTCATCCGGAGCTTCCATGGCTGCGCCATGCCGATGACATCACGCAGCTGGTCCGGCTGCAGCGCAATCTGTTGCGCAAGGCCGCAAGCCTGCTCAACCCGGGCGGTGTGCTGGTCTACGCCGTCTGTTCTCTGCTGGCAGAGGAAGGATCCAAGCAGGTCCAGGCCTTCCTGAACGAGAATCGCAATTTCCAGCGCAGCCCTGATCCTTTGACTGACATGGGGCTCACGCCGGAGTTCCTGACGAAGAAGGGTGATCTTCGCACCTTGCCGCACTTCAGCCTGGGCAGTCACGCCGGCATGGACGGGTTCTATGCAGCCTGTCTCGTCCAGGTTGCGGATTGATACAGAATATTATCGTTTCGTTAACGATCTCTGGTCTTGAATAGGGGTTGCTTCGGCACCTGTCCCTGATGACCTGCGCGCCGCAGCGGGACCCCTTGCAACCGAATCCGGCCAGACAGAAAAATCATGCCGCTTGCCGCTACAGACCTGACCTCCATCGCCAGCCTGACCGGCCGGGAACTGGTCAGCCGGCTGACACGTATTGCCAGACCGAATTTGCCCGGACTGCAGATGACCCGCTGCTCCGGCCTGGGCCTCACCGTGGCTTCGCTGGACTCGGCCGACGCATCGCGCGCGCCGGAGCTTTATCGCGGTTGCTTCGAGCTGGGCGGTAGCCGTGTGGTATTGCGGGGCGGGTCGATATTTTCGCTGCAGGATTCAAGGCCTGCCAGTTTCGACGCGGCGCTCAACAGTTTCGCCTTCCTGCACAACCTGGCAGCCGCACGCGGCGAGCTTTACCGCGTCTATGCCCGTGGACTGGTTTCGGATTGGCTTGAGGAACGGGCATGGCGGCAACCTGCTGCCCGGCAGATGCCGGCGCTGTCCTGGCGCATCATCAACTGGGTTCAGTGCGCGCCGTACCTTCTTTCAGGTGCGAGCCGCAGCTTCGAACTGTCGTTCTTCAACAGCCTGACTGCGCAGATCCGGATGATCATGCGCAAGGGTCCGGACGCTTCCCTTCCCGAAGATCGGCTTCTGGCTGCAGTTGCCGTGACCTATGGCGTGTTCAGCACCACGGGGCTGGAGACCCTTCACAAGACCGCATTGCACCGGCTCTCCCATGAACTGGAGAACCAGATACTGGCAGACGGCGGTCACATATCTCGCAATGGCGAAGTCCTGTGCATGGTGCTGAGCCTGTTGCTACCTCTGCGCGAGGCCATGCAGTCCGCTTATGTCGAGGTGCCCGGACCGGTCAATGCCGCGCTCGAACGGATGCTTCCGATGCTGCGCTTCCTGCGTCACAGCGACGGCAGGCTTGCGGTATTCCAGGGTGTGTCCCGCACCCATGCTGGCCGGATCAAGGCCATACTCGACCATGACACCGTCGGGGGGCGGCCCTTGTCACATGCCCAGCTGTCCGGGTTTGCCAGGCTTGCGCATGGCCATACCTCGGTGATCATGGATGCCGGGCAGCCTGCCATGCCGGGCGACAGTGCCAGCCCGGCTGCATCCCCGCTGGCGCTCGAGTTCTGTGACGGTGCCCATCGCATCGTGGTCAATTGCGGCAGCCGGCCAGTCGAGGACGCCGAATGGCAGCAGGCCGCAAGGCTTACCTCTGCCCATTCCACGATCTGCCTGGGAGAAAGCGATACCAGCGCAACACTGGGCGCACGGTTGTTCGCAAGGCTGTTCGGCAACGCACCGATGTTACGCCGTGGCGAAGTCGAAGCCGACGTCAACACCAGTGAGCAAGGCAGTGTCATTACCGCTCGTCACACCTGCTATGAACGCCCTTACGGACTTGCCTGCCAACGCCGGGTATTCCTCAGCGCGGACGGTCACGACCTGCGTGGTGAGGACCAGTTCATCGCCGCAGCGCCCGAGGAGGCCGCCACCCTCGATCCTGCCTTCCAGATCAGGTTCCACCTGCATCCGTCCGTCAAGGCGACCCTGTCGCGGGATGGCGGCAGCGTGATGCTGGTCCTGCCCAACAAGACCGGATGGAAATTTACTGCCCGCGGCGGACGCATGTCGCTCGAGCCCAGCATCTACCTGCCGGACGTTCGCAATCCACGGCCATCCGGGCAGATCGTCATTTCGGGTATCGCCGGGCGGCCGGAGCGGGTATACTGGGCGTTCAAACGCATCCACAAGGCGGCAGGCCGCGCAGATCATCTCAAAGCCGACGCAGCCCCCGAGCTTCCATTGACCGCAGGATAAAGCCCTTCGTCGATATTCAGATTGCGGCTTGCACGTGTTAACGCTGTCCGGAGACAATCTTTCCAGCAGCGGAGACACGCCGGATGCGAGCCATACGCCGAGCCCTTCTGTCGGTATCTGACAAGACCGGCCTCATCGAGTTCGCCAGATCACTCGCCGCTTTGGGAGTGGACATCATATCCACCGGCGGGACCGCCCGCTCACTGTCGCAGGCCGGGCTGGCGATTACCGATATTTCCGACTGGACCGGCTTCCCCGAAATCATGGATGGCCGCGTGAAGACTCTTCACCCGAAGGTGCACGGCGGACTGCTGGCGGTTCGCGACAACGCATCCCACCAGCAGGCGATGGAAGCTAATGGGATCGGCGCCATCGATCTGCTTGCCGTGAACCTCTACCCGTTCGAGCAGACATTGGCAGCGGGCGGCAGCTATGAAGAGCTCGTCGAGAACATCGACATCGGCGGTCCTGCCATGACCCGCGCTGCCGCGAAGAACCACGCCGACGTCACGACTGTGGTAGACCCAGCAGACTACGCCTCGGTCATTGCAGAAATGCAGGCCAACGGCGGCGCCACATTGCCTGAAACGCGGCGCCGGCTGGCTGCCAAGGCTTTCGCCAGAACCGCTGTCTACGATTCGATGGTGAGCACCTGGTTGCTGGATCAGGCGGGCGAGACGGCGCCTGCATTCCGGGCAATTGGCGGGAGTCTCATCCAGTGCTTGCGATATGGTGAAAACCCGCACCAGCAGGCTGCCTTCTACCGTACCGGCGAGAAACGCGAAGGTGTCGCAACTGCCCGCCAGCATCAGGGCAAGGAACTGTCCTACAACAACATCAACGACACCGACGCTGCCTTCGAATGCGTCAGTGAGTTCGCTGCCGCAAGCACACCGGCATGTGTCATCGTCAAGCATGCAAATCCCTGCGGCGTAGCCACTGCGGGCACCCTTGAGGAGGCTTATCGGCTCGCTTTGCGTTGCGATCCCGTGAGCGCGTTTGGCGGCATCGTTGCCTTCAATCAGCCAATTGACGAGGCCACTGCCGTGGCGGTGTCCGAGATTTTCAACGAGGTGATTATCGCGCCCGGTGCCGATGACGCGGCCCTTGAAGTATTCTCGTCCAGGAAGAACCTGCGCATCCTGACCACTGCCGGCCTGGCCGATCCTATCCAACCGGGCCTGGCGATGAAGACGGTTGCCGGCGCGTTGCTGGTACAGTCACGCGACAATGGCCGCATCCGGCTGGAAGACCTCAAGGTGGTCACCAAGCGCCAGCCGACCGAACAGGAGTTGAAAGACTTGCTGTTTGCGTTCCGGGTGGCCAAGCACGTCAAGTCCAATGCAATCATCTACGCCCGCGACGGCGCAACTGTCGGCATCGGCGCCGGTCAGATGTCTCGCGTCGATTCCAGCCGCATCGCCGCCCGCAAGGCAGCTGAAGCCGCGCAGACAGCAGGCCTGGGCGACAGCCTGGCCATCGGCAGCGTGGTTGCTTCCGATGCCTTCTTCCCGTTTGCCGACGGTCTGCTGCAGGCAGCCGAAGCTGGTGCCACCGCCGTCATCCAGCCCGGCGGGTCCATGCGGGATGACGAAGTCATCGCAGCCGCTGACGAAAAGGGGCTGGCCATGGTCTTCACCGGCATGCGGCATTTCCGGCACTGAACTTGCAATTTGCCAGGTGGATGGCAACGAACGGAGGCACTGAACAATGCTCGTAACCACGACGAACAACATAGAAGGCCGGCGTATTGTGGCATACAAGGGACTTGTAGCTGGCGAAGCCATTCTTGGCGCCAACCTGTTTCGTGACCTGTTTGCCTCCATCCGCGATATCGTGGGCGGCCGGGCGGGTTCCTATGAGCGCGTTCTCAACGATGCCCGCGAGACGGCTATCGCCGAACTGACCGACAAGGCAGCCGCGCTCGGGTGCAATGCCGTGATCGGCGTCGATATCGATTACGAGACCGTTGGCCAGAATGGCTCCATGTTGATGGTAACGGCTGCCGGCACTGCGGTGGTCATCGAATAATTGAACCGACGCCTTGCCCGTCTACTCAGCTTCTGACCAGATCGTTGATGTGGCTGGCGATCACAGCGAACTTTGCCAGCGAAAATTCCGGCTCTTCGGCAATGCGGCGCACTTCGCTGCCAGTGGCCTCGATTCGGGACCGCTCAACCTTCCCGATCCGCCCGCAAACGACCTCGACGGTTACCGCGCGCAAGGCTCGTCTTATGGTCTGGGTTATGCCGTCGACAGCCTGCCGGTCATACTCGCTGCTTCCTGCAAGCGCTTCTGCACCGGAAAGAATGCGGTCGAGCGCCAACTCGCCTGTCAGGCTGAAGTAGGCATCCGCGACCTTTGCAATGCCAGCCCCAGTCGAGCGGCCAATGCGGACGACTTCCAGCCCTCGCACCAGGTGACGAACGCCGCCAATCCGAATGGCCAGGCTCTTCTCGACGCCGAGACCGGTCAGTTCGTCGACTTCCCGTTCCAGGGCAGCGACGAGAGGTTCAGTCAACAATCCCGGCAAACGTCCTGCTATCGCCTCAAGCCCGTCGCCATACAACTTCACCAGCGACGAAAGCCCATTGCTGACGTCTTCATTGACGGCGAACCAGGCAGTTGCTTCGCTCAACCCGGCTTGCAGCTTCGCGTAGAAATCCAATTGCCGTTGACCATCTATCCGGCAATCGAGCCGGTCAATCGCTTCGTTCATCTCCACGAAACTGAAACTGTCGCGCGCCAGCGCATAGCTCAAGGCCGCACTGCCTGTGCTGACCCCGCTATCGGCAACGAGGTCGAACATGAACTGCGGACCGCACCGGTTCACGATGCTGTTTGCAAGCAACGTGCAGACGATTTCTGCGCGCAGCTTGTGGCTTCGGATTTCCTCGGCATAGGTCTTGACCATTCGTGCCGGGAAGTACCTGAACAGTTCGTGCTCCAGATAGGGATCGCCGGCAACCTTGCCGGCAAGCAACTGGTTGAACAGCACGATCTTCGCATAGGCAACCAGCACTGCCAGCTCGGGACGCGTGAGGGATTGTCCCTCGGCCATCCTGTCTGTCAGTTCATCCGGTGAGGGCAGGAACTCGATCTGCCGGTCAAGTCCGCCCTGGGTTTCCAGCAGCCGGAACAGCCGGCTCAGTCCGGGACGGTCCGAGGCCAGGGCGCACTGCGCAAGAGAAAGGCAAAGGGTTTGAAGATAATTGTTGCGCAGCACCAGCGAGGCAACCTCTTCGGTCATCGCAGCCAGCAGCTTGTTGCGACGGGGACGGGTGAGCTTACCCGCCATTTCGGCGGAACCCAGCGCAATCTTAAGGTTGACCTCGACATCCGATGAATTGACGCCGGCGGAATTGTCGATCGCGTCGGTGTTGATGCGACCCCCGTCCAGCGCGAACTCTATGCGGGCCAGCTGAGTCATGCCAAGGTTGGCACCTTCACCGATGACTTTCGCCTTCAATTGGCGAGCCGCGATGCGAATGGCGTCATTGGCCTTGTCACCGGCATCAGCATTGCTTTCCGAACTGGCGCGGATATATGTGCCGATGCCGCCGAACCACATCAGATCGGCGTCGCATTGAAGGATCGCCGTCATCAGTTCCGACGGCGGCATCCTGTCGACCTGCAAGCCGAGCATCGTCTTGATTTCGGGGCTGAGCGTTATCTGCTTTTCCGAACGCGAGAACACCCCGCCGCCATTGCTGATCAGTCTTTGATTGTAGTCCTGCCAGCTTGATCGGGACATTTCGAACAGCCGCTTGCGCTCTGCAAAACTTATAGCCGGGTCCGGATCGGGATCGATGAAGATATCCCGGTGGTCGAATGCGGCGAGCAGGCGCGTCTTGTCCGACAGCAGCATGCCGTTGCCAAACACGTCGCCGGACATGTCGCCGACACCGATGGCGGTGAACGGCTCAGACTGGATGTCACGGTTCATTTCACGGAAGTGGCGCTTCACTGCCTCCCAGGCGCCGCGCGCGGTGATGCCCATCTTCTTGTGGTCATATCCGGCAGATCCGCCGGATGCGAATGCATCGTCCAGCCAGAATCCCGCCTTCTGGGAGATCGCGTTGGCCACATCTGAAAACGCGGCCGTTCCCTTGTCGGCAGCGACCACCAGATAGGGATCATCGCCATCATGGCGCATGACACCCTCGGGCGGTATCACCCTTGTCCCTTTGGTGTTGTCGGTAACAGACAGGAGGCTGCTGATGAAACTTTGGTAAGCCAGGGTGCCTGCCGCATAGATCTCGTCCCTGCTGCCGCCAGCCGGCAGCTGGCGCGGTATGAAGCCGCCCTTCGCCCCGACTGGCACGATCACCGAATTCTTGACGTTCTGGGCCTTGGCGAGACCCAGCACCTCGGTCCGGAAATCATCTGCACGGTCTGACCAGCGCAAGCCTCCGCGCGCAATCTTGCCACCGCGCAGATGGACGCCCTCGACCAGGGTTGAATGCACGAAGATCTCGGCGTACGGCACCGGTGCGGGTATGCCCGGCACATCCTTGCTGCAGATCTTGAACGACAGTGCGACCGGGATTTCGCCTTGCAGCTGGTCGAGACAGAAAAAGTTGGTCCGCACGATTGCCGTTAGCATGCCGCGCAACGAACGGATGACCCGGTCGTCATCAAGGCTCGGGACATCCTGCAGACCGTTTTCAATCTCTTGCACCAGCGAGTCTTCGACCTGCTGGCGCGATGCCTTGGAACTCGCCAGTGGATGGTCCGGACGGAACCGGACATCAAACAGGTTCACCAGCAGACGGGTCATGCCGCGGTGGCGGGACAGCGTGTCTGCAATACGCGTAAGCGTGTACGGAAAACCGGTCTGGCGAAGATAGCGCGCGCACGCGCGCAGCGCAGCTGCATGCTGCCAGTCGATGCCCGAGGCGAGCACCAGCGCATTCAGCCTGTCGCTGTCGGCGCGCCTCGTCCACACCGCCATGAAGCAGTCTTCCAGCCGGGCATGGGCATCGGCCGAAATGTCGTTGCCGTCGCTTGCCTCGAGCGCAACCTCATGCAGATGAACGGGTGAACGCTGATTGCCGTTCGTGTCCACCGGGCGAACCACCCATGTGTTCTCGTCAAGTGACTTGAGGCCCATGTTTTCCAGCAATGGCAAACGCGCGGACAGCGGGACGGAGCTTTCACGATGATATAGCTTCATCCGCATGGTGCCGTGATCATTGCGCGCCGCAAGAAACTCGACCCCGGTTTCCTCGGACCCGCCTAGCCGCTCCATTTCCACAATGTCGTGCAAGGTTTCGTCAATCGGGGTTGCGCTCTGGTAGGCGGAAGGAAACGCCCTCTCGTAAACATGGATGAGGTGGGGCAGATTGCCGTCCTTGCTGCTGGCCATCGCTTCGCGCAATTCGTCTTCCCACCGCCTCGTGGCATCTATGATCTCGCGTTCGATTATGTGTGAGTCGGCGCTTTCTCCATCCTTGAGACCGTTCCTGACGATGAACCGCACCCGCACCAGGGTGCCTTCGCCGAAGTCCGGCAGGAATTCGACCACTTCTCCGCGATAGTGGGCCGAAAGGATCTGGCCAGCCTTTTCCCGGAGCTCGGACGAGAACCGGTCACGCGGAAAATAGACATAGGCAATCGCGTACCTTGAAAACCGGTCAGGCCTGACGAACAGGCGCACCCGAGGGCGCTCCTGCAACCGCCACATGCCCATTGCCAAGGGCAGCAGCTCGTCGGCATCGATCTGGAACAGGTCGTCGCGCGCCATCGTTTCGAGCACGTTCAGCAGCCCCTTGCCGGAGTGCCCGGACGGCGAGAAGCCGCTCCGCCTCATGACCGTATCGATCTTGCGCTTGAGTATCGGGATATTGCTGGCGGATTCGTTGTACGCACCCGAGGTGAACAATCCGACGATGCGCAATTCGCCGGTCACGTTTCCGGCTGTGTCGTAATCATAGACCCCGACATAGTCCATCACGACCCGCCGGTGCACCCGCGAAACCAGGTCGGATTTCTCTATCAGAACTGCCTTGCCGGCATGATAGCAGCCCGCCTCGCGCCTGGATGCATCGCGGAAGACATTGCGCGGCTCCAACCGCAATATTCCAAGTGCCGATTTCTGATCTGGTTCGACCTTTTGCTGCCTGCCTTTGCCCCATACGCGATAGTAGCTCATACCCAGGAAGGTGAACCGATTGTTGAGAAGCCAGGAAAGAAAATCGATGGATTCACTGACGACGACTGTCGGCAGGGGTGAGGAGCCGCTGCGCAAGGCTTCGATCCTGCTCTGCACTGCCTGCAGCATCGGCTGCCAGTCGACCACGGCGGCGCGCACCTCGGCCAGGACCTCCTCGATCTCCGAAACAAGCTTCTGCCGGGTCTCTGCATTTTCCAGCCGGTCGACGTGAATGTGAATATAGCTTTCCCGGGACGCATCACCGGAATGATGAGCATTGTCTTCAATCGACTGAAGCTGACCGCCCGGGCTCCGGTGCACGGTCAGAACGGGGTGGAGAACCGTATGTACGGCATGGCCGGCGGCAGACAACATGTTGACGACCGAATCCACCAGGAACGGCATGTCGTCATTCAGGATTTCCAGGATGGATCGTTGTGCGAGCGGGCCGCTGCCGGCACTGGCATCCTCTAGCCGGATCTTGAGCTTGCCGGCTTTCTTGACGTTGAGAAATTCCCACGCCCGCCCGGCAATCCAGTCGAGTTCCGTCTTGCCGAGACCTGCAAGATCTTCATCGGCGGCTTCCTGGAACAGGAGTTCGCGAACCCGGTCCTGCTGCGCCCTTGAAGAAAGTCTTCCGTTGCTGGTGCCGCCGGCAGCACCCTTTGTCCTGGCCGCCATTTGTCTGGCATCCCTTGCTCTCAGCCAATTGAACTTAGACCTTATGCTCAATTATTGTGCTGCGTCACCAACGGACAGTCTCAACGGGAGAAAACCATGACCGACAGGCAGGATAGCCCAACCGCCCTCAACCTTGAACAGGTCGAGGAACTGTCCGAACGCCAGCAAGCCTACTTTGCCAAGTGCAACGAGAAGCTGGGCTTCGTGCCCAATGTCCTGCAGGCCTATGCATTCGCCCCTGCCAAGCTTCAAGCCTTCGCGGACATGTACAATGATCTCATGCTCGCTGAGTCAGCCCTGAGCAAGCTCGAGCGCGAGATGATCGCCGTGGCGGTGTCCAGCGTGAACCACTGCTACTATTGCCTGACGGCGCATGGCGCAGCTGTTCGTCAGCTGTCCGCCAATCCCGCGTTGGGCGAGCAGATGGTGATGAACTACCGCGCAGCCGCGGGCCTGACTCCCAAGCAGGTCGCCATGCTTGATTTCGCCGACAAGCTGACCCGCTCGCCTCATGCGATTGTCGAAGCCGACCGGCAGGCATTGCGCGATGCCGGGTTCAGCGACCGTGATATCTGGGACATTGCTGCAGTCGCCAGCTTCTTCAACATGTCCAACCGTATGGCGGCTGCTGTGGACATGCGGCCGAATGACGAGTATCACGCGCAGACTCGCTGATCCTGGATCGCGAGCAGTCTTTCAACCGCTTCACCCCTCAGGCCTGCGCAATGGGATCCGAACACCTGACGCGCCGGACGTTCGCGATCATTTCGCACCCGGACGCCGGCAAGACCACATTGACTGAAAAGCTGCTGCTGGCCGGCGGCGCGATCCGGCTCGCAGGTGCCGTCCGCGCCCGCGGCGACCAGCGCCGGGCCAGGTCTGACTGGATGAAGATCGAGCAGGATCGAGGCATCTCCGTTACCAGTTCGGTGATGACATTCGACTACGACGGTTACACCTGCAATCTGCTGGACACACCTGGCCACGAGGACTTCAGCGAGGATACCTATCGCACGCTGACGGCTGTCGACTCCGCCATCATGGTGATTGATGCGGCCAAGGGCATCGAAAGCCAGACCCGCAAACTGTTCGAGGTCTGCCGCTTGCGCGACATTCCCATCGTCACCTTCGTCAACAAGGTGGACCGGGAAGGCCGCGACGGCTTCGAGCTGCTGGACGAAATCCAGGAGATGCTGGCCCTGGACGTTTCGCCACAGATCTGGCCGGTAGGCATGGGTTCCGACTTTCACGGCTGTTACGACCTGCGCGACGGCAGCTTCCAGAAGACCGACCGCCGGGCTGGCGAATATTCTGAAACCGTTTCGCTTGCCAGTGCCGAGGCCCTTTCTGGCGTCGGCGTGCCAGACCACGTTGCCAATGCAACGCTCGAAGCCATCGAGCTTGCGCAAGCCGGCTATGCCGAGTTTGACAAGGCCTCATACCTTGAGGGGCACCTTACCCCTGTGATCTTCGGCAGCGCGCTGAACGGGTTTTCGGTCTCCCAGCTGCTGGACTTCATCGTCCAGAACGCACCATCGCCGCGTCCAAGTCCTGCTGAACCGCGTACCGTCGAGCCCGACGAAGACAAGGTAGCCGGCTTCGTCTTCAAGGTGCAGGCGAACATGGACAAGAATCACCGCGACCGCGTCGCCTTCATGCGAATCTGTTCCGGCCATTTCAAGCGCGGCATGAAGCTCAAGCAGGTGCGTACCGGCAAGGATCTGCTGGTGCATTCACCGATCTTTTTCCTGGCCCAGGACCGCGAAATTGCCGAGGAGGCCTGTGCGGGCGATGTCATCGGCATCCCCAACCACGGCACCGTTCGCGTTGGCGACACCTTCACCGAAGGCGAGGTGCTGCGGTTCACCGGATTGCCCGCCTTTGCACCTGAAGTGCTGCGCCGCGTGCGCCTCGGCGACATGACGCGCGTGAAACAGATGCGGGCCGCCCTGGAAGATCTGGCCGAGGAAGGCCTGATCCAGGTATTCCAGCCCGAGATCGGTTCGCAGTGGATCGTCGGCGTCGTCGGCGTGCTGCAGCTCGACGTGATGGCCTCGCGCGCCCAGCAGGAATACGGCGTGAAACTAGACTTCGAGAACTCGCCTTATGATATGGCCCGTTGGGTCGCATCCGATGACCCGGCCGCACTCGTCACGTTCCGGGAGCGCAATCGCCTTGCAATGGCGACCGACCGGGATGGCAGTCCGGTGTTCCTCGCCAAGGGGCAATGGGAACTCGACTATGCCACCCGGACCTATGAAGCCATCCGCTTCTTGAAGACCAAGGAACTGCAGTGACGACGGGCCTTTGAGCCAGCGTCACCGAAGATCGCTTCATTTCGGCGGTCATCATTTCTGAGAGAAATTGGAGCGGGCGATGAGATTCGAACTCACGACCCCAACCTTGGCAAATGGATCATTTTTGGGACCATTTTGTCCCACTTCGTAAACCATTCATCTCGCAAGTCTTTGTCTTGTCTTGAGAAACTGGACACACTCGCTCTCATACCGTCCCACTCAGACCCAGGGGTTTTTGCTACCCCAGAGGGGTCCTGGGGTAGCTGGGGGAGTTTTGTGGATGCCGAGAGCCAGTGCCAAGAAGCTGTTCAACCCGCAAATGATCGACCGCCTCAAGCCGGAAAAAGGCAAGAGAATCGAGATGATGGACAGCAACTGCCCCGGACTTGTGGTGCGGGTGACGGAGAACGGGACCCGATCATTTTCGGTTTTGTATCGGGTAGCAGGAAAGACCGGACGGACCGGGACCGGACGCACCCGCTATGGCAAGCAGCAGCGGCTCACCCTGGGTAGGTGGCCCGATGTCGGGTTGAAGGAAGCCCTTGATCGTGCCCGTGCGATTATCGCCGGCGCCACCGAGGGTCGCGATCCCAAACGGGCAATGGAAGAGGAAGAACGGGTCCGGGACGAGACCCGCCTGGACGAGGTGATCAGCCGCTTCATTGCCCAGGAGTGCAAGGCCAACGTTAAGAGCTGGAAGAACATCGAGCGCATCTTGCGGCTGTATGTGTTGCCCCGCTGGGGCGAGTGGCCCTTGGCCGAGATCCGTCGCAAGCATGTACATGCCCTGCTCGACGACCTAGTGGAATCAGACAAGCGCGGCACCGCCCGCGAGGTGCGCAAACACCTGTCCCGTTTGTTCAACTGGGCCGTGGACCGTGAGCTGGTGGATATGAATCCGATCTACCTGCTGCAGCGCAAAGACCTGATGCCGAACCCGGAGGCCGGTCGAGCTCTCACCGACAACGAGTTGAAGGCCGTCTGGCACGGTGCTGGCGAGCTTGGCTATCCATTTGGCCAGTACTATCGCCTGCTATTGCTGACCGGTCAGCGGCGTGCCGAATGGTCGGGTGCCAAGCGCTCCGACATCGACCTCGACACTGGCACCTGGAAATCCCCCGCGGTCGCTACAAGGGTCGCCGGGATCACCTGGTACCGTTCTCGACACCTGTACGGCAGATCGTTGAAGGCCTGCCGGCATGGCACCGTGACGACTATTGCATATTCTGCACCAAGAGTGCCCTGGTCCCTATCTCTGGTTTCACACAGGGCAAGCGCCGGCTCGATGAGGCGGCCCGTGAAGCGCTGCGGGACATCACCGGGGACCGACACTGCGTTCTGCCCAGTTACCGCGTCCACGATTTCCGCGTGACCTGCGAGACCCGGCTAGCCCAGTTGGGGTTCAGCCAGGATGTGCGTGATGCCGTGCTCGGGCATGCCAAGCCCGGCCTGCAGCGCACCTACAACAAGTACGACTATATGGACGAGAAGCGTGAGGCCCTGGAGGCATACGCCCAGCACATCATGGAGATCGTGACGTGAGCTACTCTGCGGTCGACTACGACGCCTTGCCGGCAGTAGTAACAACGCCCACGCTGGCGCTGCATCGCTTGCTGTTTAAATTTGGAAAGTCGGTTGACCATAGGTACGCATCCCTTGCTTCGAGGTTCATCGAAGCGGATGCGCAGCGACTGCTCTTACAGTCGCCCCTCAGTCGGAGGCTCTTTTGGCCCGTACAAGACCACGCCCTAAAAAGCGTGACTCCGCAGTCTCTTGTCGGTGCAACTGCTCTAGCACCACACCGCATATGTAATGTAGGCATCGCGTCGGCCCGACACAAAATGCTGATGAGTCTCACGGTTAATGCGCCAACGCCGATGGCAGCAATTTTAGCAACCTGGCTAAATCCATCTTATGGACGCGACGGCATAGTTCATCCTTAGAGTGGGAATGTTTTGGGTGCATGCACTTGGCTGCCGGAGGTACTACCGTGGAATACATCTCGCACAGAAGCGGCGCGCAGTTTAATCGCCGCAAGGCTGTGTTCGATCTGGACCAGGAGCGAACCAAACGAAAAAGCAGTACGGCTCGCCATCTGCTGGCCGTTGCTGCATTCGCAGCTGTTATCGGCGCAAGCTTTCCGACTGGCTGGCATCTGCTTAGCAACGCACCTCAATCTACTGGCAATGCCACACCGTTAACGGTGATGCAGCAGACCAACATAGGCATCTGTTTTGGTGGCGACCGCGCAGCCCGCAAGGTGACCTGTATCGTCGATGGCGACACCGGCTGGGAAGCTGGCGTCAAATGGCGCCTCTACAGCGTAGATACGCCCGAGCTCAGCAATCCGGGTTGTAGCAATGAACGCAGCACGGCAATCGCTGCCCGGGACCGACTGCGCGACCTAATGCGTAAAGGCTACAGCATCGAGTGGATTGGCAGCTCCGGAAATTATGGCCGCAAGCTCGTGCGCATCCGGCTGGCCGATGGTCGCTATGCCGGGCGCGTCCTCATCCAAGAAGGTCTCGCGCAGCCCTGGCCGAACACCGGCAATGTGTGGTGCAACACCTAATCTCTCTGGCGCCTGGATCCCCGGCCCTACCTCTCCCTCACCCAAAGATTGCGCACCATATGGGGTAGGTACTACTTCAACTCGCGGATCCCGCAGCGTTTCAGGAACGCATAACGTAGCCTGGTTCGCCAGTAGAGGTTGGACCACTTCATAATCCCACAGAACAGCAGTAGTCGGATGATCCGGCGCCTGTGTTGCCACCAGGATCGGCACGATGGTTAGTCCATGACTGCCAGCATGGAAGTTCTTAAGGTCCAGCGCGTAGTCGAGCACCTGGTCGATCGCGTGCCGCTGGTACTCCTTGGCACCAACCTTATACTCGATGACGAAGATCAGATCTTTCACCACCAACACAGCGTCTGCACGCTTGCCCATGCGTGGGATGGCGAATTCCAGAAATACATGTGCGTTGGGGAGCGATCCCACCACCTGCTGCAGGTGAGTGATTTCGGTCTGCCAGGCACTGCGCTGGTTGAGGTCAACGTCGAATGTGTGACGCGCGACGAGCTCCCCCAGGATCGCACTGGGTTGCTGCTGTACAAATTCGCTGGCCGGCGCGCTGTAGTAGGCGCGTTGAATCAGATTGCTCATGCAGGAAGATTAGTCGGCTAGCAAATCGAGCGATAGCTGGCGATGCATGTCTGCTTTACCCCCAACAACGGACTCTTTTCAGGTGACTCAGGAGAGTCCGGAATGTACCAGGAACTGCCCTCGCCCCCTCCTCAGGCCACACCGCGAACTTGGTACATCGCCACGACGCCGGAGGAGCCGTCCATAGCATCAGAAACGGAAGTTCATGGATTGTTGGGCTCATCGGCTTCTGGCTCCTTGTATGGTGCTTGAGTTTTTTTTCGTCTACAACGTGGTGTCTCTTCGCA
>JAHEBA010000142.1 GCA_024642465.1 Alphaproteobacteria bacterium
CGATGACCGCTCCAACCAAGCTCACCCATCTCCGCCAGCTCGAGGCCGAGAGCATCCACATCATGCGCGAGGTTGCCGCCCAGTGCGAGCGGCCGGTCATGCTGTACTCGATCGGCAAGGATTCCGCCGTCATGCTGCACCTCGCCATGAAGGCGTTCTACCCGGCCAAGCCGCCGTTTCCGCTGCTGCACGTGGACACCACCTGGAAGTTCCGCGAGATGATCGAGTTCCGCGACCGGCTGGCCAGGGAGCTTGGCTTCGACCTGCTCGTCCACATCAACCAGGACGGCGTCAAGACTGGCGTCAACCCGTTCTCCGTCGGCTCGGCCAGGCACACTGACATCATGAAGACCGAGGCGCTGAAGCAGGCGCTCGACATGTACGGCTTCGACGCAGCCTTTGGCGGGGCGCGCCGCGACGAGGAGAAATCCCGCGCCAAGGAGCGCATCTTCTCGTTCCGCAACGACCAGCACCGCTGGGACCCTAAGAACCAGCGCCCGGAACTTTGGCGCACCTACAACACCCGCATCAACAAGGGTGAATCGATGCGCGTGTTCCCGCTGTCCAACTGGACCGAGCTCGACATCTGGCAGTACATCCGGGACGAAAACATCCCAATCGTGCCGCTCTACTTCGCCGCCGAACGCCCCGTGGTGCGCCGTGGCAACGACCTGATCATGGTGGACGATGACCGCATGCCGCTTCAGCCCGGGGAGAAGCCGGAAATGAAGATGGTGCGCTTCCGCACGCTGGGCTGCTACCCGCTCACCGGGGCCACCGAGAGCTCGGCAGACACGCTTGAAGCGATCATCGCCGAGATGCTCGTCACCACCACCTCAGAGCGGGCCGGCCGGGTCATCGACCACGACCAGTCCGCCTCCATGGAGAAGAAGAAGCAGGAGGGCTACTTCTGATGCGCCCGCTGGATCTCACCGCCGACAATATCGAGGCCTACCTCGCCGAGCAGTCCGCCAAGGACATGCTGCGCTTCATCACCTGCGGTTCGGTGGACGACGGCAAGTCGACCCTGATCGGCCGGCTGCTCTATGAATCGAAGCTGATCTTCGACGACCAGCTGGCGGCCCTTGAGGCCGACTCGAAGCGCATGGGCACCCAAGGCCAGAACATCGACTTCGCCCTGCTGGTGGATGGCCTCGCCGCCGAGCGCGAACAAGGCATCACCATCGACGTCGCCTATCGCGCCTTCACCACGCCGAAGCGCAAGTTCATCGTGGCCGACACGCCGGGCCACGAGCAGTACACCCGCAACATGGCCACCGGCGCCTCCACGGCCGATCTTACCGTACTGCTGGTCGACGCCTCCAAGGGCATCCTGACCCAGACACGCCGCCACGCCTACATCACCACGCTCCTCGGCATCCGCCACCTGGTGCTGGCGGTGAACAAGATGGACCTCGTCAACTTCGACAAGGCCATCTTCGAGAAGATCGAACAGGACTTCCACGTCTTCGCCGAGGAGATCGGCGCGGGCGAGGTGACCTGCATCCCGATGTCGGCGCTGGGCGGCTGCAACGTCACCGAGCGCGGACCTGAGACCCCTTGGTACAATGGCCCGACGCTGCTTGAACACCTTGAGACCGTCGACATTACCTCCGCTGAAACGGATAAACCGGCCCGCATGCCGGTGCAGTGGGTGTGCCGGCCCGACCATACCTTCCGCGGCTTTGCAGGCACCCTGACCTCCGGCGTCCTGAAGCCCGGCGCTCCGGTCAAGGTACTGCCGTCGGCCCGTGAAAGCCGGGTGCAGCGCATCGTAACCATGGACGGCGATCTGGAAGCGGCGGTGGCCGGCCAGTCCGTGATGCTCACGCTACAGCACGAGATCGACGCCAGTCGCGGCAGCGTCATCTGTGCCGCCGATGCCCCTGTCGAGGTGGCCGACCAGTTCGAGGTGCAGGTGCTTTGGATGGGCGACGAGGAGATGCTGCCCAGCCGCCCCTACCTCATCAAGCTGGGCGCCCGGACCGTGCCCGGCAAGCTGGCGACGCCGAAGTACGAGGTGAACGTGAACACCCTCGAACACACAGCCGCGCGCACGCTTGCCCTCAACGAAATCGGCGTCTGCAACCTGTCGCTCGACGAGCAGGTGCCGTTCACGCCATACGAGGAAGACCGCGACCTTGGCGGCTTCATCATCATCGACCGCTTCACCAACAACACGGTTGGCCTGGGCCTCGTTCACTTTGCGCTGCGCCGCGCCAGCAACATCCACTGGCAGGCACTGGATGTGAACAAGCAGACCCGCAGCCAGATCAAGAACCAGAAACCCACCGTGCTCTGGTTCACCGGCCTGTCGGGATCGGGCAAGTCCACCGTCGCCAACATCGTCGAGAAGCGGCTTACCGCCATGGGCCACCACACCTACCTGCTCGACGGCGACAATGTCCGGCACGGCCTCAACCGTGACCTCGGCTTCACCGACGCCGACCGCGTGGAGAACATCCGCCGCGTGTCTGAAGTGGCCAGGCTGATGGCCGACGCAGGCCTCATCGTGCTGGTATCGTTCATCTCGCCGTTCCGCTCCGAACGCCGCATGGCGCGCGAGATGCTGGAGGCGGGCGAGTTCGTCGAAATCCATGTCGACACGCCGCTGGAAGTCTGCGAGGCGCGTGACGTAAAGGGCCTCTACGCCAAGGCGCGCGCCGGCCAGATCAAGAACTTCACCGGCATCGACTCGGACTATGAAGCACCCGAGAAGGCCGAGATCCGCATCGACACCAGCGAGAAGACGCCCGACGTTACCGCCGGCGAGATCATCGAGTATCTTGAGAATGCAGGAAGGTTGAAGCCCTGATGGGCGCGCCCCACGATCCCGTCATGCTGACCTGGCTGAACGGCCCGGACGTCGATGCGCTGGACATGACCAATGACGAGATACTGGCGACGGTCGAGGAAGGGTTGAAGGCGCAAGGCACGCCGGGCGGCGCCGTCATCGAGCCGCGCATGCACCTGACGCCGGACCCTGCCTTCAACGGCCACTTCAACGTGTTGCGCGGCTATGTAGCGCCGATGGGGTTCGCGGGCGTGAAGATCGTCGGCGACTATGTCGACAACTACAAACGCGGCCTGCCGTCGGAAATGGCGCTGCTCAACCTGTTCGACCCGCAAACCGGCATGCCGAAGGCCATCCTCGATGCGACCTTCATCACCGATGCCCGCACCGGCGCCCTGACCGCGCTGGGCGCACGTCACCTCGCCCGCAAGAACTCGAAGGTGCTGGGCCATGTGGGTGCCCGTGGCACTGCCTACTGGAACGTGCGCCTGCTCGATCACCTGTTCGACTTCGACGAGATCCGGGTCCACTCGCGCCGGCCGGAAAGCCGCGACGCGTTTGCGGCAAAGCTCGAAGCCGACCTTGGCAAGAAGATTACCGTGACGGACAACTGGCGCGACTGCCTGGAAGGCGCCGACATCATGGTCGAGGCTTCACGCCTCAACGAACGCCAGGAACTGTTCAACGCAGACTGGGTGACGCCCGGCACCTGTGTCATCCCCTACGGCACCGTGTCGGCGCTCGACATCCGCATGACCGGCATCATGGACAAGATCGTCATCGACGACTTCAGCCAGTTCCGCGCCGGCAAGCTTGGCGCACTGCGCCCCCACATCGATGCTGGCCTCGTCAGCGAGGAAACCGTGCACGGCGAACTGTGCGAGATTGTTACGGGGGCGAAACAGGGCCGCGAACGCGATGACGAGACCATCCTGTTCTGGCACCGCGGCCTGTCCCTGTCCGACATCGCGTTGGGCGCGGCCATGCTGGAGAAGGCGTCGCGACTGGGCATCGGTCAGCAGCTGCGCTACCGGTAAACGTCCGCCAGCCCGCCCATCAGCACCAGCTCGCAGGCAATCGCTTCGACCTCGCGCCCGATGGGCCGGTCTTCAGCCATGAAAGCGCAATGCTGCCTGACCAGCCGGTGAGCCTTCGCCAGCCTTGGCGCGACACAATCCAGCTTTGCCAGATCAACCGCCTGCGCAGCGGCAACCAGTTCGTAAGCCACCAGATAACTCATCGTCTCGTTCAGCCGGTCAAGTTTGCGCGCCGCGAGCGGACTAAGCGTGGCAGCGTCCTCCACTCCGTTGGCGTTGAAGCTCGAAACCACCGGCACTGGATTTGACAGGTGAATCACGTCGGCCCGCAAAGCCTCAAGCGGTTTAAGCAGCGGGCCGAAACCCGCCCTGTTTGTCGACGCGGAAGACAGAAGCGGCGGCAGGCCTGACATGTCCGGAGAGCACAGCCGCTGGATGCGGGAGACAAGATCGTTGCCTGCCTGCGCCATCGCCCGCGATGCCGTATCGAGCGCCTGCGTGAGCCATGGCGTGTGGTAGTTGCCAGCCGAGATCACCCGTCCTTCGCCAGCCACCACCAGCGGATTGTCAGGGCAGCTGTTGAGCTCCACCGTGACCGCCTGGTCGAGCACCTGCAGCGAAGCCAGCGACGAGCCATGAATCTGTGCCACCGAACGGATCGAAATCGGGTCCTGCAGCCGGCGCGCCTCGCCCGGCTCGTGCAAGCCGCTTCCCTCCAGCAACCGCATCAGCACCGCGGCCGTTTCCATCTGTCCCGGCTGCGGCCGTGCCCTGTTTGCAGCAGGCGCCAAAGGCGACAGGTTGGCTCTGAACCCTTCCATGCTGAGCGCTGCCGCAATGTTGGCCGCATCCAGCACGCGGCGCGCCTTGGCCAGCGCCAGCGCAGCCGAGGCCACCGAGTGCGAGGGATTGTTGCACGGGGCCAGCCCGTCCTTCGGCCCCAGTTCAAGCGGTTTAAGCCCTACCTTCTTCAGCGCCTCGCCAGCAGGCAGCCGTTCGCCATCAACAAACGCCTCGCCCTCGCCGATAAGCGCATGCGCCATGCCCGCCATGACCACCAGGTCGCCCGCCCCGATGGACCCGGTGCGCGGCATCACCGGCGTGAACCCGGCATTGAGCGCATCCGCCAGAGCCTGCGCCACGTGAGGGCTTACGCCTGCCTCTCCGGTCAGCATGGTATTCAGTCGAACCAACATCGCTGCTCGAACCTCTGCCACGCTCAACGGTTCCCCCACCGCCTGAGCCCGGCCTCTCACCGTCTGGTACGAGAACTCCGCCGCTTCGTCGCGCGACAGCAACTCGGTTGCCCGCATGCCAAGGCCCGTGGTCAACCCGTAGGCCGGCAGGCCTTCGTCGAAGTAGCGCTCTACGACGGCCCGACCGCGCTGCATGGCGGCGGCAGCGTCCGGCGCCACCTGCACCTTGCGCCCCTGCGCGACCGTCTCAACGTCCGCCGGCATTAGCGCCCGGCCCGTCAGCACCAGCGGGCCATCCTGCGTCTGGCCAGCCTTAGCCCCGGCGAGCAGCCGTTCGAGATTGATCACCGCGCGCTGGTGCTGGCCCGCCATGATCACCTTGCCGCCCTGCCGGGCCTCGACGTCGAAGGTCAGCCGGATCCCGTCCACCGCAACCAGTTCCGAGGCAACATCGACAGGCTTCTCCGGCGTGGCGGCGCCGAGGTGCTTCAGGTCAAAACCGACACCAACGCTGGCTTCGCCTTCCTCGAACAGGTGCTCGACGGCATAGAGCGCGGCGAATTCGAGGTAGCCGATGGTTGCCGGCGAGGACACCACGTCCACGCCCGCATTGCCGATGGCCGACGCCAGATCGTTGGGCTTCGGCCAGACCTGGCCCCGGTACGACAATCCTGGTTTTGCAGCTTTCATGACTGCAGCAGATATCACGCGTTGCGGCAGGCGCTAAGTGCGAATTCGCGGGCCGGGAGGAGACGGCCGCCGAACCCTCCGGACTCGAGAATGAAGCGGTTCGACCGCACCAGCTTGTCGCGCATGTTGCGCGCGAAACTGCTTTCCAGCGCCGTGCCGATCTCGGGATCCTTGCTGACGAGATCACGCAGCCGCTGGGCGTCGATGGCCCAGTAGCGCGAGTCGCGGATCAGCTTTACCGTTCCATTGGCCGGGTCACCGTGCATGGCGGTCATCTCACCGATGAAGGTGCCGGGCTCGCAAACCGCCACCGCATGCCCGCCTGAC
>JAHEBA010000143.1 GCA_024642465.1 Alphaproteobacteria bacterium
TCAAACTCCCTAGTTCACGATGAACCGATCAATTGAGGTGCCGCTCGAGTTGAACGAGCACTGGAAGGTTTCCTCGATGCCGCGCAGGTAGGCGGTACCGTTGACGGCGTGGGTGCCGTCGGTGCGCTGGCCCTCGTACTTGGTCTCGACGTCGCTGGCGCGCAGGTGGAACACGTGCACCGCCCGGTCGCGGCACACGGCCATCATGCGGGCAGGGCTGGCGTTGCCGCCGGAGCCGGCCATGGCGCCGCCACCATCATCGCCGTCAACCTCGACGTCGACTTCCGCGTGGAGCTGGCCTATGCGCATCTGGTACATGCGCTTCACGCAGCCCGGGTTGCCGCAGCGGTCGCGCCGCGCGATCCAGGCCTTCTGCTCGGCGCGGATGCGGCGGTTGGCCGATGCCCACGGCGAGTCGCGCAGCGCGGTCTGGTAGGCTTCGGCCAGTTCGCTGTCGAGTTCGCCCAGGCGCGGGTTGTCGCAGATGAACCGCTCGACCCTTGTCGAGGCCTTGGCGCAGTCGAAGCTCTGTGCGCTCGCTTCGCCGCCTCCGGTTGCGAGGCCACCGGTGCATATGATGCCGGCAACTGCCGCCAGCATGAGTGTCTTCAAACGGGAGTTCATGGTGCATCTTCTCCTATGTGTGCGTGTGTTGGGGTGCCGTCCCGAAACGGGTTGTCAGCTGTCTTCCTGCAGGTAGCGCTGCGCCGCAAAGCCGCGCAGCCCCTGCCACTCGATCTCGCACCAGGTGCCATGATCTTGTTCGGACCACTGGCAGCTGAGACTGCGAACTCCGCGGGCGTTGTGGGGTAGCGAACCGATGCGCGGGCTGGCGAGATTGGCAGCACGGTGGACGTAGAGCACGTCGTTGATGGCGACGCCGGAGACGCGCAGATTGTCGGGCCCGCCGGCGTTGCCATCGGCATAGTCTTGGCCATAAGCCGCCTGTTCCGCTGGATAGTAGTAGAACTGCCCGTCGACCACCTGTCCCCTGCGGTCGAAGTGGCAAGTGTAATGCATCATGTGGTCGGTGTTGTACCAGCGGATGGAGCCGGTGCCTTCAAGCATCCGCCGGGTCAGATGGCCGGTCACCAGCCGCAGCCGGTCGAACTGGGCATGCGAGTGGCGCAGGTTGCGCGCAATCTCGTGCTTGCAGGCCTGGTTCAGGTGATCCCGGTCGGCGAACGGGTTGCCGCCGCCATAGGCCGGATGGGGCTCATTCTCGAACTCGTTGTCGGAAAGGGCCTCGGCCGTGCCCAGTAGCACCGCGCCGAGGATCGCCTTGCCGACGGCCTCCCCCGGCCTGTCTGGATGGTGGATGCGCAGCCCGATCACCTCGCCATGGGCGACCCGGCAAGTGAACACGTCAGGTTGGCTCTGGTAGCGGGTGACCTTGCCGGTCACGGTGAAGTTGCCGCGCGCGCTGCGCTCGATGGAAACGTCGCGGATCTGCGAACGGGGATAGCCGTACAGCTCGCCCATGCGCTGTTCGCAGGCACGGCGAGCATCGCGGCGAGTATAGCTGCCACCGAAGCTGCCTCCTGTGCCGGCCAGCGCGCCGCCGCCATCATCGGCGTCGTCCTCAACGCCTGCCGGCAACTGCGCCGTCGCGCCGGAAATCTCGAAGGAGATCCGGTAACGGCAAGTCTCGCCGCGACGTGCCGCGCTGCGCATCATGTAGACCTGAACGGGTGTACTCGCCATTCGATGGCAGACGCGAGGAGAATTCGTTGCCGGAGATGGACCCGTTGAAGATGGCCGTTTGCGATCCCGGCGGCAGCACGTGGAAGTAGCACGCGCCATTGTCCGGGCTGAACAGCACCTGCATGGTCTGGCCGGTGGATGCGCCGAGCCGGTAATTGACGCCATCATAGCCGGTTATGGCGCCCGAAATTGTCGCGCCGCTCGCGCCTGCTGCGAACCGCACGGTTTCATTCCGATCGGCCGCCTGGGTGGGCGTGGACAACAGCGCCGCAGCGGTGACTGCAACCGCACAGCCTGCAGAGCCAATCAAATATCGCAGGTTTCCCATTTTCTTCTTCCCCTGGTCAACTAACCTTGACGTTAAGATGCGCTCCGTTCGTGCCTGCCGGTCCATTCATCCTTGGTCTGATGATTGACCGAAAATCATCTGCAATCAATCTTTGTCATTGGTATGGTAACGTACTAAGACAGTTTTTGTGGCTTGGCAGCCATATGGGGCAACGGGCATAAGTGTCCTCCTGCCGTGGCTAGCCAGTTCTGAAGGATAGAATCCTGGACAAGAAGGATCCAAACGTCCTGCGCAGCCTGCAGTATTTCGAGGCTGTAGCCCGCCATCGCTCGGTGAAGCTGGCCGCAGAGGATTTGGGCGTCACGCAGAGTGCGGTCAGCCACCAGATCCGGCGCTTCTCGGATGCCATCGGCCTGCAGTTGATCAGGAAGTCCGGGCGCGGCATTGCGCTGACGCCTGCCGGCGAAAAGCTTGGTACCAGATTGTCATCTGCGCTAGCTGGTCTGGAGGACCTCGTGAAGGACGTGGTCGGTGAAGGCCGCCAGACCTTGCAGCTGGCAGTTTGCAGTTCATTCGGCCCCGGCTGGCTTACCGAAAAGCTCGAGGACTTCTACAGCTCCGTCCCGGAAATCGATCTTGAGCTTCGCCTGTATGCGCAGAACCCTCTTTATATCAATGAAGTGGCTGATGCCTACGTCGTGGCAGATGAGTTGAAGGCGGGGTACACAGCGATACCCCTAAAGGACGAGTTTCTGATTGCAGTCGAGGCGCCCGAGTTGAGGCGGGCGCCAGCGCAAGACAGCAAACGCCGGTTGATCACGACAGATGTGGGACGTGACAATCTGGGACAAGACTGGATCGACTTTTGCCGGATGACCGGCACGAGCCTGAGCGACATCCAGGATGGCTCGTTCCGGCTCTGCAGCCACTATCTTCTGGCGCTCGAGTTGGCCAAGGCAGGACAGGGGGTGGCGCTCGTTCCCGACTTTCTGGCCAGGCGCGAGATTGCTTCAGGCAATGTTTTCACCTTTCATGACGCAATAATACCATCCGGCAGGACATATTGCCTTTGCATCAAGGAAACCCGGGTCAACGAAGTGAAGCTCAAGAAGCTGTCGGACTGGCTGGTTGCAGTGGCTGGAAAGGACGCCGGGGTAGTCCCGGACATCTAGACGGGACGAGCGCTGCCGTCTTCGTGCATCGTGATGTCGTGCCGCGCATTGCACCAGCGCCGATACACCCTATTTTCAATGCTGAAACACAACTTCGCGTGGCCTCATGTTCCTCTCTGTTTTTGACATCTTCAAGATCGGCATCGGGCCGTCGTCATCGCACACCATGGGTCCGATGACGGCTGCCGCCATGTTCCTCAAGGATTTGCAGGGCGGCAAGATGCCGATTCCCGGCGCGGGCGAACCGGCCCACCTGACCTGCACCCTGCACGGCTCGCTGGCCTTTACCGGCAAGGGCCACGCCACCGACAGGGCGGTAATCCTCGGTCTTTGCGGCTTCGAGCCTGCCGCGATTGATGCGGATGCTGCCGAGGCGGCGCTCGCGCGGGTTCATGAGACCGGCACCGTGGAGCCGGAGGGTCTGGGCACCTTGCGCTTCCGGCCTGACGAAGACCTCGTGTTCGACTACGGCCAGCCGCTGCCCGGCCATGCAAACGGGCTGGTGCTTCGCGCCTTCGATGCCCACGGGGCGTTGCGTCAGGAAGAGACCTACTATTCCATCGGCGGCGGCTTCGTGGTTACGGCAGATGAACTGGCCGGGCTCGACCGCAGCCCGAAGGGTCTGAAGGCCGCCAAGAAGGAAGCCGGCTATCCTTATCCCTTCGGCACCGCGAAGGAGATGCTGGAGATGGGCGCGCGCGCAGGCAAGACCATTGCCGAAATGAAACGCGCCAATGAACAGGTCCACATGGAGCCGCACGAACTCAATGCCCGCGTGGACCAGGTCTGGAAGGCCATGTCCGACTGCATCGACCGGGGATTGCGCGTCGATGGCATCCTGCCGGGCGGGTTGAACGTGCGCCGCCGGGCGAAGAAAATTCACGAGCGCCTTGTCGAGCAGCGCGGTTCCAACATGGCCCAGCCACACGTCGCCAACGACTGGATGAGCGTCTACGCCATGGCGGTGAACGAGGAAAATGCCGCCGGCGGCAAGGTGGTGACGTCGCCCACCAACGGCGCGGCCGGCGTGGTGCCCGCCGTAATGCGCTACTACCGCGACCACTGCATCGGCTCGAATGACGAAGGACTGCGGACATTTCTGCTGACGGCGGCTGCCATCGGCGGGCTGATCAAGCACAATGCTTCCATTTCCGGCGCGGAAGTGGGCTGCCAGGGCGAGGTGGGTTCTGCCGCAGCGATGGCTGCGGCAGGCCTGTGCGCGGCGCTTGGCGGAACCAACGAACAGATCGAGAATGCCGCCGAAATTGCCCTTGAGCACCATCTCGGCATGAGCTGCGACCCCGTCGGCGGGCTGGTCCAGGTGCCATGCATCGAGCGAAACGGGCTCGGCGCCATCAAGGCCGTATCCGCCGCCTCGCTGGCGCTGCATGGCGACGGCCAGCACTTCATGCCGCTCGACAATTGCATCGAGGCCATGCGCCAGACCGGTGTCGACATGAACGAAAAGTACAAGGAAACCAGCCTCGGCGGGCTGGCCGTTAACCTTCCCGAGTGCTGAACCGCCACGGTGCCGTCGCGTTTATGCGCGATGGCACGCTGTTTGCTGCTTGCTGCCAGACTGCCAATTGGCCCGTGCGGACCGGGCCGGTGGTGAAACACTGACGGCGGCAGCGCGAGATCCTGTTCGCCGGCTTGACGGCGGTCCTGTTCAATGTGGGACTGTCGCTCCTGCTCATTCCCCATTACGGCATCGAAGGCGCGGCCGCAGCCACCGCGGTGGCCATGGCGGTGCGCTCCGTCATGCAGTGCATGGCCGTGCGCAGGTCTCTCAACCTGTCCGTCATCGCGCTGGGCCTGCCGTCACTTCGACTTTCCGCCGCCGGCTGACCTTGTCCCACCATTGCCCCGGCTGCCGGTGGCTCGCTCCTTGCTGGTTCCTTCCGAGGTCTTAACCCGGTGTATCAAAAGGAAACGGTGCGGCATGTTGTGGAAGGTTTTCAAGGTCGGCAAATGGGTGATTATTGCAGATCTGGCGTTCGGCGTTGCCATCAACGCCGCATGGGCCATGGGTCTGATCAATCCTCTAGGCTGGGGCCCCAAGCTCGCCGGCACCATTCAGGCAACCTTGCATTGAACCTCGCCGATCCCCTCGGCAAACCCGTGCAGCACATCGCCACGGCTGACCGGCCCCACGCCTGATGGCGTCCCGGTCATGATCAGATCGCCCGGCGCCAGTTCGAACAGGCGCGATAGGCAGGCGATCATTTCCGGTACCTTCCAGATCATCTGGTTCATGTCGCCGCTCTGGCGCACCTCGCCGTTCACCTTCAGCCAGATCGCACCTGCATCCGGGTGCCCGATCTCGGAAGCGCGCACCAGTCCCGACATCGGTGCGGAGTGGTCGAACGCCTTGCCGATTTCCCACGGCCGGCCCTGCTTCTTCATCTCGCCCTGCAGGTCGCGCCGGGTCATGTCGAGGCCGATGCCGTAGCCGAACACATGCTCCAGCGCGTTCTCGACGGCGATGTCGCGGCCACCGTGAGCAAGCGCCACCACGGTTTCAATTTCGTGGTGCACGCCCGACGAGCACGTGGGGTAGGGAAAGTCCGCCCCGCCGGTGACGATGTTCTCCGGGCACTTCAGGAAGAAGAACGGGTCTTCGCGGTCCGGATCGTGGCCCATCTCGATGGCATGGGCGGCATAGTTGCGCCCCACGCAGTAGACCCGGCGCACCGGATAAATCTCGTCTGAACCGCGAACGGAAAGGTGAACGCGGTCTGGCGGGGTAATGGCATAGCGCATAGCTGCGGGCTCCTTGTCGAATGATGTGGAGCCCCTATACGGGCAAAGCC
>JAHEBA010000144.1 GCA_024642465.1 Alphaproteobacteria bacterium
GCGATGCGTGATCCAGAATGGTGTGCACCAGCAATGGCCAGTCCTGCATCAGTCCCAGCATGACGTCTCCTCAAACTCACTGATCTTGATCGTTGCGCCGGATATTAGCGCCTCAGCCGCGCGGATCAATCGGCACCTTGCCCTTGAGACCGAGAATTTCTTCCAGCATGCGGCCGCCGGCCAGCACCTGGCCATCACAGTTCGGCCGGCCGACGATCTGGATGCCCACGGGCAGGTCTTCGCCGGTGAAGCCCGCCGGAATGGACAGCGCGGGAGAGCAGATGTTGGTGATTGCGTAGACGATGGCGAGCCAGTCGATATAGGTCTCGAAGGTGTGGCCGTCGCATTCGGCAACGTAGCGCTGCTCGACCGGATAAGGCGCGACGATGGTCGCCGGGCACAGCAGCAGGTCGTAGTTGTCGAAGAAGTCGAGCGTGCGCTGGAACATGGCGGCGCGTAGGTGGTCGGCCTTGACGATGTCAGCGGCGGTGAGCGCGAGGCCCTTCTCGATGTTCCAGATCACTTCCGGTTTGAGCTTGTCGCGGTGGGCCTCCAGCAGCGGCTTCATGCCGGTGGCGTAGGACAGCGCGCGCAGGATCTGGAAGCACTCATGTGCTTCCGACAGGTCCGGGTGGGCTTCCTCCACGATGACGCCCGCGTCCTCGAAGCGGCGGGCGGCCGCCTCGACGATCTTCGCCACTTCAGGATCTACCGGGGTGATGCCGAGGTCGCGCGAGAACGCCACCTTCTTCGGCTTCCAGCCGGAGCGGCACTGGTCGAGATAGCTCTTCTGTGGACGCGGCTTGGAGACGGGATCGCCCGGTTCCTCGCCGCACATGGCGTCGAACAGCAGGGCGAGGTCTTCCACGTTGCGCGCCATCGGGCCTTCTTGGCCCATGTTGCCGTCCACCTTGCCGCCGCGCGATGTCGCCACGCGCCCCGGTGAAGGCCGCATGCCGCACACCGAGTTGAACGAGGCGGGGTTGCGAAGCGAGCCGCCCATGTCTGAACCATGCGCCACCCAGGCCATGCCGGTGGCCAGCGCCACGCCCGCCCCGCCGGACGAGCCGGCTGCCGAGCGCGAGGTGTTCCACGGGTTCAGCGTTGCGCCGAACACCTCGTTGAAGGTGTTGGCGCCGGCACCGAACTCGGGCGTATTGGACTTGGCGTAGACGATGCCGCCTTCGGCTTCCAGGTGCGTGACGAGAACGTCCGACACATCCGGCACCGTGTCCTTGAAGATCAGCGAGCCTTGCGTCGAGCGCACGCCGGCCACGTCTGACAGATCCTTGATGGGCACCGGCATGCCGGCCAGCCGGCCGCGCTCGCCCAAGGGCTTCTTCAGCAGCGCATCAGCGTGGGCGCGGGCCCGGTCGAAGCACAGCGTGGGCAGCGCATTCACCTTGCCGTCGACCTCTGCGATGCGCGCCTCCAGCGCGTCAAGCAGGTCGTGCGGTGTGATCTCCCCCTTGTTCAGCCCTGCAACCAGCGCACTTGCGGTCTGTTTGATCAGCGACATGTCTGCCATTGTGCGCCCCTTGTGAGTTCTGACATATTGCGGCCCTCAGATCGTGCGCAGCCGCGCGAGCATGTCAAAAGGTATTTGTCAAATGAACCAGCCTCTTTCCAACCTCGCGATGCGCGACATCGAGACCCTGATCCACCCCTATACGAACCTTTCGGCGTTCCGTGAAACCGGCCCGACGGTGATCGAGGAAGGCAAGGGCATCTATGTCTATGATCACGAGGGCAAGGAATACATCGAAGGCCTTGCCGGTCTGTGGTGCACCTCTCTCGGCTATGGCAACGAGGAACTGGTGCACGCCGCCGCCACGCAGATGAAGCGCCTGCCCTATACCCACATCTTCGCCGGCAAGTCGAACGACCTCGCCATCGAACTGGCCGAGACGCTGAAGGAGCTGGTACCCTGCGAAGCCTCGAAGCTGCTGTTCTGCTCTTCCGGTTCGGAAGCCAACGACATGCAGGTGAAGCTGACCTGGTACTACAACAATGCCCGCGGCAAGCCGGAGAAAAAGAAGCTGATCGCCCGCATCAAGGGCTATCACGGCGTCACCGTGGCGTCGGGCTCGCTGACCGGCCTGCCGCCGGTTCATGCCGACTTCGACCTGCCGATCAAGAACATCATGCACACCTCGTGCCCGCACTATTACCGCTTCGGCAAGGACGGCGAGACCGAGGACGAGTTCACCTCCCGCATGGCGGCAGAGCTTGAAGAGATGATCATCCGCGAAGGCCCCGACACGGTGGCCGGCTTCTTCGCCGAGCCGATCATGGGTGCGGGCGGCGTCATCCTGCCGCCGGAAGGCTACTACCCGAAGATCCAGGCTGTGCTGGAGAAGTACGACGTGCGCCTCATTGCCGATGAAGTGATCTGCGGCTTCGGGCGCACCGGCAAGTGGTTCGGCTCGGAAACCATGGGCATGAAGCCGCACTCGGTGTCGATGGCCAAGGCGATTACCTCGGCCTACATGCCGCTGGGCGGCATCACCATCGAGGAAGACCTCTACCAGGCGATGCTCGACCAGTCGAAGAAGATCGGCGTGTTCGGCCACGGCTACACCTACACCGCCCATCCGGTGGCGGCCGCCGTGGCGCTGAAGACGCTGGAAATCTACAAGCGCGACGGCATCATCGACCACGTGGCCAAACTTGCGCCGGTGTTCGAGGGCCGCTTCAACAAGTTGAAGGACCATGAGCTGATCGGCGACGTGCGCACCAAGGGCTTCATCGGCGCGGCGGAAATCGTCGAGAACAAGGCCACCAAGGCCTCGTTCGACCCGAAGAAGATGGTCGGCGCGACGATGATGAAGTTTGCGCAAGCTCGCGGCCTGATGGTGCGCGCCATGGTCGACTCGGTCGCCCTTTGCCCGCCGCTGATCATCACCGAGAGCGAGATCAACGAGATGTTCGACCGCTACGAGGGCGCGCTGAACGACACGGCAGCGTGGATCAAGAAGGAAGGCCTGCGCGGCTGACCTGCCGCGCCTTCAGGGAATATCTATCGAACGCTTCTTCTGGCCGGTGGCGAACTCTAGCCGCCGGCCATTTTCGTTCAGCGTGACGGGTGAGGTGATCTTGCCACCGGCGGGCAGACGTGCCGCCTCGGTGAACCTGCCGTCCTTCAAAACCATGAACGCGATCTCGTCGTAGTCCGGCGTGGGGATGGCCAGCGCCGGGCGTCCCTCTGACAGCTTCACCACTTCGGTCAGGTCCTGCACGCGGGAGCCGATCTCGTGGTTGGAATAGCCCTCGATCGTGGTGACGTGGGTCAGCTTGCCGTTCGCATAGCGCCAGGCCTGAAGCTCGCGCGCCAGATGCGGCTTCCACACCGCGGTGATCTCGATCCGCCCATCTCCATCCAGATCGGTAAACTCCGCCGGGTTGATCCAGCGGTTTGACCGGCCAATGTGCGGGGTCTGCGCCAGTTTGACGATTGCGCCATCACGCACGCCATAGATTGCCAGCGCACCGCCTTCGGTCACGCTGGTCAGCACGACGACAACCTCGTCGCGACCATCGCCATCCAGATCGCGCAGCCGCGCCTGCCGGTCCTCGAAAACGAACTGCCGGGGCAGAACGAGTTCGAGCGTCTTGCCGTCCCGCGTCGTGACGGCCAAGCCGCCCGCCTCGATGGCATCGCCCAGGATGCCGTGGGCATAGCGATCCGTTGGCCGGGTGAACCAGGCTTGGGCGATGTCGTTGCTGCCCGTGCTGACGATGCCATCCGGCAGGCGCTCCTGCGCAACAGCCGGGCCAAACATGGCGGCGGCAATCGCTGCCAACAGCAGCCGCCTCATGCCTTTTCAAGCGCCTGCTCGAGGTCGGCGATCAGGTCGGCCTCCGCCTCGATGCCGACGGAGATGCGCACCAGGTTGTCGGGGATCGGGCTTTCCGGTCCCTCTATCACCTTGCGGTGCTCGGCAAGGCTCTCCACGCCGCCCAGTGAGGTGGCAGGCAGGAACAGCTTCAGCGCGCGCACGAAGCGGCCGGTCTCGGCCATGCCGCCCTTGACGCAGACCGACAGCATGCCGCCGAAGCCGTCGCCCATCTGGCGGCGCGCAATTTCATGGCCGGGGTGAGACTGCAAGCCCGGATAGAGCACCCGCTCCACCTTCGGGTGATGTTCAAGGTGGCGGGCGATGGCGAGCGCATTGTGGCTCGCCTGCCGCACGCGGACATGAAGGGTGCGCATGCCCCGGATCAGCAGCCAGCTTTCGAACGGCGCGAGGATGCCGCCGGTGATGGCGCGGACATGTTTCGCCGCCTGCCAGCGGGCATTGTCTTCCTTCGTCACAAGCGCGCCGCCGAGCACGTCAGAATGGCCGTTGAGATACTTGGTGACAGAGTGGAACACGATGTCCGCGCCATGCTCGAACGGCCTTGTGACGACCGGGCTGGCAGCGGTGGAATCGACGGCGAGAACGGCGCCAGCCTCGTGGGCGATGTCGGCCATCCTGCGGATGTCCACCACATCCCAGGTCGGGTTGACCGGGGTTTCCATCCAGAGAAGTTCCGCGCCCATTGCCGCCGCCTTCACGGCAGCCTCATCGGTCATGTCCACGTATTCGACCGTGATGCGGCCAGTGCGCGCCATGTGATTCAACAGGTCGCGGCTGCCCCAGTAGAAGATATTCGGCGCAACCACCTTGCCACCCGGTTGCAGCGTTTCGAGCAGGCCGGCCAGGCCCGCCAGACCCGAGGCATAGACCATCGCGGCGTGGCCGCCTTCGAGTGCGGCAATGATCCGCTCGGCATGGTCGATGGTCTCGTTGCCATAGCGCGAATAAAGGTGCTTGCCGACGAGCTGGTAGTCGTCGTCGCGGGCATAGGTGGTGGCTGTGTAGAGCGGCGGCACAATGGCCCCGGTTACCTTGTCTACCGCATCCAGCGCCTGCGCGGCAATGGTCTCGGGGCGGCGCTTGCCGTCAGACATGTTGGCCGCCATTAATGTGGATCTCCGCACCCGTCACGTAGGACGACGCATCGGTGCACAGGAAGTAGATGGCCTTGGCCACCTCTTCCGGCTGGCCCAGGCGGCGCAGCGGTATCTGCGGGATGATCTTCTCCGTGCCCGGCGACAGGATCGAGGTTTCGATTTCGCCCGGCGAGATTGCGTTGACGCGCACGCCCAGCGGGCCGAAGTCATGCGCCATTTCGCGGGTCAGCGAAGCAAGTGCCGCCTTGGAAGTCGAGTAGGCCGCGCCCGCGAACGGGTGCACCGAAGAGCCCGCGATCGAGGTGACGTTGACCACCGAGCCTTGCGCCCGCTTAAGCTCGTCCACGAGGCCGCGGGCCAGCATGACGGGGGCGAAGAAGTTGACGTTGAACACCCTGAGCCAGTCGGCGGCGCTGGTGTCGAAGGTGTTCATGCGCGCACCGCCCTCGAGCTTGGGCGAGATGGCAGCATTGTTGACCAGTGCGTTGAGCCGCGAGCCCTGGTCCTTCAGCCGCTCGCGCATTTCCGCCACGCCACGCTCCACATCGTCCATGTCCGACAGGTCGATCTGGATATGGTCTTCGGGGCCCATTTCCCACGGGCAGTTCTCGGGGAACGGGTGGCGCGAACAGGTGATCACGCGCCAGCCGGCGGACGAAAACCGCTTCACTGTGGCATGTCCAATGCCGCGCGAGGCACCGGTCAGGATCAGCGTCTTGCGCTCCGAGTTTGCAGTCTGCGTACCGGGCATCGAAATCTCCGAAATGTGAAGATCAAGCTATAGGCCAAACCCGGTCACGGATAAAGCCGCGTCTTGGTCCACGGTTCGTCAGGCGATACCCGGCGGAATACCACCCGGTCATGCAGCCGGAAGGCGCCGTCCTTCCAGAACTCGATGTAGAGCGGCCTGATGCGGAAACCCGACCAGTGGGGCGGGCGCGGAATGTCGCCGATGGCGTA
>JAHEBA010000050.1 GCA_024642465.1 Alphaproteobacteria bacterium
GATGAAAGGCATCCACTGCCCCATGTCCATGCCGAGACGGCCACGAATTGACGCCATCCGATCGACGTCGAGGATTACTTCGGTTTCGCCAGTTGCCCAGGTACCAACGGCATCATCATGCAGGCTTGCAAAGGAGTAATCGCCTTCGACACCGAGGATGAAACCATTGCCCAGCTGGAAATTTTATCCGGCCTGGAAGCCGATGAAACCGCCAGCAGGATCGACATCTACGGCGCAGCCCCAAAACAAGCCTCAACCGGCTTGTCCACCGGGATTGAATGCGTCGTCCGCGTAGGCCGAACTTGCATTGCCGAAGCCCCAGCCGCCATGCACACCGCCATAGAAGCCAGAAAAATTGTCAATCGGAGCAGGAACCGGGGCCGGTGCTACATACAGGTCTGCGGCTGTAGTTGTCGTTGCCATCCCCAACAGGGCGACAGTCGTCAAAAGATACTTCTTCATAACGCGCCTCACTAACTTTTCCGCTTACGGACGAATAGACCAAACAACTCGGCCCGCCCGGAGTCTGTTGCACAAATCCAACACCTCGTCAGAATCTTTATTCCTAGAATGGGAGAAATATGAGGTGAGTGACCTTAGGTAGCGATTTAAGCAGCCGCGCCTCGATCGCTTGTATTCCGCTGATACCCAGCTGGCGAGTATTCAATGAATTGATCTTCACGCAACCGCGGACTCACGCTCAGCTCCACGCCTCTTCAGGCGGCTTCGCGTGAACCTCGTCCGAAATCTTGGCCACTTCATCGGCGGCCGCGTTCATCCGCTCCTCGTCGCGCGAGCGGATAACGATGTTGGTGCCGTATCGGCCGCCTTCCTTCTCGAATGGGTAGGAGCCGATCATCACGCCGTCGTGGGCCTGCTGGATTTCCTTGAGCCGCTTGGCTACGTCGCCCTCGCCCAGGTTGAGCGTGACCGTGCGCGACAGTATCTTCCTGCCACCGGTGAGCTTCGAGGTGACGGCCTCCAGCATGGACTGCATGATCTTCGGCACGCCGGCCATGACGAACACATTGCCGATGTGGAAGCCCGGCGCCTTCGACACGGCGTTGGGAATGAGCTCTGCCGTGTCCGGAATGCGCGCCATGCGCATGCGAGCCTCGGTCTCCGGCAAGCCGCGTTCGGCGAAATGGGCGCGCAGGATTGCGACGGCTTTCGGATGATGGTCTATCCCCACGCCGAAGGCTTTCGCGACTGCATCGGCGGTGATGTCGTCATGGGTGGGGCCGATGCCGCCGGTGGTGAAGACATAGCTGTATCGGGCCCGCAACGCATCCAGGGCCGCGACGATGTCGGCCTCGTCGTCGGAGACGACGCGAGCTTCCTTGAGGTCGATGCCCAGCGCGGTCAGCCAGTCGGCAATCCAGCCGAGGTTGGCATCCTTGGTGCGGCCTGAGAGGATCTCGTCGCCGATGAGAAGTACGGCGGCTGTGGGAATGGTGTCGCTCATGGCTGGAAACGTGGCCTCGTGTGTGACATGCAATAAGAATTCAATTGAGTTACATCCAAACGGTCAATTCCGGTCAAGCGATCCCATGAAGATTTCCGAAAAGCCGCTTCTGCGCGGCAAGCTGATCAAGCGGTACAAGCGGTTCCTGACTGACGTGGAACTGGACACGGGCGAACTGGTGACGGCCACCTGCCCCAATACCGGTTCGATGATGGGGTTGCTGGACCCCGGCAATCCGGTTTGGCTGTCGGTATCGGACAACCCTGCGCGCAAATATGCCCACACGTGGGAAATGGTGGAAGCAGTGAACCCGGCCGGTCAGCCGGCCCGGGTAGGGCTCAATACAGGTCTTCCCAACAAGCTGGTGGAAGAAGCCATCGTTGCCGGCAAGGTACCGGCACTTACCGGCTACCAAAACCTCAAGCGCGAACAGAAATACGGCAAGAACAGCCGCATCGACATCCTGCTGTCGGATGGCGCGGATGGCCGCCGCGCCTATGTGGAGGTGAAGAACGTCACCCTGTCGCGCGAGGGCGGCATTGCCGAGTTTCCTGACGCAGTGACCGAGCGCGGCGCCAAGCACCTGATGGAACTGGCGGACATGGTGCGCGAGGGTCACCGGGCGGTGATGGTCTATCTGGCGCAGCGTTCCGACGCAGCGCGGTTCCGGCTCGCGCACGATATTGACCCCGCCTACATGGTTGCCTGGAAGGCGGCGCGCGACGCGGGCGTTGAAAGCATCGCGCTGGCGTGCCACATGGGAGAAGATGAGATCGTTGCGGGCCGGCTGATTGACCTTGACGTGACGTAGCCAATTTGCGGTATTGATGAACATGCAGACCACTTACGTAGATGCGGCCACGGCGCCGCTGGTCAACAATGGCCAGATCAAGCTGCACGGCGAAGCGGACTTCGCCGCCATGCGCAAGGCCGGCAGGCTTGCGGCAGAGGCGCTCGACATGCTGGTGCCGATGGTGCAGCCGGGCGTGACCACCGAGGAACTCGACAATGCGGTGCTGGCGTTCGCCCGCGAGCATGACGCGATCCCCGCGGCGTTAAACTATCGCGGCTTCCCCAAGGCCATCTGCACGTCGATCAACCACGTGGTGTGCCACGGCATTCCCGGCCCCAAGCCGCTGAAGGAAGGCGAAATTGTAAATATAGACGTGACACTTATCGTCGATGGCTGGCACGGTGATTCAAGCCGCATGTACCCGGTAGGCGAAATCAACCGGCGGTCGGAACGGCTGATCGAGGTAACCTACGAATGCCTGATGCGCGGGCTCGAGGTAATCCGCCCGGGCGCATGGACCGGCGATATTGGCCACGCCATCCAGACCTTGGCCGAGGGCGAGCGCTGCTCCGTGGTGCGCGATTTCTGTGGCCACGGGCTCGGCCAGCTGTTCCACGACATGCCAAACATCCTGCACTACGGCCGGCCCGGCGAAGGCATCGAACTGCGCGAGGGCATGTTCTTCACTGTCGAGCCGATGATCAACCTTGGCCGTCCGCATGTGAAGGTGCTCTCCGACGGCTGGACGGCCGTCACGCGCGACCGATCGCTGTCAGCGCAGTTCGAGCACACCATCGGCGTAACGGCGGACGGGTGCGAAATCTTCACGCTGTCGCCGGCGGGCTATCACTGTCCACCCTGGCGGAGCTGAGGCTGGAACGGCGGCAAGGGGGAGCTGCACGCAGGAACATGCTGGAATGCTGGGTCAACTCACAGACAAGTACACTGAAATCCGTGATGCAATCCGCGCACTTTGTTCAGAATTTCCAGATGAATATCATCGCAATATCGACCAGGAGCGCGGCTATCCGGAAGAGTTCGTCGATGCGCTGACCAGGGCGGGCTGGATGGCAGCGCTGATCCCGGAGGCCTATGGCGGGTCGGGCCTGGGCCTCGCGGAAGCCTCGGTCATCATGGAAGAGATCAACCGGGCCGGCGGCAATTCGGGCGCCTGCCACGGCCAGATGTACAACATGAACACGCTGGTGCGGCATGGCTCCGAGGAGCAGCGCCAGAAGTATCTGCCGCGCATCGCCGCCGGTGAACTCAGGCTGCAGTCGATGGGCGTGACCGAACCCACCACCGGCACCGACACGACCCAGCTCAAGACCAGCGCCGTAAAGAAGGGCGATCGCTACGTCATCAACGGGCAGAAGGTGTGGATCAGCCGGGTGCAGCACTCGGACCTGATGATCCTGCTGGCGCGCACCACGACGCTCAGCGAAGTGAAGAAGAAGTCGGAAGGCCTGTCGATCTTCATCGTCGACGTGAAGGAGGCGATGAAGGCCGGCATGACGGTGAAGCCGATCCTCAACATGGTCAACCACGAGACCAACGAGCTGTTCTTCGACAACCTGGAAATTCCGGCGGAGAACCTGATCGGCGAGGAAGGCATGGGGTTCAAGTATATCCTGACCGGGCTGAACGCGGAGCGAGTGCTGATCGCGGCTGAATGCATCGGCGACGGCTACTGGTTCACCGAGCGGGTGTCGAAATATGTCAGCGAGCGCAATGTGTTCGGCCGGCCCATCGGCCAGAACCAGGGCGTGCAATTTCCCATCGCCGAAGCCTTCATCGAGGTCGAGGCAGCAAGCCTGATGCGCTATCGGGCCTGTGAACTGTTCGACGCGGGCAAGCCGTGCGGGGCGGAGGCCAACATGGCCAAGTACCTCGCCGCCAAGGCAAGCTGGGAAGCGGCCAATGCCTGCCTGCAGTTCCATGGCGGGTTCGGCTTTGCCTGCGAGTACGACGTGGAGCGCAAGTTCCGGGAGACGCGGCTGTACCAGGTGGCGCCAATCTCCACCAACCTGATCCTGTCCTACGTGGCCGAGCACGTGCTGGGCCTGCCGAGGTCGTTCTGATGCCGGGCAGGCTGCCGCTTGAGGGATTAACGGTCGTTGCCATCGAGCAGGCGGTGGCGGCACCCTTTGCCACCGCCCGGCTGGCGGATGCGGGCGCGCGGGTGATCAAGATCGAGCGGCCCGAAGGCGATTTCGCGCGCGGGTATGACGATGTGGCCAAGGGGCAGTCGAGCTATTTCGTATGGCTCAACCGGGGCAAAGAAACCCACATCGCCGACCTGACAAAGCCGGACGACAAGGCCAGGATTGCCGGGCTGCTGGCAGAAGCGGACGTGCTGGTGCAGAACCTGAAGCCCGGCGCACTGGCGCGGCTGGGCTTTGACGCGGAGCGGCTGGCGCGGGAGTTTCCGCGGCTGGTCGTTTGCTCGATCTCGGGCTATGGCGAGGAAGGGCCGCTGGCCAGCCGCAAGGCCTATGACCTGCTGATCCAGGCCGAGTCAGGCCTGTGCTCAATCACCGGCGGGCCGGATGAACCATCGCGTGTGGGCGTTTCCATCGTCGATATCGCCACCGGCGCGACTGCCCATGCTGCCATTCTCGAAGCGTTGATCCAGCGCGGCGTGACGGGCAAGGGTTCGCACATCTCGATGTCGATGTTCGACGTGATGGCCGACTGGCTGACCGTGCCGCTGCTCAACCACGAGGGCGGTAAGACGCCGAAGCGCATTGGCCTGGCGCATCCATCCATCTCGCCCTATGGCGTGTTTACCTGTGTCGACGGGACGCAAATCCTGATCTCGATCCAGAGCGACCGGGAGTGGGTGAAATTGTGCGAGGTGTTCCTCGGCCAGCCGGAACTGGGCAGCGACCCGCACTTTGCCACCAATGTCGCGCGCGTCAACAACCGGCCTGAAACCGATACGCTGGTGGCGGCAGGCTTTGCCAGACGCACGGCAGCAGAAGCCATCGAAGCGTTGCTGCAAGCGGATATTGCGCTGGCAACCGTCAACGACATGGAAGGGCTGTCGCAACACCCGCACCTGCGGCGGATAAGCGTGGAAACGGCGAATGGCCCAGTCAGCTATCCGGCCCCTGCCCCGGTGTTCTCCGATCATGATAGACAGTATGGACCGGTTCCGGGTTTACCCAGGAACTAGATATGGACCGCGTTATCTCGACGCCACTCTTCGGCGGAGCGGGAAACAGCCCTGGATATCTGGGTGAGCTGGTTTGCCAGCGGGCTAGTGCGGCGCCAGACCATGCCGATGGTGCGCGAGGGCTGAGGCTCGGCAAAGCGGGCCAGCGAGACCGACGCCGAGCGGGTCTCCACCGGCACCGCCATTTCCGGAATCAGCGTCACGCCAATGCCGGCGCCAACCATCTGCACCAGCGTCGACAGGGAACTGCCATCGAGCAATTCGCGCGGCGCGACCGAATTGAGATTGCAGAACGACAGCGCCTGGTCGCGGAAGCAGTGCCCCTCCTCCAGAAGCAGCAGGCGCATTTCGCGCAAGGTTTCGCGGTCGGGCACCGGCTTGCCTTGGTCCTCTGCCGGGCGCACCAGCACGAAATTCTCGCCGAACAGCGCAACCTCGGCCAGCGCCGGCTCGGAGACCGGCAAGGCAACGATGGCCGTATCGAGCCTGCCTTCCTCCAACTCGCCAATGAGCTTTGGCGTGACCGTCTCGCGCACGTGCAATTCAAGCGCCGGGTGGCTCTGGCCAAGACCCGAGATGATCGTGGGCAAAAGGTAAGGCGCCACGGTGGGGATGACGCCGATGCGCAGCCGGCCCGACAGGGTATTGCCGGAGGCGCGCGCGATGTCGCCAAGTTCATCCACCGCGCGCAGGATATTTCGGACACGGCCTGCGAGTTCCTCGCCAAATCTGGTCAGACGGGCCTGACGGGCGCCGCGTTCGAACAGCACCGCACCCAGTTCGCGCTCCAGTTCCCTGATCTGAACCGAGAGCGCGGGCTGGGAAATGCCGCAGGCCTCGGCGGCCTTGCCAAAGTGGCCGTGCCGGGCCAACTGGTCGAAATAACGAAACTGCTTGAGGGTGATGTTTCTCATAACTTGAAGTTATGAGTTCAATCAGAAGATTCAACTTAATTCTATCGCCAAGCTCTGCTAGGACACGCAGGTGATGGAGCGGAATCTGTTGTCGGCCAAATGTTGCAAACAGGCAGTATGGTTCGCTCGCATGCCGGCGGCTTTGCCCTTATATAAGGGCTTCGGCCCGCACTGAACCGACGGATTTCCAGGCTCCCGGCATTTCGGGGGTCTTGTCATGGTTTTAAGTACCACAGGAGACGACCCGATGAACAAGATGGACGACATCTCGAAATGCCCCGTCATGCATGGCGGCCAGACCAGCGTAGGCAGCAATGTCATGAGCTGGTGGCCGAATGCGCTGAACCTGGACATTCTGCACCAGCACGACAGCAAGTCGAACCCGCTGAAGGGCTTCGACTACCGCAAGGAAGTGAAGAAGCTGGACTTCCACGCCGTCAAGGCTGACGTCAAGGCGCTGATGACCGAGAGCAAGGACTGGTGGCCGGCCGACTATGGACACTATGGCGGCCTGATGATCCGTCTGGCCTGGCACTCCGCCGGCTCTTACCGCCTGGCCGATGGCCGCGGTGGCGGCGGCTCGGGCAATATCCGCTTCGCCCCACTCAACAGCTGGCCGGACAACGGCAACCTCGACAAGGCCCGGCGCCTGCTGTGGCCGGTCAAGAAGAAGTACGGCAACAAGCTGTCCTGGGCCGACCTGATCCTGCTGGCCGGCACGATGGCCTATGAGGACATGGGCCTGAAGACGTTCGGCTTTGCGTTTGGCCGCGAGGACATCTGGCATCCGGAAAAGGATACCTACTGGGGTGCCGAGCGCGAGTGGCTGGCACCGTCCGACGAGCGTTACACAGACGTGGGCAAGCCCGACACGATGCAGAACCCTCTCGCCGCGGTGCAAATGGGCCTGATCTACGTGAACCCGGAAGGCGTCAACGGCAAGCCTGACCCGCTGAAGACCGCCGCGCAGGTGCGCGAGACGTTCGCCCGCATGGCGATGGACGATGAGGAAACCGCAGCCCTGACCTGCGGCGGCCACACCGTCGGCAAGGCGCACGGCAACGGCGATGCGGCAACGCTAGGCGCCGAGCCTGAAGCTGCAGACATCGAGAACCAGGGCTTTGGCTGGATGAACCCCAACCTGGGCGGCAAGGCCTCCAACGCGGTTACCTCGGGCATCGAGGGCGCATGGACGAAGCAGCCGACCAAGTGGGACATGGGCTATTTTGACATGCTGTTCGGCCACGAGTGGGAACTCACCAAGTCTCCCGCAGGCGCCAACCAGTGGCGTCCGGTGAACATCAAGGAAGAAGACATGCCGGTGGATCCCTCGGATCCGTCCAAGCGCACCATGCCGATGATGACCGACGCCGACATGGCGATGAAGATCGACCCGACCTATCGCGCCATCTGCGAGAAGTTCATGGCTGACCCGGCCTACTTCTCCGACACGTTCGCCCGCGCATGGTTCAAGCTGACCCACCGCGACATGGGTCCGAACACCCGTTACATCGGCCCCGATGCGCCCAAGGAAGTGCTGATCTGGCAGGATCCGGTTCCGGCCGGTTCGACCTCGTGGGATGTGGCCGCGGTGAAGGCAAAGATTGCAGGCTCGGGCCTGTCCATCGCAGACATGGCCGCCACCGCCTGGGACAGCGCACGCACGTTCCGCAAGTCGGACTATCGTGGCGGCGCCAATGGTGCACGCATCCGCCTTGCGCCTCAGAAGGACTGGGAAGGCAACGAACCGGCCCGCCTGCAGAAGGTACTGGATGTGCTTGAGCCGATCGCCAAGCAAGCCGGTGCTTCGGTGGCCGACGTGATCGTGCTGGCCGGCAACGTCGCCATCGAGAACGCTGCCAAGGCAGCCGGTTTCGACATCACGGTGCCGTTCACGCCGGGCCGTGGCGATGCCACCGCCGACATGACCGACGCAGACAGCTTCGAGGTTCTCGAGCCGCTGGCGGACGGGTTCCGCAACTGGCTGAAGCAGGACTATGTGGTGACGCCGGAAGAGCTGATGCTCGACCGGGCGCAGCTGATGGACCTGACGGCCAGCGAAATGACCTGCCTGGTCGGCGGCATGCGTGCGCTGGGCGCCAATCACGGCGGCTCGAAGCATGGCGTATTCACGGACCGCGAAGGTGCGCTGACGACCGACTTCTTCGTCAACCTCACCGACATGGCATACAAGTGGGTGCCGAAGGGCTCGAACCTTTACGAGATCCAGGACCGCAAGACCGGCAAGACCAAGTGGACTGCCACCCGTGCGGACCTGGTGTTCGGCTCCAACTCGATGCTGCGCGCCTACGCAGAGGTATACGCCCAGGACGACAACGCTGAGAAGTTCGTGAACGACTTCGCGGCAGCGTGGGCCAAGGTCATGAACGCAGACCGCTACGACCTCAACGCCTGACAAGGCCCGGGATCAGCAACACAATGATGACGGCGCTCCGGATATTCCGGGGCGCCGTCGCCGTTTCAGTCGTCCATCATCATGATGGCTGACAGCCGGCGGGCGGCTTCGAGCAGTACCGGCTTGCCGTCCAGCAGCTTGTCCAGCGTGAGGCGCATGCACGGCCCGTGAAAGGCCAGCGCCGCCAGGAACCGCCCGTCAGCATCCACAACCGGCACGGCGATGGCCACCATGCCGTCGACAAACTCCTCGTTGTCGATGCCGTGGCCCTGCGCGGCGATCTGCTCCAGTTCTTCAAGTAGCCGCGAGGCGCTGGTGATGGTGTTGGCGCTCAGCCGGTCGAGACGGAGTGCGCTGACCACCTTGGCGCGCCGCTCGCGCGGCAGGCTGGCCAGCCAGGTCTTGCCACTGGCAGTGCAGTGGAACGGGACATGGGTGCCGATGGGCAGTTGCACGCGAAACGCCCAGCCGGTCTCGACGCGATCCAGGTAACTCATGCCGTGTTCTTCGGGCACCACGAAGTTGACGGTCTCGCCGACCTGCCGGGCCACATCTTCCAGCACCTGATGGCGCGCGATGTGTACCTGGGAAGCCGACATCAACCCGGCAGCCAGCGCGCGCAACCGGCGGGCGGGCCGAAGCCGCTTGCCGCCCGGCACATAGGCGATGAAGCCCTCGGCCACCAGGCGCGTGCACAGGCGGTGGGCAGTCTGCTTGGGCAGGCCAAGCCGGGCGTTGATCTCGGTCGGCGTGAGGGCGGTCTCCGAGGCGGCAATAACCTCGAGAATGCGCAGCGTGCGCAACGAGGTTGGAATCTTGTCCGGCCCGATCATGCCGCACGCTCTCCTCTGGTGCCAATGGGCGAAAAGCATGCGGCCAGCCGTTTTCACCCTTGCGGGAGCATCATATAGGCAGTTAGGCTATTTATCGAGATAAAAAGTCTCATTTTTTAGTCTATGTGGATTTTCGCGGTGGAGTATGACTTTGTCATCGTCGGAGCGGGATCCGCCGGTTGCGCCCTGGCCAACCGGTTGTCGGCAGACCCGCGCCACACGGTCGCGCTAATCGAGGCGGGCGGGCCGGACTCATCGCCCTGGATTCACATTCCCGTCGGCTACTTCAAGACCATCAACGACCGCCGCCTCAACTGGATGTACCGGACCGAGCCGGACGATGGCATTGCCGGCCGGGCCATAGACTGGCCGCGCGGCAAGACACTTGGCGGGTCCAGCTCGATCAACGGCCTGTTGTACGTGCGCGGCCAGCCGCAGGACTATGACAACTGGCGCCAGCTGGGCAACGCCGGCTGGGGCTGGGAAGACGTGCTGCCCTACTTCCGGCGTTCGGAAAGCTGGGAGGGCGGTGAGAACAGCCATCGCGGCGGCTCCGGCCCGCTGAGCGTGAGCCGGTCGGCGAAGTCTTGGCCGGTGGTGGATGCGTGGCTGAAGGCCGCACAGGCGTGCGGCTTTCCCTACAACGACGACTACAACGGCGAGAACCAGGAAGGCATCGGCTATTTCCAGCTCACTGCGCGCAACGGCTTGCGGTGTTCGTCGGCCAAGGCCTACCTCTCCGGCATCAAGAACCGGCCCAACCTCGACATCATGACCCACGCGCTGGCCGCCGGGCTGACCTTTGACGGCAAGCGCGCAACCGGCATCGAGGTGATCCGCGGCCGTGAGCGCCAGACCATCCGGGCGCGGCGCGAAGTCGTGCTGTCATCCGGCGCCATTGGCTCGGCGCAGATCCTGATGCTGTCGGGCATCGGCGATGCAGAGCACCTTGGCGAACACGGCATAGAGGTTCGCCAGCATTGCCCCGGCGTGGGGCGCAACCTGCAGGATCACCTGCAGGCAAGACCGGTCTACAAGGTATCCGTGCCGACCATCAACACGCGCACGCGCGGTCCGCTCAACATGGCTCGGATTGCCATGCAGTATGCGCTGACCCGCTCCGGCCCGATGACCATGGCGGCAAGCCTCGGCACCGGCTTCCTGCGGACACGGCCCGAACTCGACAGCCCCGATATCCAGTTCCACATCCAGCCGTTCAGTGCCGACAAACCGACCGAGGGCACCCACACGTTCGATGCCTTCACCGCGTCGGTGCTACAGTTGCGGCCGGAAAGCGCGGGCGAGATCAGGCTCAAGTCGGCAAATCCGCAGGACTATCCGGCAATTCACCCGAACTACCTTGCGACCCGGCTGGACCAGCAAACGCTGGTGGACGGCATCCGCATTGCCCGGCGAATCTGTCGTCAGACACCGGTGAAGGACATGATCACCGAAGAAATGCGGCCCGGCCCCGAACTGCCCGACGACGATTATGAGGGGTTGCTGGATTGGGCGCGCCGCAACTCCACCACGATTTATCACCCGACAGGAACGTGCAAGATGGGCAGTGATCCGCAAGCGGTGGTCGATCACCGGCTGCGGGTACATGGCGTGGCGGGCTTGCGGGTGGCGGATGCCTCGATCATGCCGCGCATAGTATCGGGCAACACCAACGCACCCGCCATCATGATCGGCGAGAAGGCATCTGACATGATCCTGGAGGATGCACGCTAGCAGACACGGTTTACCAACCAGCCGCCGGACAGCCTTCGACGGCAGGCAACTACACTTAGGGACCAACCACGAAGGCAAAACGAGAATAGGGAGGAAACAGATGTCCATTCTCAAGCAAGTGACCAAGCAGATTGCAGCTGCCACGCTGTTTGCGGCCGCCGTAGCAGCCCCGCAGCTGGCAGCGGCAGAAACCAAGATCCGGGTTCAGTCGGTCATCCCATCGTCAGCTGACGAAATCACCATGCTGAAGGACTTCGCAGAAGACGTGAAAGCGCTCACCCAGGGCGAAGTGGTAATCGAGGTGCTGCCCGCCGGCGCGGTGGTCGGCGTGCAGGAAACGCTTGACGCGGTCGACTCCGGCCTGATCGAAGGCGGCTTCGCCTGGACCCATTACTGGTCGGGCAAACACCCGGCTGCGATGCTGTTCGGTTCGCCGGTGGCCGGTGCCGGTGTCGGCATCGACAATATCGCCTTCCTGTCCTGGTTCCAGTATGGCGGCGGCAAAGAGCTGTACGACCAGCTATGGAAGGAAATGGGCGTCAACGTGAAGGGCTTCATGCTGCAGCCGGTCGGCCCCGAGGCCCTTGGCTGGTTCAAGGAGCCAATCAACTCCATGGCCGATTTCCGCAAGTACAAGTTCCGTACGCCGCCCGGTATTCCGGGCCAGACCTACAAGGACATCGGCGTGGCCTCGGTGGCCATGGGCGGCGGTGACATCCTGCCGGCGCTGGAAAAGGGCACCATCGATGCAGCCGAATGGTGCTGCCCGAAACCTGACTCGGTATTCGGCTTCCAGAAGGTGCTCAAGCACTATTACCTGCAGGGCCTGCACCAGGTGGTGGTGAACGCTGACCTGTACATCAACGGCGATGTCTACAACGGCCTGACCGACCACCAGAAGAAGGCGCTCGAAGTGGCTGCCAATGCCTCGCTGTCCAAGGCGATCTCCTATCGCATCCTGGAAAACGGCAAGGCGCTCGACAAGCTGGTCAACGAGGATGGCGTGATCCTGCACGACACCCCGTCGGACTACTTCACGGAGTACATGAACGCTGCCCGCGCAGCGCTTGAGAAGAACGCCGCAGAAAACGAGTTCTTCAACAAGGTGTGGACCAGCCAGAAGGAGTTCGCGAAGGTGGCCGTACCGTTCTGGGCAGGTGCGCAGCAGTCCAATGCAGCACTCGGCAAGGCCTACGCCGACCAGTTGAAGAAGCAGTAAGCGGGCGCTCGAAGCCACTTATCCAAAATAGCGGGGTTGCCTGCCAGCGCATGGCAGGCAACCCTCTAAAAAACAAAAAATGACAGGGGAAAAACTTGCGGCTTACCCCGGCCGCGCGGGAGGGGAAGCCATGTCCAATCCGGACATCAATGAAATCGGCGACGAACTGCTGGCCGAACGCCGTGGCGGGCCGGAAGCGGAGCTGCCGCCAGACATGCACCCGGTTTCGAAGGTGCTGATCAAATCCATCGACACGCTCAATGACTGGGTGGGCAGGATCGTCTGCCTGATGGTGGTGCCGATCATCTTCGGCATGGTCTACGAGGTGCTGGCGCGCAAGTTCTTCGACGCGCCGACCCTGTGGTCCTACGACCTTTCGCGCATCCTGTACGGCATGTCATTCATGCTGGGCGCAGCCTACGGGCTAATGCGCGGCCTGCACATCAGGGCCGACTTCCTGTACCGCAGCTTCTCGGTAAAGACGCAAGGTACCGTCGACCTGATCCTCTATATCATGCTGTTCATGCCGGCGATGCTGCTACTGATGTATGCCGGCTACGAGTTTGCGCTGAAGTCGATCATGCAGAACGAGCGCGCCGGCGACTCGACCTGGGCGCCGATCGTCTGGCCGGTCAAGTCAGCGCTGGCAATCGGCGTCGCCCTGCTGGTGATCCAGGGCATCTCCGAGATCTGCAAGTCCTGGTATGCGGCGACCCGCGGAAGGTGGCCGGTATGATCGATATTCTTCAGGCCTTCTTCGACTGGCTGCCGGACCTGCCGCCCGCCATCATCGGGATATGGATGATCGCGGCGATGCTGTTCGCGATCTTCGTCGGCTTCCCGATTTCCTTCACCCTGATTTTCCTGGGCGTGTTCTTCGGCGCGTGGGGCTTCGGACTGAAGCTCACCATCTTCCTGATGAACCTGCAGATCTACGGTTCGATGATGGAGCAGACCCTGTCTGCCGTGCCGCTGTTCGTGTTCATGGGCTTCATGATGGAACAGGCTGGACTGATGGAACGGCTGTTTGCAGCGATCCAGCTTATGCTGGCCCGCGTCAAGGGCTCGCTGTTCATCGCCGTGCTGTTCGTGTCGGTGATCTTCGGTGCCGCTACCGGTATCGTGGGGGCATCGGTGACCATTCTCGGCATCATGGCGGCAACCACCATGAACCGGTCCGGCTACGACGTGCGGCTGGCTGCCGGCACCATCACGGCGGGCGGTACGCTGGGCATCCTGATCCCGCCGTCGATCATGCTGGTGGTGATGGGGCCGGTGCTGGAAATCCCGGTGACCGACCTGTTCGCCGCAGCGATCTTCCCCGGCATCCTGATGGCGGTGCTTTACATGATCTATTCGGTCGGCCGGTGCTGGCTCAACCCCAAGCTGGGGCCGCCGCTGCCGGAAGACATGATCCCAGAAGACCGCGCGTACGTGTGGAAGGAGTTCTTCCTCGGGCTGGTGCCGCCGGCGATCCTGATCCTGTTCGCCATGGGCTCGATCCTGTCGGGCTGGGCAACGCCGACCGAGGGTGCCGGCATGGGCGCGTTCGGCGCGGTGGTGCTGACCATCGCCTATGGCAAGTTCAGCTGGAAGAACACCTACTCGGCGCTGCTGAAGACGCTGGAAATCTCAGTGCTGATCCTGTTCCTGGTGGCGGCGTCGAACTTCTTCGGCGCGGTGTTCTCCAGGCTTGGCACACCGACGATGATCACGGAACTGCTGCTGGGGCTCGACCTCGGCGCTTCTGCCATCATCGCCATGATACTGGCGCTGGTGTTCATCCTTGGCTGGCCACTGGAATGGGTGCCGATCGTGCTGATCATCCTACCCATCCTGGCGCCGGTTCTGATCGAGCTGAACGTGAACATGACCTGGTTTGCCATCCTGGTGGCGGTGTGCCTGCAAACCGCATGGCTCAGTCCACCGGTAGCGCTATCGGCCTACTTCCTAAAAGGCGTGGTGCCGGAATGGGATCTCAAGGACATCTATTACGGCATGATGCAGTTCATGGTCATCCAGCTTATCGGCCTGGCCATCGTGTTCCTGTTCCCGCAGATCGCGCTTTGGCTGCCGGCCTACCTGTATAGCAACTAGGAGGCGTTGTTTGGCTGACTTTTCGGTAGACCTGTCGGGTCATGTCGCATGCGTGACCGGTGCGAGCAGCGGCATTGGCCGGCACCTGGCAACGGTGCTGGCAGGCGCCGGGGCCAAGGTGGTGGGCGTTGCCCGACGCGAGGCCCAGTTAAAGGACTGGCAGGCGGAAACGAAGGTCGATACCGCTATCGTGGTAGCCGACCTGACCGATCGCAGTGCCGTGGCAAAACTGGCCGCGCGAGTCTCGGAGCCGTTCGGTGCGCCCGACATCCTGCTCAACGGGGCCGGCATCAACACCCGGCAGGCGGCGGGCGACGTGACACCGGAGGGCTGGGACACCACGCTCGACCTCAACCTGCGCACGCCGTTCTTCCTGGCGCAGGGGCTGGCGCCGGCCATGAAGCAAAAGGGCTGGGGCCGCATCATCAACATCGCCAGCTTGCAGACCTACCGGGCGTTTCCGGGCGGCATCTCCTATGGCGCGTCCAAGGCCGGCGTCGCGCAGATGACACGGGCCATGGCCGAAGCGTGGTCGCGGCACGGCATCACCGCAAACGCCATCGGTCCGGGCTTCGTGCACACGCCGCTGACCGGCCCGGTTTTTGCCGACGAGGCCAAGGCCGCTGCCAACGCGGCGCAGACCTGCATCGGCCGCAACTCCACCGTGGAAGACCTTGTAGGCCCCTGCCTGTTCCTGTGTTCGGATGCCGCGACCTATGTAACCGGCCACGTGCTGATGGTGGATGGAGGCTTCACCGCGAAATGAAGGCGCTCGTCTATACCGGCACCGAGCAGATGGCGTTCCGCGACGAGGCAGAACCTGCCCCGCGCGAGGGCGAAGTGCTGGTGCGCATCGTCTCGTCAGGCATTTGCGGCTCCGACATGCACGCCTTCCTGGGCCATGACGAGCGCCGCCCTGCCCCGCTCATCCTCGGGCACGAGGCGGCAGGAACCATCGTTTCCGGCCCGCGCAGCGGAGAGCGCGTTGTGATCAACCCGCTGGTGACGTGCGGCGAGTGCGAGGCCTGCCGGTCAGGGCGCAACAATCTTTGCCCCACCCGCCAGATCATCTCGATGCCGCCACGGCCCGGGGCTTTTGCCGAATACGTTTCAATGCCGGAGAAGAACCTGGTGACCGTGCCGGAAGGCGTTGCGTTCGACAAGGCGGCGCTGGCGGAACCCATCGCCTGCGGCTGGCATGCGGTGAGACTTGCGGGCAAGGTGCTGCACCCTACGATGCAGGAGGCGCGCTGCCTGGTGATCGGTGGTGGTGCAATCGGCGTGGGCGCCGCACTGGTGCTGGCGGCCCACAATGCGGGCCATATCACCGTGCTTGAACCCAATGACGCGCGCCGCAAGGTGGTCGCCGGCATCGGCCCGTTCGAGGTGCTGTCGAGCGATGAGGGTCTGCCGGCCAGTTTCGACATGGTGGTGGAAGCCGTCGGGTATGCGCCCACCCGCAAGATCGCCAGCCGGCTGGCCAGGCCCGGCGGGGGCATCGTTCACATCGGACTGGGTGAAGCAGAAGGCGGGCTCGACATCCGCCGCATGACGCTGCAGGAAGTGACCTTCATCGGCACCTATACCTACACGCCGGCCGACTTCCACGACACGGCTCAGGCCATATTCGATGGCAGGCTTGGCGCGCTCGACTGGATGGACGTGAGGCCGCTCTCAGATGGCCTTCAGGCGTTCCGGGACATCCGGTCGGGCCAAGCTGCGGCGCCCAAGATCATCCTCAGGCCCTGATCAGTCCATCAAGGTGACGTTCACCCCGAACGGGCCCTTGTCGCCGTCCATCTCCTTGAAGCGCAGGTAGCTGCCGATCTGCAAGCGGTTCCAGAACTCGCCCGTCAGGCTATCGCGCTGGAAGTAGACTTCGTGACCGTCCTCGGCCTCGATGAAGCCGTAACCCTCTTCCGCAAACAGCCGCGCGACCTTGCCATGATGGATTTCCGGATGGCGCTTGGTCCGGAAGGCGTCCATCTGGCGCGCGCGGTCCTCCAGCAGCCTTCGGGCGGCATCAAAGGCATCGCGGATGGCGACGTAGATATCCTCGTGGGCGTGGTTCTGGCCCGCCTCGCGGCTTACGGCGATGTCCTCTCCGGGTACCGAGATGTCGATACGGATCTCGTAGAGGTTACCCTTGTTCTTGTCCCGGTGGGGTGCATCAACTACCACGCGGCAGGTGACGATGCGCGGGTGGAACTGTTCGAGCTGCTCCAAACAGTCGCGGATGTTGCGTTCGACTGCATCCGAGTGCGCCACGTTCTGGAAGCTGATTTCGGGTTCTATCTGCATTTTGGAAATGTTGCCACCGGAGTGGCCAAAAGATCATTGACCTGTGTCAACACCCGTCCGCGACCAGGCGGGCAGATTATAATGAAATGATGTCCCCCGCATCGGAGCAACCGCGATGACCCAACTGACCGCAGAAACTGTCCGGCGTATTGCTGGGTCTATGGATGGAGGTCGCGTTCTCGAGATCATCAAGACCGGTGCAACCGAAGCGGAACTCGTCGAGGCGCTGGAATGGCTGCACGCCGACGATGCCATCGGCAAGCAGGTGAAGCACCCGCCCTCGGCACGAGTCAGCGAACTGCGCGACATACTCGGCCGGCACGACATTGCGCTGGACGAAGACTAGGATCAGGGGATGCGCGCGCCGCCTTGCTTGACCCGGCGCAGCGGAATCGACGACTGAATGGATGCCACGCCCGGCACCCTGGTCAACCGGCCCACGAGAAACTCCTCGAACTCCTTCAGACCTGTGGTGGCGATGCGCAGCATGTAGTCGCGGTCGCCGGTCATCAGCCAGCAGTCCACCACCTCAGGGAAGTCCCGCACCGCAGCCTCGAACCGCGCCAGCGCATCGTCGACCTGTCTCTCAAGCTGCACCGACACGAACACGGACACATCGAACCCCAGGGCGGTTTCGTCGATCAGGGCCGAGTAGCCGGTGATGATGCCGTCCTTCTCAAGCCGCCGCACCCGGCGCGCGGTCGGCGTCGTGCTGAGGCCAATGCGCTCGCTGAGGTCCTGCAGGGAAATCCGCCCGTCACGGCTCAAAGCCCGCAGTATCTGGATATCAAACTGGTCAATCGTATCCGATTCAGCCACGAAAACCTTACTCCTTGGACAAATCTGCCAAAAAACCGGTACCGGGCACCCTATTTAGCACGAACAGCGCTACTGGCAATGCAGTAGGTTCAGCCAGTCAACTGCCGCCGATGGCACCCCTACCCTGCAATGGACTCCAACCCCGATGAACATGCACACTGGCTCGACAACAACAAACGCGCGGCGCGCCATGAACAAACCTGATGCCTTGAAGATCATCGAACAGCGGCTGCTGTGGCTGTCGCATTGGATGATCCATCACGCCAACAACATTCGCCCCAAAGTGGACGGCATCAAGGTGGGCGGGCACCAGGCATCGTCTGCCTCGATGGTGTCGATCATGACGGCGCTTTACTTTTCGGCGCTGAAACCTGAAGACCGCGTGGCGGTGAAGCCGCATGCATCGCCGATCTTTCACGCAATGCAGTACCTGATGGGCAACCAGACGCGGGAGAAGATGGAGAACTTCCGCGGCTTTGGCGGCGTGCAGTCCTACCCCAGCCGCACCAAGGACATCGACGACGTCGACTTCTCCACCGGCTCGGTGGGCCTGGGCGTGGCCATCACCTCGTTCGCCTCGCTGGTGCAGGACTTCATCGAGGCCAAGAGCTGGGGCAACGGCTTCAAGCCGGGCCGGATGGTGGCACTGGTGGGCGACGCGGAGCTTGATGAAGGCAACATATACGAGACCCTGCAGGAAGGCTGGAAGAACGACCTGAGGAATTGCTGGTGGATCATCGATTATAACCGGCAATCGCTGGACGGGGTGGTGCGCGAGGGACTGTTCAAGCGCATCGAGAAGATCTTCGACACGTTCGGCTGGGACGTGGTGACCGTGAAGTATGGCGTGTTGCAGCGCGCTGCCTTCGAGGAACCGGGCGGCGGCAAGCTCAAGCAGTGGATCGACAATTGCCCCAACCAGCTCTACTCGGCGCTGACGTTCATGGGCGGCGCCGTCTGGCGCAAGCGGCTGATGGATGATCTGGGCGACCAGGGCGACGTGACCGCGCTGATCGGACGGCGGTCCGACAAGGAACTGGCGGCGCTGATGGAGAACCTCGGCGGCAACTGCGTGACCACCATGGCCGAGGTGTTCAACAGCATCGACCACGACCGGCCGACCTGCTTCTTGGCCTACACGATCAAGGGCTGGGGCACACCGATTGCCGGCCACAAGGACAATCACGGCGGACTGATGACGTCAGCGCAGTTCGCCGAGTGGCAGCAGCACATGCGCGTGCCAAAAGGCGAGGAGTGGGAACCGTTCGCAACCGTTGCTGAGGCCGACCGCCTGAAAGCGTTTCTTGCACAGGTGCGGTTCTTCTCGAAGGGTCGGCGGCGTTATTACGATGCGCGCCTTCCGGTGCCCGCCATTGGCGCGCCTGATGATCGCGAGATTTCAACCCAGGTCGCGTTCGGCAAGATCCTCGACAACCTTGCGCGTGGCGAAGGCGAACTGGCCGCTCGCATCATAACCACGTCACCCGATGTAACCGGCACCACCTCACTGGGGCCGTGGGTCAACCGGCGCAAGCTGTTTGCCCGCAAGTTCCAGGAAGACACGTTCAGGAAAGAGAACATCCCGTCAACCGCGAAGTGGGACTTTGCGCCGGAAGGGCAGCACCTTGAACTCGGCATTGCGGAGATGAACCTGTTCCTGCTGCTGGGCGCGGCTGGGCTGTCGCATTCTCTGTTCGCCAAGCGGCTGATCCCGATCGGCACCGTGTACGATCCATTCGTGGCGCGCGGGCTCGATGCGCTCAACTATGCCTGTTACCAGGATGCACGGTTCATGATCGTGGGCACGCCGTCAGGGGTGACGCTGGCGCCGGAAGGCGGCGCACACCAGTCCATCGGTTCGCCGCTGATCGGCATGAGCCAGGACGGGTTGGCCGCGTTCGAGCCGGCCTTCGCCGACGAACTTGCGGTCATCATGGAGTGGGCTTTCCACTACATGCAACGCTCCGGCGAGGGCGATCCGGACGAACGCACCTGGTTGCGCGACGAAACCGGTGGATCGGTCTACCTGCGGCTCACCACCAACCCGATCGAGCAGCCCGGCCAGCGGGCGGATGATGCGTTCCGGCAAGGCACCATCGACGGGGCCTACTGGCTGAAGGAGCCGGGGCCGGGGTGCGACGTGGTCATTGCTTATCAGGGTGCGGTGGCGCCTGAAGCCATCAAGGCAGCCGGCATGGTCGGCACCGGCCGGCGAGACGTGGGTGTGCTTGCAGTCACCTCCGCCGACCGGCTCAATGCTGGCTGGACGGCGGCGCAGCGGGCGCGCTCTCGCGGCAACCGGGCGGCGCAGGCACACATCGAGACGCTGTTTGCCGGGCTTCCGGCCCATTGCAGGATCGTCACCGTGATCGACGGCCATCCGGCCACGCTGGCCTGGCTGGGCTCGGTTGCCGGTCACCAGACGCTGCCGCTGGGCGTGGAACACTTCGGCCAGACCGGCACCATCGGCGACCTGTACCACCACTTTGAAATCGATGCGGATGCCATTGTGGACCGCGTGAACATGCTCACCTCCGGCAAGCGGCTGAGCTGACCCCCTTTCAGACGAAGCGAACCCGGGCCAGATGGCCCGGGCTCGATGAGTTGTATTTCGCGGCCGGCAAGCGGCTGCTTTTCGCTAGGCGATCAATCGATACCGACAGGATTGAGGCCGATATCGCGCAGGATGTGAGCATTCAGCCGATCCGGCGCCAGGATGCCGTTTGCGGTCGGGCGCCTGAACAGCCGCCCCGTCGATGCCATCAGGGACTTCGATGTATTCCGGTGCAGGTTGAACATTTCCAGCTCCTTTCAGGTCAGGGGCCTGAGCGTGCGTCTATGTTGGTTCGAAGATGGCGCGAATGTCGTCGAGACGGTGTGCAATTCGTCACATCACAGCTAATTGCCCTGGGGACGAGCAGGCGATTGGCGCACCTTGCAAGGCGAAGTAGCAGTTTCCCATTTATGGGGTATCTTACCGGTAGACCGCACCCCAGCTGCATCAATACCCAGTGCAGCCTGGTTGTGAGCGCCAATGAGCCGATCTGCTGCTGCTTCCCCAGCCGGATGGGTGTCGAATGGTCTTGTTGTTACATTGAAAGGGCATGACTGTTGCAAATAGGCCACATTTTGGAAAAAACTTTTCATTCTCAGGTTAACTTGGTCGTAGTGTCTTAAATCTCAAGGTATTGTTGCATGGAAATGAATCGGCAAAGATCCGATCGCAGCGATGATTCGCGTCAAAACGCAGGCGACAAACAGGGGTAGTAGTAGATGAGCTTCAAGCGAATGCTGGCAGTGGTCGTTGCAGGATACGGCCTACTCACCTCGACGTCAGCCCATGCACTGTCACTGGTGGAGGCGGTGCGAATTGCTGTGTCCAGCAATCCAGAAATTGGAGAAGCGATTGCCAACCGGGAAGCGATCGAATTTGAACTTGAGCAGGGACGTGGCCTCTTCCGACCCCGGGTTGATCTGGAGGCCCGAATTGGAGGCGAGAAGCGTTGGCGCGAAGAGCTTGAAAATGACGACGATAATAAAAACGGCAGTGAGGGTTGGCTCAATCGTCGTGACGCAAGTCTCGTGGTGCGACAGTTGCTGTTTGATGGCTATGAGAGCCAGTCCGAGATCGAGCGGCAAGCATCGCGTGTCGATGGAGCGTCCTTCCGTGTCATGGAGCGCTCCGAGTTCGTGGCATTGGCAGTGGTGCGCGAATACATTGATATCCTGCGCCTGCGCCGTGTAGTCAGCCTGCTGAAGCAGAACGAAGATTACCACAACACTCTGCTTGGTCGGATTACCAAGGGCACGCAGGAAGGCTCCATCAGCGTGGCTGACCAGCAGCAGGCCCGCGAACGCCTGTTCGCAGCCAAGGCCCGCACGACGGAAGCGCGCGAGGAACTGGCTAATGCCGAAACCCGGTTCATGCGCATCGTCGGCCGCGACATCGGCAAGGCATCCATGCCCAAGTCGGTCTCCTATGCGTTGCCGAAGTCGCTCGATGCTGCAATTGGTCATGCCCGCGTCAATCACCCCTCAATCAAGTTCGCTCAGGCAGACGTCGATGCAGCCGGTGCCCTCGTTCGCAAGTCAGAAGCGGCCTTTGCTCCTAAAATTTCGCTGGAAGGCCGCGCGCGCGCCGGGGACAATCTCGACGGCACCCGCGGACAGGACAATGACGTACAGGCCAACGTGGTCGTTGCCTGGAACCTCTACAATGGTGGGATTGACGCAGCCAACAAGCAGGAACAGATCCGCCGCACCGATGAGGCGCGGATGTCATTGCACCGAATCAACCGTGAAGTGGAAGAAGGCGTGCGCCTGTCCTGGGACCGCCGCCAGCTGCAGGCCCGCCGTCTGGCTGACCTGAACCGGCAGCTAAACACCCAGAACGAGGTGGTGCGCTATTATACCGAGCAGTTCCAGATCGGTCAGCGCTCGCTGCTCGACCTGCTGGATGCCCAGAACAGCCGCGTGGCTGCCCAGGTCGCAGTAGCAACAGGCGAAGCCGCGGTGAAGTTCGCTGATTATCGTATTCTAGCGTCAGTCAACAGGCTGCTAACCACCATGAAGGTTCAGCCACCATCGGCTGTAAAGGCCTATGCCCGTGAGCAATTTACCGTGCCACCGACACCGCCCGCGGAGACAATGCCACGCTACTCGCCGCCGGATCTCAACCGCGATCCCGATTTCAAGGGCTTGTACTGATCTTCACCTGCTTCAGGCGTATGCCATTAACACTGCCGATCCGGCTTGACCAGCCGGGTTCAGGCAGCGTTTACTTGTGCTGTGCTATCAGTAATTGTCTGACAGCAATAATAGCGGCAGCAACATGAAACAGGAATTCAGGTCGATCCAGGCGTCACAGCCGTTGGAGGGATCGCAAGCGGCCATGCTTCAGCCGGGTCAGTCAACTGATGAGGCAAAAGAAGCTGCGGCGCCCCCGGCCTATGATGTCCTGTTGCGCTGTCTCATCGCCGTCACCACCTGGCATGACCGTCCGGCGTCTGAAGACCAACTGACCGCCGGATTGCCGCTGCAACAGGGCAACCTGACCCCAGAACTGACACTGCGTGCAGCCAACAGGGCAGGCTATGCTGCCAGCATCGTCCGCAAGCCGCTCAACCGACTCAATCCGCTGGTCTTCCCCGCCATCCT
>JAHEBA010000266.1 GCA_024642465.1 Alphaproteobacteria bacterium
CAGCCAGTACGTGCTTACCGAGCAGCCCTCGATGACAACCGTCTGCCATCGGGACTGCAAAACATAGTGAGGCGTATAACAGTACGGAACGTCGTTTTAATTGCTGTACTTGGCATGCTGGCGTTGTTCGCGGGCGGTTCATTATTGTGGAACAGATGGTCAAGTCCGCCATCGTCCGAGTTGACCGCGCAGTCAGGCAAGATCGCTCTTGCTGTCCTGCCCTTCACCAACGCGAGCACAGACCCAAACGACGCATATTTCGCTGTTGGCATGACCGACGATTTGATCACTGACTTGACGAAGTTCCCCGATTTCCAGGTTGCAGCAAGCGCATCGACAGCAGCCTATCGCAAAAGCGAGTCCAGCATTAGGGAGATCGGCCACGAACTGGGTGTTCGGTACATTCTTGAAGGCAGCATCGAAAAGGGGAGGGAAAAAATTCGTGTTACCGCCCAACTCGCAGATGCACAGTCAGGCAATCACATTTGGGCCGAACGTTATGACCGACCGCTGACCGATGTGTTTGGGCTTCTATAACTGGTGGCGATACTGGCGATCATTCGCAGGACAATGTCCGCTTGTTCTTCAGGGCTATTCTCCCAGAACATTGCAGCGACCTTCTCACGGGACCGTGGCTGACCCTGCTGAAGAGCAAGGAACGCAGCAACCACCTTCACCTTGCGGGTAACGGCAACCCTGCAAACGACCTTGCCAGAAGGCCACCGGGTCCCACTCACCGACGGCCTTCACTTTCCAAGAGCCACTTCACAATCATCAAGCGGCATTGTTCCATATGTCTGCTTTGCCCCTGAAAGCAGCCCTTCTCACGCTCATTGCGGGATGTCTGCAATGTGCCGGAAGCCGACATCCCATTGTAATTCAGAATGGCTTTGATGATCTCGCATCGATAATCTCCGCGATGGGAGATTAGGAATGGAGCGTCGCCTCGCAGCCATACTCGCGGCGGATGTCGCAGGCTACAGCCGCCTGATGAGTGCAGATGAGGCGGGAACCTTGTCTGCTGTCAACTCCTGCCTCAGTCAAGTCGTCGAACCTGCCATTGCTGAACATGGCGGGCATGTTTTCAAGCGCTTGGGTGACGGGCTGTTGGCGGAGTTTCCCAGTGCCGTGCGCGCTGTCGCCTGTGCGGCACAGATCCAGAACGACATGAGCAGCCGAGAAGCTCTCGATGGCCAGCCAATCCAGTTTCGCATTGGTGTCAATCTTGGTGACATCATAGCTGAAGGCGGCGACATTTTCGGCGATGGGGTAAATATCGCGGCGCGTTTGGAAGCTTTGGCCGAACCGGGAGGCATCTGTGTCGCAGGCCCTGTCTACGATCAGGTTCGAGGTAAGGTCGAATTGACCTTTGATCATCTGGGCGAGAAGCAGCTAAAGAACATACCCGACCCCGTACGAGTGTACCGCGTCGCCGGCATGTCACGCCGTGCCATTTCCTTCGAACTGTCCATCGGTCTCGACTTTACCATTCCCGATTATCCTTCGATTGCTGTCCTGCCCTTTACCGTGATGAGCGCCGATTCCGAGCAAGAGTTCTTTGCTGACGGCGTGGCCGAAGACATCATCACGGCTCTCTCCAAGATCAGTCAGCTTATGGTGGTCTCACGCAACTCGACATTCACCTACAAGGGCCGCGCAGTCGATGTGAAACAGGTCAGCCGCGAACAGGGCGTGCGTTACGTGGTCGAGGGTTCCGTCCGCAAGGGAGGCAATAAAGTGCGAGTCACAGCACAGCTAGTCGACGCGCAGACCGGGCTGCATCTCTGGGCCGATCGATACGACAGAGACCTCGAAGATATCTTCGCTGTTCAGGATGAGATTGTGCGAGAGATCGTCACTGCACTGGATGTCAAGCTACGTGAAGGTGAGCAACATCGGGTCTGGGCGAGTGGAACGAGGAATCTTGAAGCTTGGGAATGCGTGCGCCTGGCGACTGACGGGGTTCTGGGTGGCGCGACCGAAGCGAGGGCCAGATCGACGAAACTGATTGAGCGCGCCCTCGAACTCGATCCTGATTATCCCACCGCGTGGGCGATGCGTGGTTGGCTCTATTTCAATGAGGCGGACGTAGGTGGCGGGCTCGGTACTCGCGACAAGTTTGAAGCAGCGCAGGCAGGAGCGTTTCGTTGTGGTCATCGCGCCCTCGAACTGGATCCGGGCTACGCTGATGCCTACGGGATGCTGGCGCTCACCCATCTGAATGCGGGGGAGCACGACAAGGCGATTGAGATGGCCGAGAAGGCCATCGCGCTAGACCCGAACAGTGCCGAGAACTTGGGCGGGGTTGCATCGGCCGTCATGACAAAGTCTGGCAAACCTGAGCGCGCCATAGAGCTCATCAAAAGAGCAATGCGCCTTTGCCCGTTCTACAGACCCGGCTTGCTGCGCGGCCTGGGCACTGCATACCGCGCGTCGGGCCGGCTGCAGGAAGCCGTCGCCTGTTATCGGGAATCAATCAAGCGCGAGGCTGGCTATCTGGCCGCTTACGTGAACCTCGCTTCCGCATTGGGAGAATTGGGTTGGGCGGATGAAGCGCGCGAAGCCGCTCGTGATGTGCTTGACCACGAACCTGAATTCTCAATCTCCCGATACATCGCCGGACTCTCATACAAGAACCAGGCGGACATTGATCGCATCGCCGCGGGGTTGCGTGCTGCAGGGTTGCCAGAGTAGCCAGGGTTCTGTCCGAGTTCCCAGCGCCTTCAGACTTGGCTTCGATTGGCTCCTGGCAAATAGGCAGCTATTGCCTTGAGAACGGACGCAAACTGCCCGGTAGCGAGCAGTCCGTTATGTGCCACTTGCAGACATCGGACTTTGGATCCCGTATTGTAATGAGAACCGCGATCTGGTCTTTGGGGGGTTGCACGGGAAGTAGACGAATATGCTGAGACGGCTTTCTACAATTATGGCAGCGGACGTTGTTGGCTATTCCGCCAGAATACGCGAAGACGAAGCGGGCACTATCAACCGCATCTCGCGACTCAGTGAACTGATCAAAGAGTTAGCGTCAGCCCATAATGGGCGGATTTTCAACCGTGCCGGTGACGGCTTCCTTCTGGAGTTCACAAGCCCAGTGGCTGCCGTTCGTTGTGCATATGATTTGCAACTTCAGCTCGGCGAACCAGTAACAAAAGAGGAGATTGGACTTAAGGTCAGGATCGGAATCCATCTCGCTGACATTGTCGTCGATGGTGACGATCTGCTTGGTGATGGAGTGAATATCGCTAGCCGTATCGAGTCCGAAGCTGAGCCAGGGACGGTCCTCGTCAGCAATTCTGTTTTCGACCACGTGAAGCGATCAGCCCAGCTCAAATTCGAAAACAAGGGTGCCCGGCAACTCAAGAATATTGCTGAGCCGGTGACAGTCTACGCCGTGGTGGGAGAGCTTGGTGCGCATAGTTGTGCGACGGCCCTAATCGAAGACAGTGCTCTTCCAGATGTTGCGAGTGCGCAGAAATCAACCAGCTCCGTGGTCGTGATTCCCTTCAAGAACATGAGCAACGATCCTGAACAAGAATATTTTGCCGATGGCCTGACTGAAGATGTCATCACCGAGTTATCACGGTTTCCTGACATTCTGACCATCTCCAGGAACACCAGTTTCGGCTTAAAGGGACTGACAGTCGATTCCCGTGAACTTGGCAAGAAGCTCGGAGTTCAGTTCTGCCTGGAGGGCGGTGTCCGAAGGTTGGGCAATCGTGTTCGGATCAACGCATATCTTACAGATGCTGAGTCTGGTGATCAGCTTTGGACCGAGCGTGTGGACTGCAGTTTTGAAGACCTGTTTGATTTCCAAGATGACCTCGGTGCAAAGATCGTTTCGAGTGTAGCGGGTCATATAGAAAGACAGGTCGCAGCGACTGCTCAAAGAAAGCGTCCCAACGACCTGGAGGCTTACGAATGCTTTATTCGTGGTCTTTCCCTTCACCGCATTGGAGGTGTCACAAGAGAGAATGCGGAACAGGCGGTGCATTGGTTTGATGAAGCCTTAAAGAGAGACCCTGATTATGGTCGAGCCTATGCATGGAAAGCGTGTGCTGTCGCGACCTTGGCAGAGTGGACCGGTGAAGACGTCTGGCAGGAGCTGGTTGAAGCAGGCAAACGTGCAATCGAGCTGGACGAAACAGATGCAGAAAGCCATCGGATTGCGGGTTCACTCGCACTCTACAGCCGGGATTTCGAACGGGCCAAATTCCACTTCAATCGCGCCATAGAACTTAATCCCAATCATGCACTTATCGTGGGTCGAATGGGCGAGATTCACAATTTTCTAGGAGACGGAGAATCTGCTCTTGAATATCAAAAACGAGCCAAGATGCTTGACCCGTTCTTGCCTGAGTACTGCCGAGAACTGGAGGCAGTCGCTTACTATGTCATGAAAGATTATGAAGCTTGCTATCGCATTGTGGGCGAATTTGCGAGACCTACCAGACGCGCAACAGCCTATCGGACCGCAGCGGCTACTCACCTGAATGGCTCCTCCTTGGCGGTTCCTCGTATGACACCGCAAACTTGGCACATCGCGATGCCGGCGGAGGAGCCGTCCACAGCATCAACAACGGCCGGTTTCGGCTCTCCCGGGGAATGTCTGAATTACCTCTGAATGCTGCCGTCTTTCGAGGCGGTCCGGATAGTTCGCTTGCCGAGCCTGGAAAGTTTGTGTTCAACGCCTCACGATCAGGTTTTCAAAAAACAAACCTCGGGCTCGTGACCCCGGGCCGTCTGTGCGCACACCAATGAGATATGATATACGTCTCCATCTTCACTAATTGCTGATGCGACAAAGATGGTGAAAGACCCTAGGTCTGACGGATTTGCTCAACCGGCGAGAGCTGGTAAAAACAGAGTTGCGCCAGTTTCCAAGAATGGACCGCACAAGCCTCCTACCAAGCAGCGTAGGCAGCTAGACAGATCGAGAGCACAAAGCCTGGAAGGGGAACTCGACGAAGCGCGAGAGTATCAGGCTGCAACTAGCGAAGTTCTGAAGATCATTTCGCACTCGTCAGCTGATGCCCAACCGGTATTTGAGGCCATCGTCGAGAGCGCCGCTCGTCTGACAAGTTCATTTTATGCCAACATCCAACTTTTTGACGGCCAGAAAATCCGACCGGCTGCTTCTCGGAATTTTTCGTCTACAGCCCGAGAGAGTGCAGTCTATCTATCTGGGCCTCCGACTCGAGCAAGCCTCATCGGGCGTGCAATTCTCGATGGTGGGACCGTCCATATTCAGGATGTTCGAGCAGACCCCGAGTATTCTCCTGAGTATGCAAAGATCGGCGGTTGGCGAGCTGCTCTCGCAGTGCCGATGATAAGCGATGGTAGGATCCTCGGTGCGATCGCGGTGGGCAAGATTGAGTCACAGCTCTACTCCGACAGCCAGGTTCGCTTGCTGAGCACTTTTGCAGACCAAGCGGTAATCGCCATCGAGAACACGCGCCTTTTCGGTGAGGTTCAAGCGCGTAACCTTGAACTTAGTGAGGCGCTGGAACGGCAAAAGGCAACGTCCGACATCCTCGCAGTCATCAGCGGTTCGCCAACCGACGCCCAGCCGGTGTTTGAGGCTATTGCTCTCAATGCGCTCCGACTGTGCGGTGCAGTGATGGCCAACGTTTTCCTCTATCGTGACGGTCTACTGCACTACGCAACCAGCCACAATGTCGACGAACGCCACCGCGCACTTCTGGCAAACCTCTATCCGATGAAACCGGATCGAATGCATGTGTCGGGCCGCGTGATCCAATCAAGCGCGGTCGTCAAGTTAGAGGACACGCAGGCCGATCCCGATTATGACAAGGACGTAGCCCGCAAGATCGGCTGGCGGCGCGCGCTTGGCGTTCCCATGATGCGTGGTAGCGATGTCGTCGGCGTTATTGTCGTCGGATGGCACGATGTTGGGCCAATACCTGATGCTCTAGAAGAACTACTCAAGAGTTTCGCCGACCAGGCAGTCATCGCCATCGAGAACGCGCGGATACTGAACCAGCTGCGCGAATCGCTCGAGCAACAGACGGCAACGGCAGACATTCTGACCGTCATTTCCAATTCCCTGTCTGACACACAACCGGTCTTTGAGGCAATTGTCCGCAGCGGACGAACTCTGTTTCCCAATGCAGTTTTAACGATCAGTATGCCGAAGGACGGACAAGTGCACGCGATTGCGATTGCAGCGGCGAACAAGAACATTCAGGCGAAGGTCAAGCGGCAGTTTCCGTTCCCGCTGACCCGTGACTACATGCACGGGGTGGCCATTCTAGACGGCCAGTTGCTTGATATACCCGATGCGCGTGAAGCGCCCGCAAACCTCCAAGCCGGGGCGCGACGTTTTCTTGAAAACGGCAACCGGGCGATGACGGCCATTCCCCTCATCCGTGAAGGGGAGGCGATTGGTGCGCTGAGTGTGATCAGGCCCGATCCGGGACCGCTGACCGACAAACAGCTGGCGATTCTCAAGACCTTTGCCGACCAAGCCGTCATCGCGATCGAGAATGCACGCTTGCTCGGCGAGTTACGCGAGTCGCTGCAGCAGCAAACGGCGACGTCAAGCATTCTTGCCACCATCAGCAGTTCGCCCGGTAGGCTCGAGCCTGTATTTGATGAAATCCTGAAGAGCGCGCGTGAGTTGTGCGAGGCGGAGTTTGGCCATCTCCTTTTGTTCGACGGCAAGACATGGCGCGCAGCGGCTCTGCACAATTTACCGCAGGCCTATGCGGAGTGGTGGGGTCGGGCACCCGTAGTAGCCAAACCCGCAACGCTTCTTGGGCGGATTGCCGCCAGCGGCAAGTCGTTCCAGCGAGCGGATTCGCGCGCAAGCGACGCGTACCTGATGAAGGACGAGCTTGCGCTCGCGACCGTCGACCTGGGCGGTGCCCGCACGCTGATGGGTGTGCCCTTGTTTAAGGGAGGCGGCGTGATCGGCGCCATCGTGCTCTACCGGAAGGAGGTGCGCCCCTTCTCAGACAAGCAGATTTCCCTGCTCGCGAGCTTTGCCGACCAGGCGGTGATTGCAATTGAAAATGCCAGGCTGTTCGAAGAAGTTCAGCAACGTACGGAGGAACTCAGTGAATCGCTGAAGCAACAGACCAGCACAGCCGAGTTGCTAAAGGTGATCAGCCGATCAGCGCTGGACATAGAAAAGGTGTTCGAGGCGGTTGGCGAAACCGCGTTGAGACTTTGCGATGCCGATCGCGCCGTCCTGTTCCGGTTCGACGGTCAAGTAAACCGTATGATTGTCGGACTGAATGTTCCCCACGAATTGATGGCCTTTGTTCGAAGTAATCCAATCGCGCCTGGTCGCCACAGCGCCACCGCTCGGGCTTCTCTTGAGAAAGAGCCGGTTCACATCCTGGATGCCAAATCGGACCCTGAATACACTTACGGCGTTAGAGACTTCGAGAGTTTTGGCACCAATCTGGCGGTGCCGATGTTGAAAGGGGATGAACTCCTCGGCGTCATAACCATTTTCAGACTGGAAGTTAGGGCCTTCACGCCTAAGCAGATTGCATTGGTTGAGACCTTCGCCGACCAGGCAGCAATCGCAATCGACAATGCTCGCCTGTTCGAACAGCTCAATGCGCGTACCGAGGAGTTAAGTGATGCACTGCAACAGCAAATCGCAACAGCCGAAGTCCTCAAGGTGATTTCGCGCTCTGTCTTCGATCTACAGAGCGTTCTTAAGACATTGGTCGAAGCGGCCGCTCATCTGTGTAAGGCAGATCAGGGTACCATTGCGCGTGAACAGGATGGCCAATTCATGCGCGTGGCAAGTTACGGCTTTTCCGAAGAGTTTGACCAGCTCGTAAAGGCGATGCCAATCGAACACAATCGAGGTTCTGCAACAGGCAGGGCCCTGAAGGACAGTTGTGTTGTTCATATCCCTGACGTGCTGGCCGATCCGGATTACACCTTTGCAGAAGGGAAGAGGCTGGGTGGCTATCGTGCGATCCTTGCAGTTCCGATGCTCAGGGAAGAACATGCCATTGGTGTGCTGGCGCTGACCCGCGTCGACCCTGAACCATTTTCGGAGAAAGAGATTGAGCTGGTATCGACGTTCGCTGACCAAGCGGCTATTGCAATCGAGAATGTAAGACTTCTGGAAAGTGCTGAAACCCGTTCGCTCGAGTTGGCACAATCGTTGGAGGAACTTCGCACGGCTCAGGATCGGTTGGTGCAGACTGAAAAGCTCGCCTCACTTGGGCAGCTCACCGCTGGCATCGCACACGAGATCAAGAACCCGCTCAACTTTGTGAACAATTTCTCCTCGGTCTCCACTGAACTGATCGATGAACTTGGCGAACTGCTTGCCGGCTTCGACATGCCTGGGGATGCCGCAGACGAAATCAGGGACCTGGCCGCGATGTTGCGCGGTAATCTCGATAAGATTGTCCAGCACGGCAAGCGGGCCGATTCCATCGTCAAGAACATGTTGCTCCATGCCCGGCAAGGCGCTGGTGAGCACCGGTTAACGGATGTGAACGCGCTTGTAGAGGAAAGCCTAAACCTCGCCTATCACGGTGCTAGAGCCGAGCGAAAGGGCTTCAATATTACCCTTGAGCGCGACTTTGACCCCGAAGCTGGACAGGTGGATCTCTATCCGCAGGAGATCACTCGGGTCTTGCTCAACCTTATTTCGAACGGCTTCTACGCTGCCAGCAAACGCGAGGCAGTAGATGCCGGAAATAATTATGCGCCAATGCTTCGGGCTTCGACGAGAAATCTAGGTGACAAGGTTGAAATCCTGGTTCGCGACAACGGCACCGGTATTCCACCCGAGATCAAGGATAGGCTCTTTTCCCCCTTCTTCACTACGAAACCGGCTGGCGAAGGAACCGGCCTTGGCCTTTCAATCAGTCACGACATCGTTGTTAAGCAACATCTTGGTCAACTGACCGTCGCTTCTGTGCCGGGTGAGTATACCGAGTTTTGCATGGTTTTGCCTCGTGCTGCAGCCCGGGAGGACATCCCATGAATCTGCTCATACTCGTCGTCGATGATGAGGCCGATGTGGAAATGCTGTTTCGTCAGCACTTTCGCAAGGAACTGAGAGCGGGCGAATTTGCCATGGGGTTTGCGCATAGCGCCGATGAAGCGCTCCAAGCTATCAGCGATGCGACGGATGCAAGGCTTATTCTTATCCTATCGGATATCAACATGCCGGGGATGAGTGGACTTGATTTGCTGCCCAAGGCTCGCAAGGCAAGGCCAGATGTGCCGGTCATCATGATCACTGCCTATGGTGATGTCGAAACCAAGCGCAGGGCGTTGGAAGGTGGCGCAGAGGGGTTTCTAAGCAAGCCCATCGACTTTGCGGCATTGCGTGAAGAAATCCGCGATCGCGTGCAAAAGGTGGCTTGATGGCGCGAGTGCTCTTTGTAGATGACGAAGCAGACCTTGAACCACTGGTGCTGCAGAAGTTCCGCCGGCAAATACGCGATGGAGCTATCAGCTTTGTCTTCGCGCGCGACGGCACTGAAGCACTTGAACGCCTTGAACAGGACAAGGGCGTCGACCTTGTCGTAACAGACATCAACATGCCGCGCATGGACGGCTTGGCGCTGCTTCAGAAACTGCAGGACATGGAAGATAGTCTGTCGACAATCATTGTTTCGGCCTATGGAGACATGACCAACATAAGGACGGCGATGAACCGGGGCGCGTTTGATTTTCTGACGAAGCCGATCGACTTCGCCGATCTCGAAACGACCATCTCCAAGACGGTTCGTCACATTGAGCTTCTTCGAGAGGCCAGGCAGCGACAGGCCAATGCCGAGCGCGCCTATGCTTCCCTGTCACGCTACTTCTCTCCCAATCTCGCTGACCGGCTTGCCAATAGTAGTGGCTCCCTGGAACTGGCCGGGCAACGCCGTGAGGTGGCTGCGCTCTTTACTGACATTGCCGGGTTTACCAGTTTGGCGGAAGCCCTCGATCCGGAATTACTGGGCGAGTTGCTTAACTCGTATCTAGCCGGCATGACTGAGATCGTCTTCAGCCAAGAGGGCACCGTCGCCAAGATCGTGGGCGATGCGATCCACGTCTTGTTCGGTGCGCCGGGTGACCAACCAGATCATGCAAGCCGGGCCGTTGCTTGCGCCCTTCAACTTGACCGGTACTCAGAGAATTTTCGCCGCGAGTGGTTGGATCGGGGAGTTCCGCTGGGTGTAACACGCATTGGTCTTCACGCTGGGCCAGCAATTGTAGGCAACTTTGGTGGCGTCAGGTTCTTCGACTATTCAGCCTATGGTGACACCATCAACATCGCTGCAAGACTCGAAGCAGCGAACAAACAACTCGGCACTCGCATATGTGCAAGTGCTGACATTGCAGATCGAGCGGAACAATTTCAGGGCCGTCCAGTCGGGGACCTTGTCCTAAGAGGACGTTCGGATGCGTTGCGAGCTTTCGAGCCCATGGAGGTTTCAGCATTCACGGAACCAGCAACTACTAGCTATCTTGAAGCGTTTACGAAACTGGAAACTGGAGATGCTGGTGCGCTGGCAGCATTTGCGGCCCTTGTTGGTATCCGATCAGATGACGGCTTGGCGAGCTTTCACTTGAAACGGCTGCTGAACGGACTCCATGGCATTCGAATTGAATTGAGCTGATCATTCCACCTTCTACTGCAGTTCGGCGCCTGAGCCATGAGCTTGGTACGGGTTTGCAATAACATAGATCACTGCTGCTTCTTCACCTTCCCTATAAAGATGTCCGCATAGCGCCATCTTCGGTCGTAAGCAGCATTCGGTACCCTCGATAGCAGACACCATGAGCGCAGCTCCAGAATGTCCGCTACGTGCCAGGAGCGGTCATCGCTTATTTGGAGCCTGAGAGTCTGGTGTGACAGATTTTGTTCGTTAGCTTTGATTGAGTAGCCTGCACATAAAGGGTGTGCAGTGACCCATGCAGTTTGGCAAAAGGCGTTTGCCTAGCCAGCAACTTCATCGGCAAAACTCAGGCTACGTTTGAGCGGCCAAGTGAGTTGCTCTCAGCGGTGCCCCGGTCAGGATACAACCTCGCTAGCATGCCCAGCGGCACGCGAGTGTTGAAAAGAAAGTCGTCCATGGTGGTCCATACCAGCCACTCTTCCACTGGCTCGTTGCTGGCATACTGCTGCCACTGAAAGCTGCCTTGTTCGAGATGCATAAACCCTTCACGCGCTGCGAGGCCCTTGCACGCAGCCATCGGCTCCATCATGCCAAAGACAAACTGTGGCGACCATTTCAGTACTGCAACAGCGAACATCAGCCTCGGCATGACCGCTGTCAGACTTCCGCCACGGTATGGCTTCTTGATCCATAGCTCACCGTAGTAGCAGGCATCCCCCGCCAGCCCCGCGGCACGCGGCGTCAGCTCGACCTTCGACTTGGAAATGTCCAGCTTGTCACCGTATGGCCTGTAATCGGCAAGGTTCCTGCGGAGATGATCAAGAAGGCCAGACTGCCCATCGATCCGGATCAACTTTATGGCTTGCGTAAGCACAACCTCACGCGCCGCATCATAACCGACAAGCCAGAAGCCGTTTGAGGCCGATACCGCAGTCTCCAGAGGATCGAAGATCGGCGAAACCGGATGCCTCTCGGGCTGGATTTCGGGAATTGAACAGAACTGCGTGAAGTCTGTTCCAAACTCGATGGTAATACCCAGATCGGAAACGATCTGCTCAGCGCCTGCTATGTATCTGGCAAGCAGATATATATCCTGAACCTGCACTGCTCGCATCCGCCCAAGGTCTTAGGACCTTCACGGTGGCTTGATTCGGTATACTCATGTCAATGCCGTCAGCAATCAGGGCACAGGATACTGCATGACGAGATCCGTACTCATTGGGTCCATGTCATCGGCTGACAGGCCGGTAATCCTGATATTGCGTGTTCTGTCGATGAGGGTAACAAGAGCGTACTCCCCGTTTGGAAACGCACATCGCATCAGCAATCTCTGGTAACTGATCGACAATGGAGGACCGCCGTGCTGTCTGGCAATCCTCGTGTAGACATGATCCAATCGAACACCGCCAGCCTGCAGTATCCTCGTGTATGCGCGATCAACGTACCTGTCTGCAAGACTAGCCATCGGATCGTCCTGCAACGGCTTTCCGATAGCGCTCTTTGCCCAGGACCATCCCAGCCACGTCGCGTATGATGACTGTTCACCGATTCTGACGCAAAGCCAGTCGTTGCGATGACGCCTGTATGAAACAAGGTACTCTCTCACAGCATCCAGCTTGGATGACTCTAGACGGGCCTTCGCCTTGATCCAGCAGCTCAGCCCGGTTTGTACCAAAGGCGTCCCGAGTGTCCAGATCATGTCGAGAGGATGCTGCTGGGAGTAATAGGGAACCTCGGCGTCACTCTCGAAGCGAACCGAAGACAGACCATCGAGGATCCAGGTCTCCTTTCGCAGCCATGCGTTTGCAAGCTCCAGCATAAGTTCTGCCTCAGGAAGAGCATCCGCCCCCTTTTCCGTCAGGACATACTGACGATCGACGACATCAAACAGACGCTCTCCCCTGAGTTCCTGAAGCGTTTCGATATGTCGTCTGACTGTTTGCCTAGTGGAACCGAGTTGGCTCACTGCATGGGACAGGTTGAGGGAACGCGCAACCGCAAGAAAGGAACGCAGCATCTCGAACATCAGCCCTGGGGATATGGTTTCCGGGTATTGGGACTTGTCCAGAATGGGCACTGTGCGTCTGCGCTCCTGAGATCAAACATCACGGACAGGATATAGGGAAACCAACGGATGATCAATCAATCTGTCATGAGTGATTAATCAGCCAACACAGTATAACCAGTACACGAACGGCTTTCACAGGTCACCAATTGCCAGTGTCATCCACAATCATGATTATTTGTGTATGTCACGGCTCGATTACATGCAGGAATACCAACTGGCCATCCAGACAATCTTGGATGAATTGCCGGTTTTGGAAGACCACGTTGCTGCCGGTGGCAATTTGGACCCTTCAGATATTCGCCAACTTGCTGAGAGTATGAGAAGGCTGGTCATCGTAATTCAAATGGCCGAGCAGGCACAGGTGTCGAGCTGGGACGTAGATAAAGAGCCTTTACCTGCATGGCTTCAACGAAAGCCATTTGATGATAAAGAGAAAATTTCCCAATCGGACTTGAGGCGTGTCCGGTAGCGGCCCTGCCGCCGCCTCAAAGGCAAGACACTCGTTCTCAAGAGATGTTTAGACTTGGTAGGCCTTGTACATTGTCTTGAGTTGCACTCCATCAAATGCCAATGCTAGCGGCTCGCCATTGTCGGGGTTGAGCCAGACCTCCACGGGCACCGCCTTGCCGTACACGCAGTTGGACACTTCTAAAAACCTCGAATTCCGAGATCTGCGCTGCGCTAACTTATTGATATCTCATGACCTGATTTTCGCCGTTCGAGGTATTTAGAAGTCTCCAGTTGTAATGGCCAACAACTTCATCGAGACCGATCCGCAATACGGCACGTTGAAGGTCCACAAACGCCCAATAGTCGGTGCTGTCGGAGTTCTAGCCCTTGCGGAACATGCCCTGGCACGAACAGGATGTCCTGCAATAGCCTGCTTTGCTCTGCGCCACTTGACGCGCAGTGTCACCAAGCCGATCTGCACTAGCGCCAGACCGGTCGCAGACAGGATCGACAATACCAGCGCTGGCGGAGTTTCATCCTCATCTGATTAATCCATCATCAAGCTATCTTTGAGACACTACGCTACCCCGTGAGGGACGGGGTTGGTGTGGTATAGCGCTTCTGATTATGTAGTAGCAGCCGACTTGTAGCTGGTCACTCTGTAGCTTTGTCTGCAGAAGCCGCTGCTATCTAAGTCTGGGGTTGCACCGAGTGTGACTTGAGAATCGAAGCCTCGAGTGGCACTTGCTCGAGTTTGGAGCGTCAAGTTGCACCTGTTTAGTGATGGCACGCGGCGTAGTCACTCCCTATTGCGAGGGGCGAATTGGGCTTGATCTTGGCGTCTCTCGAGTCGTGTGCCATCACACATACCTCATTAACTCTGGCGCGGAACTGTCCGCTTGCTCCCATGCAGCTTCATCTCAGCGACCTCGCGATCCCAGCCTTGCCGTGATGTGACGTTCCTCACGTCTGCCACCTTGAAAGCCGGGTAGAGAGCTTTCCAACAAAACGCCGGGACACACCGGCACCTGGTCAAACAAAAGGAACAAGAAAATGATGACCAAGACCAACCTGATCGCCGCAGCCCTGATCGCTGCTGCAACTTTTGCCGCTGCCCCGGCTTCCAACGCAACCGTCGCTGCTGGCCAGTTGGCCGCTACCGCTGCAACAACTGCACAGACGACAACTGCCATGGCTCAGTTCGCTTCGGGCAACGGCGCTGTCGAAACTGCTGCCGGCAACGTTCACCTCGCAGGTGGAAAGTTCAACAAGCACCATGGCGGGCATGGCCACTTCGGTCACCGCTTCTATGGCTATGACTTCTACGAACCCGTCTACTTTGACGATGGCTGTCATTGGCTGAAGCACAAGTGGCACCGCACGGGCCGCTATTACTGGAAGAAGAGGTACTTCCGCTGCATCAACGGCTACTACTGAGCCACCACCTGACCTGACAGTTGGCAGTCGGAGCGATCCGGCTGCAAATTGCTTTGAGTGCCTATCCGCAGTCATGAAGCTGCGCGTTCATCCTCAGGGCGTTTCCGTTGGATGATAGCTTTGAATTGCATCAACATCCGTGGGCAAGCAGACACGCATCCATATCTTCAATGCACTGCTGGGTAAATTCGGTAGCGCCATCAGCAAGTTCTTTGCAGTCTTTGACGAAAGCTGAACATTCTTCGACCTCGCCTCCCAGAGGACAATTTGGAATGGTCGTTGTTGTCAGGCATCGCGCAAAATCCGCATAGCAGATAGAGCGCCAACTTTGATCCCCATGGGACTCGGTGGCACAGCTCGCATAGCTCCACCAACACGCCAGCGCGTCGTCACGGTCTTGTGCTTCTGCATGCCCTTCAAAGGCAAGCAAGAGTGATACCCAACCGAGTGCCACTATATTTCTCGCAGCCATGTCGCGTCGTCTCCTGCAGCAAGGAAAATAGTGCCTTCAAGCTGCAATGTCTTCGCAGCCGCTGCAATACCTGTACTCTCACGCCTTCCAGTCAACGAGCGCAACAATGCCCATCCGCTATGTGCGCACAGCGGCACATTGACGAGGTTATGGGGAGTAACAATTCGCCGACCGGTGACGGCAGGGGAGATAGGGAAGTCACCGTGGCCGCTGCGCGCTGATTCCAAGCAAAACGCTCCAGCGTGACTATGGGATGAACATCATTGGTTTACGTGTGCGATAGCAACAAGCTCAACGAACCATGCTTGGCCACAATCCCAACTTGATCGCGAGACCGGCCACAGTTACGACAGGTGTGCGACCAATCTCAATCAAGGCGGATTTTCATCCCCCCAAGATCGAGCGAGGCTTCAAAGCCAATCTGGCGACCTCGCAACGCAAGTTCGACGCCCTTCTCATTGGTTGCGAGGATATTGGTGCCTCCAGCACCAGCCGCGGCAGATGCTCCTGTGCTTGCATAGGTGCCTTCAATGTCGGAAATTCTGCGAAGGTGCCGGGCAGTTCCGTGCAATGACATCTTGGACATGCCAATCACCAAGCCGGCATTGATGCCACTCACCCTGATCGGGTAACGCTGCCCGTTACAATTGAGCGTTCCCGATCCACTGGCTGCGCCAACCACAAATCCACCCTTGGTGATGTTCATGCTGATGCGGCACGTCATGGCTTGGGCCGTTGATGCGAACATTAGCAACGCAGTGGCAGCAATACAGGCAACTTGGAAGCGGCGGCTATTCATAGATTTGGTCCCGTCTTTCGGAGATTGTTTGCGCGCTGAATTAGCACCTCAGGTGTGGCGTGAATAAGTTTCACCAGCCGCCAGAGCCAAGATTGAGGACTTTTGCGTCACCAAGGTAGCCCGATGCAATGAGCACCCATAACGCCCAGGCGCTTATGAGGCCGGTGACAATTGCCAGCAGCGATGTGTTTCGAGGTTTGAACAACGGCGGTCTCACTGTCGAAAGTCCAAGCCGAGTTGTCCCGGGTGAACGATCTGCTTCGCTAAAGAGGGGAAAACCGCTCAAACGTGCCAGATGGTCTCCTGTTCCCTACGCGAAACAACTTTCCTGTAACCGAAAAGAAGTTTCCGCTTTGCTGATCAGTGCTACCGGGTCCCAACTTCCCAATGCGAAACGGGCGCTCCCCGAAGGAAACGCCCATTGTGACTGCAAGCCTGTGATTGTCTGGTGATCAGGCGGCTAGCCTACTTTTTGACGTAGGTAAACTTGTTGCCGTCCTTTGGGGTGCCGGTGGTTGCCGGCCTCAACCTATTCTTCTAAGCAGAAGCTCTATGACCAAGAAAATCATCACCGCCGTGGCCCTTGTTGCTTCCGTCTTCAGCGTCGATATTGCGAAGGCCGACTTGCCCGGCGGTATGTTCCAGTGTGTCGGCGACCACGTAACTCGCTGCGACACCAAAGAAGAGTGCAGTACGACTGCTACAGACTTCACGGTCTTTGAGTTTGCGAGTTACAGCAAAAAGTACAAGCGGTGCACCCATAGCTCCCCCAGCGCTAAGCGAAAATGCAAAGGCTTTAGCGGAACCCGCACCGAGGGAACTGAGGGGTACATGCGCTTACTCATTATTTCCAATGAGAGGTTAGGAACGCTCTTGCGTGTCAAATACAGGCTGCTGCCGCCGGGCAGAGCGGTTAACGTCACGTTCACCCACACTTATAAGCAAGGTGGGTTCACCTACACCATGAACGGCATTTGCCGTCATTACAGTGCTAGCGAATGAGAAAGGACACCTTCGACTGCCGTCGCAAACACCACTCCCTATTTGCCTTTGCGACGTTTGCGACAGCCGCCTACCACCCTTTTTACTGTCGCAAACACTACAAAGGCTTGGTTGGGAAACGTTTGCGACGCCCAAAAGCGCAACGGGCGCTCCCCGAAGGAAACGCCCGCCAAATCTGTAAGACTGTGACTGGGGCGGATGCTCAGCCTCGCTCAAGGATGGCCTTCATGTTGGAAGAGGCGCGAAACTTGATTGTCCTGCGCGCGCTGATCGCTGCAGGCTCACCTGTCTTGGGGTTCCTGCCAACGCGCTCGTCCTTGTCTCGGATCTCGAACGCGCCAAAGTTGGTGAGCTTTACGTCTTCTCCACGCTCCAACGCGCGCACAACGCTCTCCAGCACCAAATCAACGATCTGACGGCTTTCAATCTTGGAAAGCCCAGTCATTTCTCGCGCGGCTTCAGCCGGATCATCTCTGGCCAATGTTTTCAATCTACTGCTCCCAGCCCTGTATGCCCCTGCGGAGAAAAGTAGTCAATCGGCCAAACGTTACCCGCCGTCCCCTTTACTTATATATTCTCTTAGAGATTCCCTCAGTTATTCTCTTAGCAGAGCCATACACGGCACCTGCGAGGCTAGCAGTCCTAAGACAGCACGTGTACACGATGGATTTCCGAGAGGAGCCGGATTTTAGGTGGTTGGTGGAGCTGCCGCACAGGTTCGGTATGAAATTGCCCGTGTAGCCGCATGGTTCTGAAGCTTGACGGCAATGTCCGCTTTCGGGGGTACAGCGGACATGTCAGCAGCATTCCACCGATGTCCGCTTTTGACTCGGTGCAGACATGTTGCTGCGATGCAGCCAATGGCAGCAACGAGCCCGACCCGGTCATTCAGACCATCTCAATCGAGCCCATCTTGCAAGCGTCTAGCGTCCAACGAAGCTTCGAGACCTCTGTAAGGGCTCGAAACCGTCTACGAGGCTTGATTTCAAGACGGGTCTGCATATCACCCAATTTTGCCAGCACAAGCCAAAATGACTTGATCCAGTTTTCATATGACAGCAATCTTTCGGCACTACGCGGCAAAGACCGCGCCACTAGACAGAAGATCTAGCGGACGAAAACCAGCAAAGGGAGCCATTCATGAAACGATTGTTGTTGCTCGCAGCCCTCCTGTTCGCATTCACCATGCCGGCCAGTGCAGAGTTCAAGCTCGACTCGCGCTACCAGGACGCAGACGGCGACCTGGTCGCCGACACTCCAACCGATCCCGCCCAGCAGGTCGATCCTTCCACCCTGATCTTTGCCTACACCCCTGTCGAGGACCCGGCTGTCTACGCGAAGGTATGGGAAGGCTTCCTCAAGCACATGGAAGAAAAGACCGGTAAGAAGGTTCAATTTTTTCCCGTACAATCCAATGCCGCACAAATCGAGGCGATGCGCGCCGGCCGCCTTCACATTGCCGGCTTCAATACCGGTTCAAATCCGCTCGCAGTGGCCTGCGCTGGGTTCAAGCCGTTCACTATGATGGCTGCAGCTGACGGCTCGTTCGGCTATGAGATGGAGATCATCACCTATCCGGACTCCGGTATCGAGAAGGTCGAGGATATCAAGGGCAAAAAGCTGGCCTTTACCTCGGAAACGTCAAACTCGGGTTTCAAGGCGCCATCAGCCATTCTCAAGGCAGACTATGGAATGGTGGCCGGCACCGACTTCGAGCCAGTGTTCTCTGGCAAGCATGACAACTCGATCCTTGGCGTCGCCAACAAGGATTATCCGGCTGCAGCGGTGGCAAACTCCGTTCTCAAGCGCATGCTGCAGCGCGACGTGGTAAAGGTCGAACAGCTCAAGTCGTTGTACAAGTCGCAAACGTTCCCGACGACCGGCTATGGTCTCGTCTATAACCTGAAGCCTGAACTGCAGGAAAAAATCCAGGAAGCGTTCTTCTCGTATCCATGGGAAGGCTCGGCCCTGCTGGAGGAGTTCTCCAAGTCGGGCGAAGCGCAGTTCGTTCCGATCACCTTCAAGGAGCACTGGGCCGTCATCCGCAAGATCGATGAGGCCAACGGCGTGTCCTACGACTGCAAGTAAACTGCACTCGCAGTGACCTGAGCGGAGGCAGCCCCTGTGGCTGCCTCCTGTATCATGGACGGGGGATTGGGGAACTAACTTGCTATCTGTACGCAATTTGACCAAGACCTATCGCACCGGCGACGAGGCGCTGAAGGGCGTAAGCTTCGATGTCGAGCCTGGCCAATTGGTGGGACTGATCGGTCCGTCGGGCGCGGGCAAGTCCACACTCATCAGGTGCGTGAACCGCCTCGTTGAACCCACCGGCGGCAGCATATTTCTGGGCAACGAGGAACTCACCCGGTTGTCCGGTTCACGGCTGAGAGCAGCACGCCGGCGGATTGGAATGATCTTCCAGGAATATGCCCTGGTTGAGCGGCTGTCTGTGATGGAGAACGTGCTATCGGGACGGTTAGGTTATGTTTCCTTCTGGCGCAGCTTCACTCGCCGGTTTCCGCAAGCAGACGTCGACAAGGCCTTCTCGTTGCTTGAGAGGGTTGGGCTGACCGACCATGCTGACAAGCGCGCCGATGCCCTGTCGGGTGGTCAGCGCCAGCGCGTCGGTATAGCTCGTGCGTTGGAACAGGATCCGGAACTGCTGCTCATTGATGAGCCAACGGCGAGTCTTGATCCCAAGACGTCTCGCCAGATTATGCGCCTGATCCAAGACATCTGCGCAGAACGAAACTTGCCGGCCATCATCAACATCCACGATGTACTGCTTGCCCAAGCCTTCACCCGGCGTATCATCGGACTGCAGGCTGGTGAGGTAGTCTTTGACGGACCACCTGAGGAGCTTGACGATGCCGCTCTGACTCGCATTTACGGCGAAGAAGACTGGACAACGATGCGCACTGCCAAACCGGGAGACGAGGAAAGCGGTGAACACGACGAAGAAGAACGTATGGCGGGTCTGGCCTGATGAGCGGCGTTTCTTCCAGGGCAAGGCAGTGGACGCGACCGCCGGTCCTTATCAAGAGCGATCGCCTACGCTGGTCAATCTATGCCGGTGCGTTGATCTATCTCGTGCTGGCAATATCCAGCGTCGATATCAACCCTGCACGCATCTATGAGGGACTCGAACGAGGCTGGCGTTTTGTTCAGGGCTTCCTCGTGCCGGACTTCACCAGCCGGTGGAGCGACATCCAGCAAGGCTTTATCGAAAGCCTCTCCATGACTCTGACAGCTACCGTTGCCGGTGTTCTGATCTCGGTCCCGATCGGCATAGGAGCAGCCCGCAACATATCTCCTACTGCGGTCTATCTGGTCTGCCGGACCATAATTGCCCTGTCGCGCAGTCTTCAGGAGATCATCGTTGCGATCCTGTTCGTCGCCATGTTCGGCTTCGGGCCATTCGCCGGGTTCCTGACCTTGAGCTTCGCTACCATTGGTTTCCTGGCGAAGCTGTTGGCGGAAGACATCGAGGACATTGATGAAAGCCAGACTGAAGCCATTCGCGCCACAGGGGCTAGCTGGACGCAGCTAATCAATTATGCCGTACAACCACAGGTGATGCCGCGGCTGATCGGTTTGTCGCTGTACCGCCTCGATATCAATTTCCGCGAGTCTGCCGTGATCGGCATTGTCGGGGCTGGCGGCATTGGCGCAACGCTGAACACCGCCATCGACCGCTATGAATATGACTCGGCCGGAGCAATCCTGATCCTGATCATCTTGATCGTCATGGCTGCTGAGTACTCCAGCGGCTACGTGCGCAAGTGGGTGCAGTGATGCCGGTCATCGTTCGTGGAAACGGCAAGACCTGGCAGAAGCGCGCCTCCGCTCGCCAATGGTCCATTTGGTTTGGCTGGCTGCTGCTGGCGGCTCTGACCGTTTACTGCTGGCAGGTGATGACCAAGGATACCATCTGGGCTTTCGTGCAGGACGCGCCCCGGCAGGCAGCAGATCTTGCCAGCCGAATGGTGCCACCGCGCTGGTCCTATATCGACAAGCTACTATGGCCGCTGTGGGACACTATAAACATTGCCACGCTCGGCACGTTGCTTGGGATCCTGTTCGCCGTACCAGTTGCCTTTATGGCAGCCCGAAATACAACGCCCAGCCGCACCCTAGTTCGACCAGTCGCACTGTTTATCATTGTGGCATCTCGCTCGATCAACTCGCTGATCTGGGCGCTGCTGCTGGTCGCGGTTATTGGTCCGGGGGTGCTGGCTGGTATCCTTGCCATTGGCTTCCGATCCATCGGCTTTGTAGCCAAGCTCCTGTACGAGGCAATCGAGGAGATAGACGAGACCCAAGTGGAGGCGATCTCGGCCACCGGCGCTAGCCGCGCTCAAATCATCGACTATGCCATTGTGCCCCAGGTGCTGCCTGCATTCTGCGGCATCTCCGTATTCCGCTGGGACATCAATATCCGCGAGTCCACCATACTTGGTCTCGTCGGAGCCGGTGGCATCGGCCTGCAATTGCAGGCCTCCCTCAACGTGCTGGCATGGCCGCAGGTGACGTTGATATTTCTCGTCATTCTGGCAACCGTCTTCGTTTCGGAATGGGTGTCTGCTAAGGTGCGTCAGGCAATCATATGACCCAACCGATGCTTGCTGCCGCGGCTGGTCCGCAGTGGGCCTTCGAACGTTATCAGGAAGTTCGCTCGCGCCTGCCGTCTGCAAGGTTTGCAGCCAATTCCGAACATTGCAGCTCACTCTTTGAACTGATGGACCGGTTCGATGCCTTCCTGTTTGACTCGTTTGGCGTGCTTAATGTCGGCGACATGCCTGTTCCAGGAGCAACCGCTTGCATCGAAGCGTTACGGCGCGCGGGTAAGCAGGTCATGGTATTGACCAATGCAGCCACTGGCAGCATCGCTTCGCTACCCAACAAGTACAGTCAATTGGGTTTCGACTTTACCAGCAATGAGATTGTCAGCAGCCGGCAGGTGCTGGCAATGTCGCTTGCTCAGCCCCCTCTGGTTGACTGGCAGTGGGCCATAGCGGCGCCGGGCAATGTGGCAATCGAAGAGATCGTAAAGAACTACAGCATTGTGGGCGGTCGGGACGCCGGACTTAGTGATGTAGACGGTTTTATCTTGCTTAGCACCTCCGGGTGGAACGAAGGCCACGCAACCGCGCTTCGGCACGCATTGCGTGAACGACCGCGCCCGGTGCTGGTCGGCAACCCGGACCTAGTCGCGCCGCGCGAAGGCGGCCTATCACTCGAACCGGGAAGCATAGCGCATCAGCTGCTGGACGAGATGCCCGGATTGGACGTGAGTTTCTTTGGCAAGCCATTCGGCAATGCGTTCGAGGAGGCGTTGCGCCGCCTCCTGGGCAATGTATGTCGTGACAGGGTGGCAATGGTCGGCGACACCCTGCATACCGATATCCTCGGCGGGGCCGCCGCTGGCTGCGGGACGGTGCTGGTAACAGACTGGGGCGTCCTCAAGGGCTTTGACATAGGCGAGGCTGTTTCGCGTGCCGGCATCGTTCCGGACTTCATAGTGCCTTCGATTTGACTGTTATTCGCAGTCGTCGGGCTGCAAGGCTGGCCTCAATGATCCCTAGCCGTCTCAACGTCTGTTAGTGGCACAAAGCGGACATCCTTTGGCTCAGCTCATAGAGTCCGCTTTCGGGGGCACAACAGACATTCTCCAGGAAACCCGAAACCGTCCGTTGTTGATGCTGTGGACGGCTCCTCCGCCGGCATCGCGATGTGCCAAGTTTGCGGTGTCATACGAGGAACCGCCAAGGAGGAGCCATCCATGGAGAAAATTAGCACGATTGGTCTAGACAT
>JAHEBA010000145.1 GCA_024642465.1 Alphaproteobacteria bacterium
AGGAATGTAACACTGAAGGATCTGGTGGATTTCAGCGAGCTCGCCAATCGACACCAGGTTGACTGGGAGCAGGTCAGAGCTGCATTCACTGCGATAGGTGCTTCAGCGCAGCTCGCCGGCTTTCTCGCCGCAGCGGACATGGCGCTTGGGGTGAAGACGCCCATCGAGGAAGCACAATCCCGAGCAGCTCTGACCTGGGCAAGAGCTTCTATTCAAGCAATCACCCAACCTGAGCACGTCACCATTATGGCCATGCGAATCCTAGGCCAGTACGTGCGCGCATTTGTGCGAAACCCTGCCCGGTTAGGCATCATCTGGGAGACAGTCAAGGACCCCGTGCGCCTGCAGCACCTGCTCAAAATTAATCGGCAGCGCACGGGCTAGCAACGTTGGAATGATGGAGACAGTCGTCGGTTACCTGTTGGACCCCTTGACGCGCCGGACAAAACGACCGGCCGCGAGAGCTGCCCCGATACTAACCGGGATATAGGAGTAAGTATGATCAGGTAAGGGCTTTAACGGGGTTTCGGATGGCCAATTCTCGAGAAAGGACCTGATCCGCTTAACGTCAATATAGTCTGAAGTGTCGGGATCATCGGCGATGGCTTCAAGTTCCTCGCGCATTTGCGGCAAGTCGCGGGTCATGCGGAGATGCCAGTCGACTAGCTGTTCTCCACCCTTGCGATTGTTCAGGACGACTTGTGGGAGTAGATCCTTCATCACTCGCTTGACGAGCCAGCGCGACTGGCCCTCGCGCCAGAACTGCTCTTCAGGTAGCCCAAGGCAAAATTCCACCAGCCGCCGGTCTGCCAAAGGATCGCGTATCTCCACACCATAGAGCGCCCTGAAAGCCTGATCGATATCAGCCGCTTCGTTCGAGAATGAGCCCGACAGCAGATCGCTTCGCAATTGTCGCGGATCTCGGGTCGGACTCATGAAGAAGTTCCAGCCAAACTCCAGCATCCTCTCGTCAACGTGCATTTCTCGCGCAAAGTCCGGATTAATTGCAGAGGCCCTGTGCCAGACAGGATGCGCATTTAGGTGCCCCCGAGCCTTTAGATACATTGTATTGACAACATCGGGCGCCAGCGGGAGCAGGAACATCTTCAACAGCCGATAGCCGTAACGGGCTGGGTTGAAGTTCCCAGCCAACAACTCTCTGAACAGCTTGCCATAGGCCCTATTACGCCAGTGCTCCAGAAAGACGCCTTGACCATCCCAGCTCAGTGACATGTTGCCCGCGCCACCCTCCAGCAACACGTTAATGCCCCGGCGTTGGGCTTCCATGTTGATGTCGTGGATCCAGCACAGGTTGATGGCATTGCGCGGAGCAACCCCGGCGTAATCAAGAAAGTCATCCAGCTGATGGAACAGGCCTCGGCCTTCTGAGCGAACAAAGTTCAGTTCGATTCTCGGGTGTTGTGCCGCGATGGCTTCGACGTAAGGGGTCTCATCGCCATATGCCCCGGGACGGCAGCGCCCATCCCATTGGGGGTCTGGAACCCAGGTGAAGGTCGGTAGTTTGGCTTGATTATCCAGATGCTTGAGCGCTGTGACAGCAACAGCCGAGGAATCAAGCCCGCCGCTCAGGAAGGCGCCAACTTCACCGCTTCGTCTAAGGCAGGCCTCTACGGATGTATCAAGCAGTTCTCTCGCTGCCTCAACATAATCGTAGTCTGAGGAAAGCCGAACCTCTGGAGCGTCTTCCGGAGACCAGTATCGCTCTACTTTGGTGCCGTGTGAGGTTGCGATAAGGCGATGACCAGGCTGCAGTCGCCAGATATTCTTGAAAAAGCTGCGCTTTCCATCATGAAACAGCTGAACCAGTGCATCAGCGATCTTCTGTTCGTCAACCTGCTTTGGAATATCTGGAAGCGCGAACAAAGCGCGGGGAGAAGAGGCAATCACAATCCGGTCGTCAGTTTCATGGTAGGAAAGCCCCCGACGGCCTAACTGATCACGAACTCCGACCAACGTCTGTGAGGCCATATTCCAGACCAGGACGGCGAACTCCCCGACCCAGTTTTCCGGTGCCCGTTCGCCCCAGCGTTCCCAGCATCTCAGGGCATACCAGCTGTCGGGCTGCGCCTTAAACTCTGACGTAGACAGGTTTAGCGCTTCGGCCAACTCTTCGCGGTTGTCGAGACGGCCATCGAAAACCAGCTGCAATTGACCGCCTGCACCGCGGACCGGCTGGTCCTCAGACAACGACTGCAGCGTGTTTGGCAAATGGGCATAAGCAAGTCCGCAGGCTCCAAAATTTTGGAACGCCTGATACTTCCGACCATACGGCAGCAATCCCTTGGCAAGTCTTTCGAGGGCATCGTGATCAACTGCATTGCGGTCCTTGCGAAATATTGCAGCAATGCCGCTCATGACCACTGGTCTTTCAAAAAATCGCGCAGCTGTGCATCGACCAGATCCACGCACTTCTGAACCAGCTTGTGCACGTTGAAGCGGGTCTTGGCCAAACCGCGGCCGGGATCGCCCGTGCGCTGGCGCTCGACACGGTCAAGACCCAAGAAGCATCGCATTCTGTGAGCGAGATCAACCACTTGCCGGCATCCCGTCGCATCTGTTGGAATCAGGGGCCGACCGATCGCCGCCGCTTCCAGCGGGACCCGCGGCATACCTTCGCGATAGGACGGCAGCACCACACATGTTGGCCACGCAATGGAGGAACGGACAAGGTCATCTGCAGTCCCGAGCACGTCTGGCGCAGGCGTTACCTGGCGAGCAGAAGCGATGCCTTCGCCGTGACCGGTGACCAGCCTCACATTCTTCGTCAGCAGCATGCAAGTCTCCCGAACGAACCGGGCAATACGCAAGGTTGCCCTGTGTTCCACCGCCTCGCGCGTCTGAAGATTTGCACAACGAGTGGCAGAATCACGGCGCCATCTGTGCTTAGATGAACGAATATCTTAGGGACTCGAATAAGACCTCTTGGTTTTGGCGCAGCAATTGTCTCTAGTCCAGTGCTGCTTCGTGCCGGGTTCGACATACTCAAGTTGATCCTGACCTCACTATGATCTACTTGACCCTGTGGCTTGACATCGATTGGTTGTGCGGTTCGGCGACTCATCTTCAGGCAACCTGTCAGCAACCCGAACCCTTTTCCAGATCCGGCTTGGTGAAATCTGAAATCAGCCTGATGTACATCGTTTGTTCCAGAATAGTCGACTCCAGCAGATCGCGAAACCACCGTCGTTCGAGCTTCCAGTATTGCCATGTTGATAACAGGAACGAGCTGGAATTTTAACCAGCAGATTTTCAGGGGCATGGATGCGCCGCGATCCAGTGCCGTGCAATCTCCTCGCGCCGACACAGCCACACGTCCTGCTTGCTCTGTACGTAGTCCACGAAGCGGGTAACCGCTCCGGCACGGGCCGGGTGTCCACCGATCCGGGCATGCAGTCCGATACTCATCATCTTCGGATGCGTCTCGCCCTCCAGCCACAGGCAATCAAAGGCATCCTTCAGGTGCTGAAAAAAATCATCCGCGGTTGAACAGCCATTGGGCAGCAGGTAGCGAATGTCGTTGTTGACCAGCGTATACGGAACCACCAGGTGCGCCGGTGGTCCTGGCAGCCAGTAAGGCAGGTCATCATTGTAGGCGTCAGAATCGTAGAGAAAACCGCCGTCATCTCGCAGCAGCTGTCGGGTCCTGGCACTGACGCGGCCAGTGTACCAGCCAACCGGTCGCTTGCCGCAGACCCTCTCGATGATCTCTATGGTGCGTCGAATATGGTCTCGCTCGGTGTCTTCCGGCACATTTCGATAGTCGATCCAGCGGTAACCGTGACCCGCCACCTCATGACCTGCATCACGCAGGGCCTTGCCAATGTCCGGATTGTGTTCCAGCGCCCGGCCAACCGCAAACGCGGTCAGGGGCACGCCCCGCGACGCGAAAAGATCCAGAACCCGCCAGACGCCGGCACGGGAACCGTACTCGTACATCCCCTCGACGCTGAAATCACGCTCACCAGAGCGAGCTGTCCGGCCAGGCAGTTCATGCAGATAGGCTTCCGAGAACTCGTCCCCATTGACGACTGTCGATTCTCCACCCTCCTCGACATTCAAAACGAACTGCACCGCAATGCGGGCCGCGCCCGGCCAACGCGGATGCGGCGGATGTTGCCCGTAACCTCTGAGATCGCGGTCTGCCATTACCCCAGCTCGAAGGTGGTGACGCCGAAGATACACTGGTGCGCAAGCTGGGGAGCGGGGCCCAGATACATCCGGGCACAGCCGAACACCTCTGTCATGGCGTAGCGGTCAACCAGCTCCTTGGCGGGCGGGTTGTTCGCCGGGACATCCAGGTAGACCGGCGCTCCCTCGGCAAACGCGGCAAGCTCCTCATAAAGCGTGGCGGCAGCTGCAACGTCATCGGCAAACAGGGGGCCGATCTTGTATCCTTCCAGACAGCGCCGGATCACCCCGTAGCCGCAGAACTTGCAGTTCCGCCTGAGACCGAGCGCCAGCCCGTCTGGCTGCCCGATCCAGGCCCGCAAGAATGTCCGACGTGGTGCAGGAAAGCAGGTGCGGTCGTAGGCCTCGATCACCTCCCAGGGCACTTCGCCCAGACCAACAACGTGTCCGTCTCGCCCCGACGCAGCGGGCTCGCCGACATAGCCCTCGACGCGGTAGCGAATATCACGGTGTGAAAAGACAAAGCCTCCCCTGGCGTAGTAGGCCTGCATGTCAAACACACCATCCATGCCGATGCTGGCGCCAGATTGCAGTCTCCCAATCAATCGGTCCCGGCGGGCATGCCACAGGGTATTGCCGAAACCATTCCCGCGGAACTCGGGCCGCACAATAAAGAACCCCATGAAGCCGAACTCGCCGCCATAGGAGGTAATCGCACCGCCCCCGATCAGCTCGCCGTTGAGCTCGGCAGCAATGAACGCGTCGGCATCGGTTGCCCAGAAGACCGCGGCATCATGCACACCCGGGTTCCAGCCCTCGTGGCCAGCCCAGGCGACGAGGTCGTCGACCTCGTTCCGGGTCATCGGTCGAATGACAGGCTCGTGGCTCATCTTCATCTCGCTCAGCGAAAGTCGACCGCACCAAGGGCCCAGGGAAGATGGGCCACTTGCCTGATCGCAGTTGATCGAGGGGCACAGGGCCCGAACGCAAGATAACAGCATGCCTGAAGATCACCATTGCCGACAACTGTCGACCAGCAACTATGTGACATGGCATCAGGTTCGACACGCTTGAAACCCCGTGGAGATGGTATGGCCGTATCAGTGTTGACCAGGCTTGAGCACGGAAGGCTTTCCCTGCACATACCGCCCGGGCACCGCAATGAAGCGGTCGAACAGCAACCAGTCGGGGTTCAAACTATCAGGCCGAACAGGCAGACCCAGACAGACAATGCCAGGCCACAGACCAAGGCATACGCCCCGTTCCAAACCAGGCCCACATGCGACGGGCTGGTCCCGGCAAACCAGCCAATCAGCAACGTCGTGGCAGTGAAAGGTGACGTAGCGCCGCTAAGCGCCCAGCCTGACGTGATCGCGACCACCAAAGCGGTGGGGGTTACCCCGAGGATGCCCGTATCTGGGATCAGCGGCGACAGCAAGGTGACGGCAAGGATTGGGTTCATCCCCGCCTGTCCTGCCAGCGGGATGATCCATACGAATGACACCAGCACTAGCCATGGCGGCAGGACAGACGTATCGATACCCGCCTGCCGGATCAATGGCGACAGCACCACCGCGCCGGCCGTGCCGATATAGCCCGCCATCATCAGAAGCGTCAGCTCGGATCGATAGCCCGGCA
>JAHEBA010000146.1 GCA_024642465.1 Alphaproteobacteria bacterium
ACGTCAGGGCGGCGCTTTGCGGATTTCTGTTGTCTCGTGAAGCGACGCGGTTTGCATGGGTTCAAGATCAGGCGCGCCGATGGACGCCATGAGACCCGTGGGCTGGCAACACGGCTTCTCGGTTTCTGGCAGGCCTGCATGTCCGGCATTGATGGACGCGATCACCGGATTCGCATAATGGGCGTTATGGGAGATACAGCCCGGTAACGATGTTGTCCGAACCCTGTTCACTCGCAGCCAAATTCACGCTTGCAAGGTTCAATTGACCGCATCCGTATCACGGTGAGCTGCACAATCATCCCAGCATGCAAACTAAACGGTCAGGCGCATGCATCAGCCAAACTTGCGCATATAGTCCTTGCATAGGTCCACGGTCTGTTCGGTGTATTCGATACCCATGGATTGGGCGAGCTCGGTTTCCGAGTGACTTCCGATCCAGGCAACTAGCAGGAGTCTCCGCAGCATCACGAAGGTCGGGATCTCGTCCTCGTCAGCCTGAGGAAGATCAATCACTCGCCGGTAGCCAATCAGCCAATGGCGAATGAGATCCGGTACCTCCGGCAGGTGCTCGTAGAACGAAACCGGCGTGGCGGCGTCGTACATGAACCAGGAGAAACCGCAGTCGTCGAAGTCGATCACCTTCACATCGCGGCCGTCCACAAGCAGGTTTGCCAGCCGCAAGTCGCAGTGGATCAGGCCGAAGCGGTCGTCACCTGTGCCGAAGGCTGCGAGACGCTGACCGATCAGCTCGACCGTCTTGCCGAACAGGTCCCGCTTGGCGGAGTCCATGCCCATGCCATCACGCCAGCGGCCCCAATGTGGTCTGTCGCCGAGACTGGTATCGAAGTCCCAGGTGAGCCTCTCAAACCATGCCGGGCGCTGCCAGCTGCGCACATGCTGGTGCATGCGGGCGGTCACCTCGCCGAGGACCTCGAACGGTGCGCGAAGATCCTCATTGACGCCAGGCTCCGAACCCGTTTCCCAGTCGAACAGCACCACATTGCGCGGGCGCGGCATGGCAGGATGGGAGGCCTTCTGAAGGATGTCTCCGTCGAGCCCCGGGACCGCGGCCGGTGTGATGATGACTTTCTTGTCGCGCAAATCCCGCTGCCACGCGAGTTCGGACCTGATGGCAGTATCGGTATGGTAGCCGTCGCGATGCACACGCAAGGCCCATCGATGCCCGGTAGAGGGATCCTCCACCTTGTAGGTGGCGTTCTCGGAGAGGTTGATCAGGTCTACAGAACAACCTGCCGGCAGGTCGTACAGCTTGACCGCGCTGCGGCTCAGTTCGGCCAGCAACTTGAGCTGCTCGTCATGGGGCAGGGCGTCGAACTCGGTGGCGGATGTCGTATGCTCTGTCATCGGTTACCTCGCGTAGAGAAAGCCTCAGAACGCTATTTGCCAGCGCCAGGGTGGACTTGACAACAGAGCAGCGCAAATTGACAGGAGAAGGTTGATCAGTGGTAGTCAGGCATCTCGCCCGCCGATGGAGGACAAGACTTTCTCGATCCGGTCACGGGCAGTGATCACCTGATCCGTCCTGCCGGAGAGGTAGATTCGCCCGGCTGCGCCGATCATCTGCACATCGACAAGGGTCAGCTCCGGTGCGGCCTTCTCGGCCTCATTGGCGGCGATGGCGGCATATAGTGCCGGCACCATTTCGCAGATCAGCAGCGTTTCGCCGGGCATGATCATCGAGGCCTGGCGGTTGCGGTTGATGATTACCGCGTGCTGGTCCGAGATGTCTTCGATCACATCCGTATAGAGGATGCGCGGCTTGAGCTGGTCGCCCTCGGTCAAACCAATGCCGTCAAGAATGATCTTGCCGACCTTGAGCAGGGCATCCTTGTCGTCTCCATGCAGCTCCAAGATGCCGAACTGGCGTTCGACGAACAGGATGCCGGGTTCGAGGTCAGGATCTGCCTTGAGTGCGATATCGATGACCCGCTCGATCATCAGGCCTGGTGCCACCTCCATGATCAGGGCGTGTTGACCCGCCAGTGGCGGGTAACCGCGCGCCCTGGTTGGGGTGCCCATGTAGGCAGCGAACTGCGGCTGTAGATCCTCGACCGTAAGGTAGACACGCAGCTCCCCGCGCGGCACGGCACGGCTATCACCGGCCGCGGTGGCGGCCGGAGATCGTTTCGCTGAAGTCACGACACACCTCCCTTCAGGGTCAGACGGTCTACTTGCCCGGTGCTGCGGTGAAGTGCTTCGACACGTCGGCGTGCGGGCGTGGAATCACGTGCACGGAGACCAGCTGGCCAACCTGGCCGGCAACCTCGGCGCCAGCTTCGGTGGCGGCCTTTACAGCACCGACGTCGCCGTTGATCACAACAGCAACCAGTCCGTCGCCTACTTCCTCTCGACCGATGATGGTCACATTGGCGGCTTTCACCATGGCATCGGCGGCGGCGAGTGCAGCCACGTAGCCCTTGGTCTCGATCATTCCGATAGCATTACTCGACATTTTATCCTCCTATCAGCTCAGCTATTTCGTCTTTCCGGCAGGCTTGGCGGCCTCGTCCACGATGCCGATGATCAGCGCATCAATGGGCGGTGCGTTGCCCGGGAACCAAGCAGCGGCAACGGAACCCGTTGCCACCATGACACGTTCGCCTTCCCCGCAACCGAGCGGGTCGAAGGCAAGCAGACTGGAGGACGAGCCGTCCACCACTACTTCGAGAATGGAACCTGCCGGGACCTCCGGCAGTCGTTTCGTGGACCAGATGCGTCCAGATACCGTGGCATACAGCATCAGCGTTTCCTTTCGATCTTTAGGCCCAGCGCCCGCGCGCGATCCTTGGCAAGCGGGGTCATAACGGCGCCCGGTGCCAGTACCAGAGTGCCCGATCCGGCCAGCTTGTTGACCCGTGCCTCAGTGACAGTTCCCTCCAGCACAGCGTTGGGCGAACTCGTTGTGATGGATGTTGGGCCGTGCGAGCTGGTGATTGCTGTTGCCGACGCACCGGCAAGGGTGAACTTCAGCGAGCCAGCACGAATGGCCTGTCCGGTACGGGGTTCATCCAGCATCTGGATCAGGCGATGTACAAAGGCCATGAGATCGGCATCGCTTGAGATGCGTATTGCTTCGGTGGCCTGGGTCAGCGTCCCGGGCGAATGTTTACCGGCAGCCTTGCCAAGCGTTTCACGCAGCAGGTCGCGGACCATGGCTCTCAGTTCAGCTTCACTCATGCTACAAGCTCCAGTGCCTGGCAGGCCGCAGATGCGGCGGCGCGCACTTCCGACTCTGACCCGGAAAGATAAAGCCGGCCGGTTGCGCCGATCATGCGGTAGTCGACGATCTTGATGTTGGCAGCCTTCTCGGCCTCGTTGCAGGCGAGGATGGCATAAGCTGCAGGCTCGGTCTCCAGCACGAACAAGGTTTCCCCTGCAAGGATCATCGAGCCCAGCTTGTTACGATTGATCATGAACGCATGCAGGGGGTCAATCCGGTTGACGATCTTTGATGCCAGGATCTTCGGCCTCATGGCTTCCGCGGCGGTCACCTCGAGGTCTCGCAGCACCGCGTCAGCGGCGGCTTTCACGGCTGATGTGGAGCGGGAGTGAAATTCCAGGTAACCGAACTGGCGTTCGACCACCAGGATACCACCCTTGACATCGGCTTCCTTCAGCGCGGTATCGGTCAGCGGCTCGATGTCGAGCCCCGGAGCCACCTCGATGATCTGCGCTGCCATCCCAGTACGAGGCAGCGAGCCGCGGATCCACGTGCCGAGATAACACATGGTCTGTGCCTGAAGCTGGTCGATGAAGATGAATGAGCGAAGGGTTGCCATGGATCGTCATCAGGCCGCAAGAACGGCACTCAGCTCCTCGAGAATGATGCGGCGCAGTTCACGGCGCATGGCATCAGCATCGGCACTGCCGCCACCGTTTATTGCGGAAAGGTTCGGTTGTGCCGTGCTGGCGCGCGGCAGAGCCAATGGATCGAGCCCTTCGAACTTGCCGAAAACCTCGACAGCCTCCTTGTTGTAAGCAATGCGGGCATAGTGCACGAAGTGATCGGGTGTCAGATTGTCACCGATCGAGGAGCCCCCGGTGAATCCGGTGCCGATAGTCATCGATGGTCCGAGATTGGTCTCGAAGCCCGACGCGCCCAGCGAACAGCCGGCATTGACGACGATCCGTAAGGCAGGAGCGGCCGAGGCAAATGCGAGGATATGCTCCTCGTTTTTCGAGTGAATGGCCGCTGAGTGACCGCGGCCGGTTTTGCGCATCATCGAGCGAGCGCAGGAAATGGCCTGATCGATGCCTTCGACGCGGGCAAACGCAAGAACCGGGCAGAGCTTCTCACGCACCAGCTTCTCTTCCGGCTGCACCAGGCTGACAGGCGTCACAAGGATCTTTGCGCCTTCAGCTGAAAAGCCGGCAGCGCGGGCAATCACCGATGCATCCTTGCCGATCATCGAGGTGTTGAATCCGGTATCGGCAAACAGAAGCTTGCGCACCATCTCCACCTGTTCAGGAGTGCAGATGTGAGCTCCCGCTTTCTTCATCTCATCCAGCAGCCGATCGGCAATGGTCGCGAAGGCAAGAACGGTAGACTCATTGGTACACAGGATCGAGTTGTCAAAGGACTTGGACGTCACGATCCGCTTGGCAGTCTGGGACAGGTCCGCTGTTGCATCGACCAGCACCGGAGCATTGCCGGGGCCGACACCGAGTGCCGGATTGCCGGAGCGATATGCGGCCTTGACCACGGCTGGGCCGCCAGTGGCCACGATGAGGTCAATTCTTTCATCCTGCATCATCGCTTCGATCAGCGGAATGTCGGGCTCCTCAATTACCTGTATGACGCCATCTGGTGCGCCGGCCTTGCTGGCCGCGTCCGCCAGAAGGCGGGCCGCATCGGCGCACACGCCCTTGGCACCAGGGTGCGGGCTCAGAATGATGGCGTTGCGGGTCATGAGGGAAAGCAACGTCTTGAAGAAGACCGTGGCAACCGGGTTGGTCACCGGGACCAACGCGAGGACTACGCCGGCCGGGCGGGGCAATTCGACGATCTTGCGAGGGGCATCTATGCGCGGGGTCACGTAATCCCGATCACGATAGAGGTCCACAATACCTTTCGAGCAGGCTTCGTTCTTCATCACCTTGTGGTCGACCACACCGTAGCCAGTCTCTCGTACTGCCAGTTCGGCGTAGTGGCGCGCACGGGCATGACCTGCTGCTGCCGCGGCATCGACAATCTTCATGATTGTTTCGCGGTTCATGCGGGCCAGCTTGCTCGCGGCCCAGCGAGCGCGGTCGAGCTTCATGCGCGCCGTTTCGAGGGCGGCGTCGGGAACCTTCATAAGCGGAGCATGGTGGGCGTCAGGCATGGTTTCACATCCACATTCTGGTCATGCGGCCTTGGGCAGCTGGTGGATCAACTCCCGGGCCCGCGGCATGGCGGCATCGAAACGATCAAGAATTTCCTGGCACATATCGGCGGTCAGCAAGACGCCGGGCTTGAACTGCAGGACGCGCTTGTCGAGAGACGAGAAGATGGCCCACACACCATGCTCATAAAGCGCTCGCGAAACAGAAACCGCGCCTTCCGGATGGTCGAACTCAAGGCCGAGCACGACGCCCTTCTGGCGGACGCCGACAAAGACGTCCGAGTGTCGACTCATCATCTCGCGCATACCGTCAGCAAAGAAGTTGGTCACCGAATGCACGTTGGATATGACTTCCGGTCGGTGCAGCATCTCGAGCACCTTGTGCGCGACTATGCAGCCAAGCTCTGCACCGCCAGAGGTGGAGATGTGAGCTGCGCC
>JAHEBA010000051.1 GCA_024642465.1 Alphaproteobacteria bacterium
GTGCGCGTGCCGGTGCTGGCCGACGTGCCGTACCCGGTGATGATGGAACCGAACCTGGTCATCGAATTCTATTCGAGCTGATCAGTTTGCCATCGCAGACAGACACCGGCCCGGCAGCACACGTTGCCGGGCCTTTTCATTGCAACCACGGAGAATGCACATGTCCGGCCTGACCCTGTTCATCGGCAACCAGAAGTACTCGTCATGGTCGTTCAGGCCGTGGATTGCGCTCAAGGTCAAGGGCGTGGCGTTCGAACAGAAGCTGATGCGCTTCGACGACCATCCGGAGCGGGTCGATTTTTACACCTTCTCGGACACGGGCACAGTGCCGGCGCTGCATCATGGCGACCTGCGCATTTCCGAGTCGCTGGCAATCGTGGAGTACCTCGCCGACCTTCATCCGGAGAAGGGTTTCTGGCCGGCCGACATGAAGCAACGGGCGAAAGCGCGAGCAATTTCAGCAGAAATGTCTGCCGGATTCCGGCCTTTGCGCAACGAATGTCCAATGAATTTTGCGCGAAATTTGCGTGGAATTCATGTGTCGGATGGGGTTCGGGCAAACGTCAGGCGGATCGAGCAGATGTGGGACCAGTGCCTGTCAGCCTCGGGCGGGCCGTTCCTGTTCGGCGAGTTCAGCAATGCCGACGCCATGTATGCGCCGGTGGTCAACCGGCTGGAGATCTACGAACTGTCCAGCCATCCGGTGGTCAAGGCCTACACGGCTGCCATGCAGGGGCTGCCGGCATGGCAGGAATGGGAAGCCGCCGGCAAGGCCGAGCCGTGGATCGTGCCGGAGGATGAGGCCTGATTGGAGACTGGTGGGCTAGTGCAGCCGCCACTCCTTGTCGACCAACCGCAATTCGGCGGCGCCAACGATGCCGTTGTGGGCAACGCGCACTTCGGCCAGAGGGCCGTCCAGATTGTGGCTCCAGAAATCGAGAAACTTGATGAGCCGGGGAAATTTGGGAGCCAGGTCGTATTCCTGCCAGATGTAGCTTTGCAGCAGGTGGCGGTGATCCGGCATGTGATAGAGGATTTCCGCCGTGGTCAGGCTCCAGCCCTTCAGTTGCAGTTCCAGTGCGCTCGTCGTCGTCATTCAGGTGCTCCCGGACAGTTGGTCCAAACATCCCGATGGTGCCAGAACAGTGTGCGTGCGCAATCTTGAAAAAATCATTTATATGGGTAAAATCATGTGTTTAGCACTCTTCGTTGAAGACTGCTGCCAGACATCTTGAAAGCTGTTGCCAAGCTGTTTATGTCATGGCGCATCCAACCTGGGATCACACCGCTGATTCGAAATGTGAGAGACCGAATGGCCGCACTGCTCGAACTCAAGGGCCTGGTAAAGCGCTTTCAGTCATTCACCGCTGTAAACGGTATCTCGCTATCGGTGCCAGCGGGTGAAGTGCTGGGCTTTCTGGGCCCCAATGGCGCCGGCAAGTCCACGACCATGAAGATGGCGACCGGCTTTCTCGAGCCGGATGAGGGTTCGGCCTTCATTTGCGGCATCGACGTGCATACGGACCCGCGCGAGGCCCGCCGGCAGCTGGGTTACCTGCCCGAAGGCGCACCGGCCTATGGCGAGATGCCGGTTCACTCGTTCCTGAAATTCTGTGCCGCCATGCGCGGACTGTCGGGCTCGGAAGGGCGCGCGGCCATCGACAAGGCGGTGGGTCGCACCGAGCTTGGCGGCGTGCTGGAGCAGCCCATCGAGACGATGTCGAAGGGCTTCAAGCGGCGCGTCGGGCTGGCGCAGGCCATCTTGCACGAACCGCCGGTGCTGATCCTGGACGAGCCGACAGACGGCCTCGACCCGAACCAGAAGCACCAGGTGCGCGAGTTGATCAGCGACATGGCGAAGGGCCGGGCCATCGTGATCTCGACCCACATCCTGGAAGAGGTGGACGCGGTGTGTACCCGCGCCGTGATCATTGACCGGGGACGGATTGTGGCGGACGGCACGGCGGACCAATTGCGCAAGCTGGCGCCGGGCAAGGCGAAGTCGCTGGACGAGGCGTTCAGGGCGGTCACGGCCGGCGAGGCTGCGGGCAACGCGCAGGAGGCCGCCAATGTCTGATATTCTGGCGGTCTTCCGGCGGGAACTGTCCGGCTATTTCGCAACGCCGATTGCCTACGTGTTCCTGATCATCTTCGTGATGCTGTCCGGCCTGTTCACCTTTTATGTGGGCAATCTCTATGAGCGCGGCATTGCCGACCTGCAGCCGTTCTTCATATATGTGCCGTGGCTGTTCCTGGTGCTGGTGCCGGCCATCGCGATGCGGTTGTGGTCGGAAGAGCGGCGCACCGGCACCATCGAACTGCTGCTGACGCTGCCGTCGGCCACGTGGGCGGCAGTGGGGGGCAAGTGGCTGGCAGGGCTCGTCTTCGTGGCCGTCGCGCTTGCCTGCACGGTGCCGCTGTGGATTACGGTCAATTATCTCGGCGAGCCGGACAACGGGGTCATCGCGGTGAGCTATCTCGGCGCGCTGGCACTGGCGGGCGTCTACCTGGCGATTGGCGGATGCATGTCGGCATTGACGTCCAACCAGGTCATTGCCTTCGTGCTTGGCGTGGCGGCCTGCTTCATCTTCGTGACAGCGGGCACGCCCATCGTGCTCGATGGCTTGCGCGAGATTGCGCCGGAACCGGTGGTGGAGGCGATGGCGGCGCTGTCGGCAATCACCCACTATGACGGGCTGCAGCGGGGGCTGATCGATCTGCCTGCGGTGGTGTGGACGCTCAGCATGACGGCGTTCTGGCTGTTCGCGACCGGCGTCACGGTCGAGCTCAAGAAGGGAGCTTGAGCGATGGCAAGGCGGTCAACCGGTTCAGGTCTCGCCATTCTGGCGCTGGTGCTTGGCTTCGTGGCGTTGCTGGGGGTCAACCTGTGGGCGGGGCAGGGCCTGTCGCGCTACCGGGCCGATCTGACAGAAGGCCAGATCTATAACCTGTCGGATGCAACGCGCTTGGTGCTGGCTTCGATTGACGAGCCGATTACCGTGCGGCTGTTCCATACGCCGCAACTGGCCCAGGACGTGCCGACCTATGCGCGCCACTTCGATCGGGTTCAATCGATGCTGCGCCACTACGAAGACCTGTCGGGCGGCAAGCTTCGCGTCTCGCTGGTCAAGGTCGAGCGGTTCTCCGACGAGGAGGACGAGGCGGCGGCGCTGGGCCTGCAGGCAGCACCCCTGCCGGGCGGTGACGGGTCAGCCTATTTCGGCGTGGCCGGCACCAACTCGACCGACGACGTGGAGACGCTGCCATTCCTGGCGCTGGAGCGGGCAGACTTTCTGGAGTTCGACCTGACGCGGCTGGTGTTCAAGCTCAACAATGCGGGTAAGAAGAAGGTGGCGATCCTGACCCGGCTGCCGATTGCCGGCAACGTGGATCCGCAGACCGGCCAGCGCATTCCGGCGTGGGCGGTGTTCGACCAGCTTCGCGAGTTCTTCGACGTGGACATGCTGGCGCCTACGTTCGACGCGGTGCCGGAAGACGCGGACCTGCTGCTGGTGGTGGCGCCGGGCAAGCTGACGGACAAGACGGCCTATGCCATCGACCAGTATGCGCTGTCGGGCAAGCCGGTGATCGTCTTGGCCGATCCCTATTCGGAAGTCCTGCCGACGGGCCGCGAGGGTTTCAAGGACAATGCCGCGTATGCCGGGTTGCTGAAATCGTGGGGCCTCGAAGTGGACCCGGACAAGGTTGTCGGCGACATCGACAATTCGCGCCAGGTGCAGTTCATCAACCAGGGCCAGCCGGTGGTGGTGAACTACGTGACATGGCTGGCGCTGGGCCCGCAAAGTTTCGAACGCACGGATGCCATCTTCAACCAGATATCGTCGCTGATGATGGCGTCTTCCGGCGCGCTGAAGCCGGTTGAGGGCTCCGGGCTTGCCGTGCAACCGCTGATCGCGTCGTCGCAGCGCACGGCGATGATCGAGGCCAAGGAGCTGCGCAACCCGAATCCGATCAAGCTGCTGCAGAGCTACCTGCCGGAAGGCGGCCAGCGGATGCTGGCGGCGCGGGTGTCCGGCGATTCGAAGTCAGGCTTTTCGGGCGGAAAGCCGGCGGACTCTGCCTATGCAGGTGAGCACAAGGCGGAAGGCGCCATCAACGTGCTGGCGGTGGGCGATGCCGACATGCTGTTCGACAGTTTCTGGGCGGAGGTGAACCAGGGCCCGGGCGGTCAGGCACAGGTGATCCCGCGGGCGGGCAATGCCAACCTGCTGGTCAACGCGGTGCAGGACATGGCTGGCGGCGAGGCGCTGTCGGGCCTGCGCGGACGCGGCGTGGAGCAGCGACCATTCACACTGGTCAACCAGCTGCGCGCTGATGCCAATGCCCGCTTCCGGCAGCAGGAGCAGTTGCTAAACCAGAACCTGGAGGACACCCAGAAGAAGCTGACCAGCCTCCTGTCGCGGGCCAAGGACGGCGAGGTGACGCTGACCGAAGCCGACCAGAAGGCCATCGAGGACTTCCGTACCGAGCTGTTCTCGACGCGCAAGAAACTGCGCGACGTGCAGCGCAACCTGCGCGCCGACATCGATGCGCTGGGCGCACGGGTGAAGGCGCTGAACATTGCGCTGATGCCTCTGCTGATCGGGCTTGGCGGGCTCGCGCTGCTGTGGAACCGGCGGCGCCGGGCCAGCGCGGCCAAGGTGAAGGGGGCCGGGCAATGATCGCAAGGCGGACTGTTATCGCGCTCGGGATTGCGGCGGCGGTGGCGCTCGGCGGGGCTTCCTGGCAGTGGCAGCAGACGCATTCGGGCTATGTCGAGGCGCGGCGCGGCGAGCGGCTGCTTCCGGACCTGCTGGCAAAGGCAAACAACGTGGCCGCGATTTCTGTCAGGCAGGGCGACTGGGCGCTCCGGATCATCCGCAATGACGATGTGTCCTACAAGCTTGAGGGATCGGATTTTCCGGTCAAGGGCGGAAAGTTCCAGTCGGCCATCGTTGCGGCTGCCAGCCTCGAGCTGTTCGAAGCCAAGACGGCGCGCGAGGACAAGTATCCGATCATCGAGGTGGATGATCCGGCAGCCAAGGATGTCAAGGGCCGGTTGGTGACATTCGAGGACAAGGCGGGCAACAAGCTGGCCGAGGTGATCCTCGGCAAGAAGGCGCGCGGCCGGGTTGGCGGTGCGATTGCCGACGGGCAGTACGTGCGGTTGCCTGGCGACAAGCAAAGCTGGCTGGTGCGCGGCGTGGTGGAAGGCAACGCCGACCTGTCGACCTGGGTCGATACCGGCGTGGTCGAGATGAACATCGACAAGGTGGTCCTGGCCGCGTTTCAGCCGGCCGGAGGCGAGGAAGTGGTGGTGCGCCGCGTGGGCGTGACCGAAGGCGGGCAGGCGAAATTCGAGGTCGACAACATACCGGAAGACCGCAAGGCCCAGAACGATCTTACCATCCGCTATGCGGCGACCGACATCGCCAACTCCCAGTTCATCGACGTGCGCAAGGACCAGGGCGGCGATGTGGCCTGGCGCACGCGGCTGATGATGGAAGACGGTATGCTGATCGAGTTCAACATCACTGCCGACGACTGGCTGAGCGTGAAGGTGCCGGACGGTGGTAAGGACAAGGAAACGTCGGACGACATCATCAAGCGCACCGGCGGCTACCAGTTCAGGCTGGAAAGCTACAAGATCGCGCAGTTCAAGAGGACGATGGTAGACCTGACCCAGCCCAAGAGCTGAAGCGTTTTACGGCCGCATCGCGAACATCTCGACAGCCTTGGCATCAACATAGGCGAAGCAGCCGGCCAGTTGCGGCAGCACGGGCGAGTTTCGGTAGGCGCCGATGGCCCCTTGCGCCTTCAGCCGGCCGGCGAAGCCTACCTCATCGCCATGCACCACCCAGGTGCCGCGCACCCAGGTTGGCCGGATAGGCTTGCCGCCGGCCAGGATGATCTTGCCGAACACCGAATTGGATCGGGTCGAGGGCGGGAACACGGCAAGCAGCGTGCCTGCCTCGCCGTCACCAGCGCGGCCTGCCAGCATGACGGCGCCCATCGCAAGCCCGGTTGCCAGCAGGATGCCGGCGAACAGGCCGATGGCAAGCTTGTGGCCGGGCCATTGCACGCGTGTCAGGCCTTGGCCGGTTCGGGCACGGTGAAGGCCGGCGCGCGCGCTTCCCTGATCGGCCAGTGCATGATGGCTGCGAAAAGGCCGAGAGCGACGCCCAGCCACCACACCACTTCGTAGGTGCCGTACTGGTCGTACAAACGTCCGCCCAGCCAGACGCCGAGGAACGAGCCGACCTGGTGCGAGAAAAACACGATGCCGTAGAGCATGGCCATGTAGCGAGTGCCGCACATGACGGTCACCAGCCCCATGGTGAGCGGCACGGTCGACAGCCACAACAGCCCCATGCTGGCGGCGAAAAGCACCACGGTCAGCGGCGTGATGGGAAGCACGAAGAATGCGGTCATCACCACGGAGCGTGTCAAATAGAGCAGGGTGAGGCTCCACCGGCGGGAATACTTCGAGCCAACGATGCCGGAGGTGTAAGAGCCGACCACGTTGAAGATGCCGACGATGGCGATGGACCATGCGGCGAGCTGGGGGGCGATGCCCTGTTCGATGAGCAACGGCGGGAAATGCACGGTGATGAAGGCGACCTGAAAGCCGCAGACGAAAAAGCCCAGCGTCAGCAGCACGAAGCTTGGGTGCTGCACGGCGCGCGTCAGCGCCTGGCCGATGGACATGTCGAGTTCGGTCTCGTCACGGGCGACGCCGCCCTTTGCCGCGCGCAGTGGCATGACCAGCAGCCACATCAACAGGATCGAGCCTGCCAGCAAATAGAGAGCGGTCTGCCAGCCGAACGAGGCGATGAATGCCTGGCCGAGCGGGGCGAACACGAACTGGCCCATGGACGAGGCGGCGGTGGCGATGCCGAAGGCCCATGAGCGCTTTTCCGGCGGGACCAGACGGCCAAACGCGGCCATGATGATGGAGAAGGAGGTCATAGCGATGCCGAGACCCATCAGCAGGCCGCCGGCCAGATACATCAGTGCTCCGCTGTCGGCGGTGACCAAGAGGGCCGTACCGGTTGCATAGACCACGGCGCCCGCAATGATGACCCGGTAGGAGCCGAACTTGTCGGCAAAGGCGCCGGCGAATGGTTGCGCGATGCCCCAGACGAGGTTCTGCAGCGCCATGGCGAGGCCGAAGGTTTCGCGGCCCCAGCCGTTGGCCTCGGTGATGGGGGCGTTGAACAGGCCCATGGTCGAGCGCACACCGAACGCGATCAGCGCGATCAGGCAGCCGCAGACGATAACTGCCGTAGGGTTTAACGACAGTTGCGGCTGCTGGTGTGTCGTCGGACTGGCCATGCGCGCGATTCCCTCGCTAGTGAAGCGTTTCGACCTGGATGTATAGCGACGGTTGCAGTGCCGCAACAGCGGCTGGCAGCGCATGGCGTCATGCGACTGGCGCAGCGCTGTCCGGCAGACGGGAGACGCTTTCCTCGGGGCCTTCCACGGTGAGCGTGCAGCCCGTGTCGGTAAAATCGCGCGATATAACCGACAGGTCCAGCGCGGCGACGTGGCGTTCGGCCTCCGACATCTTCTCGAACGGACAGGTCAGGATGCGGCGCACGATGCGGCGGTGCCAGGGCTCGATCACAGCAGCATTGATGCAGCGGGCGGCGGTGCTTGAGTAGGCGCGTGCCAGGCCGCCTGCGCCCAGCTTGGTGCCGCCAAAGTAGCGCACGAAGATCAGTCCCACGTCGATCATGTTGGCGCCGATCAAAACCTTCAACATCGGCATGCCTGACGTAACGGCAGACTCGCCGTCGTCCTTGGCGCCTTCCTCGATGCGGCCTTCCGGCGGCATGTGGCGGAATGCAGTCATGTGATGCGAGGCTTTGGGGTGTTGCTCGCGCAGGCCGGCGAGGGTGGCCGCGAAGTCTGCGTGTGGCACGAGATGGCCGATGAAACGTGAGCCCTTCTCCTCAAGCTCGGCGGTGCATGCAGTGGTGATGGTCATCAGTTGTGCCATGTGCCGGGCATAGCTGTCCGAACGGCGTGGGGCAATGGGTTGCCTGATTGTTGACCTCCATCAAGGCGCGTTACGTCAAGTTGCGGTAAGGAGCAACAACAAGACAGCAGGCGGGAGGATCCACTGAATGGCTGAAGCAGACCAGCAAATGAAGACCAACGGCAAGGCGACCGGGAAGAGCGTCGCAAAGGCGGGCAGCGATAGCGATGCGCCTGAAAAGGCGATTTCGGCGGATGTTGCCGCGGTTGGCGGGCAACCGGCAGTCACGGGCAAAAGAACAAAGCCGGCCAAGACCTCGGTCGCAGACCGGCGGCATGACCCGGACGAAATTCGTCGTTTGTTCGAGAACGGCGAGTATCCCTACAAGTCGAAAATCCGCCGGGCCGACTATGAGGAGCACAAGGCGGAACTGCAGGTCGAACTGCTCAAGGTGCAAGAGTGGGTGAGGGAGACCGGCCAGAAAATCGTGATGCTGTTCGAGGGCCGGGACGCGGCCGGCAAGGGTGGCACCATCAAGCGGTTTACCGAGCACCTGAACCCACGCGGGGCACGCGTGGTGGCGCTCGACAAGCCGACCGAGCGCGAGAAGACCCAGTGGTACTTCCAGCGTTACATCCAGCACCTGCCTGCGGGCGGGGAGATCGTGCTGTTCGACCGGTCCTGGTACAACCGGGCGGGCGTCGAGCGGGTGATGGGCTTCTGCACGCCGAACGATTATCTCGAGTTCATGCGACAGGCGCCGGAAGTCGAGAAGATGATGGCCCGCTCGGGCATCCTGCTGTTCAAGTATTGGTTCTCGGTGACGCAGGACGAGCAGCTTCGCCGCTTTCAGAGCCGAGAGCATGAACCGCTGAAGAAGTGGAAGCTGTCGCCAATCGACCGGCAATCACTCGACAAGTGGGACGACTACACCGAGGCCAAGGAGGCAATGTTCTTCTACACGGATACGGCGGATGCGCCGTGGACCATCGTCAAGTCCAATGACAAGAAGCGCGCCAGACTCAACTGCATGAAGCACTTCCTGTCGGCGCTGCCCTATCCGGGCAAGGACAAACGGGTGGTCGGCCATCCCGATCCGCTCATCGTGGGCTCAAGCCTCGACGTGATCGGGGGCAGCCAGCACATTCTCGGCCGCTCGCTGCACCCCGAACTGCGAAAACGTGGATGAGGCGCGCAGCCTCACCCCTTCTTCATCTGGGCGCCGGGGGTTGAGGCGGACAGGGCATACTCCTCGTCGGACATGACGTCCTCGATGCCCTCGAAAAGTGGCGAGGACAGGTAACGCTCGCCGGTGTCGGGCAGCATGCACAAGATGGTGGTGCCCTTCGGCACCTTCTCTGCGATGCCCATGGCAATGGCGAAGGTGGAGCCGCCGGAAACGCCGGTGAAGATACCTTCCTTCTGGGCGAGCTTGCGCGACCAGGCGATGCCGTCCGGCCCTGCGACTGGGATCAGTTCGTCATAGTACTTCTTGTCGATGGCTTCCTGCAGCACCAGCGGGATGAAGTCGGGCGTCCAGCCCTGGATCGGGTGGGGTTGGAAGGCAGGGTGGCTCTCCGTAGGCTGGCCCTTGTCGTTGCGCTTCTGCGGCGTGCCTGAGCCGAGGAGAGCGGCGTTGGCCGGTTCCGACAGGATGATCTTGGTGTCCGGGCTTTCCTTGCGCAGGACGCGGGCAACGCCCGACACGGTTCCGCCGGTGCCGTAGCCGGACACCCAGTAGTCCAGCTTCTTGCCCTTGAAGTCGGCCATGATTTCGCGAGCCGTGGTGTTTTCGTGAATCTTCGCGTTGGCGGCGGTCTCGAACTGGCTCGCCAGGAACCAGCCGTTCTTCTCGGCCAGTTCGACTGCCTTGTTGTACATGCCGGTGCCCTTCAGCTCCTTCGGCGTCAGCACCACCTTGGCGCCGAGGAAGCGCATCAGCTTGCGACGCTCGACGGAGAAGCTTTCCGCCATGGTGATTACCAGCGGATAACCCTTGGCGGCGCACACCATGGCAAGGCCGATGCCGGTGTTGCCTGAGGTGGCCTCGACGACGGTCTGGCCGGGCTTGAGCGCGCCGGACTTCTCGGCTTCCTCGATGATCGAGATGGCAAGGCGATCCTTCACCGAGCCTGCCGGGTTGAACGCCTCGAACTTCACGTAGAGGTTCACGCCTTCCGGTGCGAGGTTGTTGATCCGGATCGACGGCGTGTTGCCGATGGTGTCGAGAATGCTGTCATAGACCTGGCCGCGGCCAGAGGTGGTGCGGGACATGGGAAGCGCCTCCAGTAAGCTGAGTGTTTGTTTTAACGAACACCCTAACAGCATTTAACGGCTGCGCCAATCGGGATTGCTGCGAGCAGTTCGACCGCCAAAAAAAGGCCTCCAGATCAGTGACCTGGAAGCCTTTTTGGCTTGTTGAATCAGGTAGGTCTACCGCGGGCGGCAGTTTTCGTAGCGCATGCAGCCGTCATAGTTGCCGCCGCCATAGCCCCAGCGGGCCACGCAGGCGCGGTGGGCGCGGGCGCAGCGGCCGCCGCCACCATAGTGCCGGTAGCGGCGCACGCGCGGGCGATAGTAGTATGGCGAGCCGTAATAGTATGGGTAACCCCCGTAGTAGTAGGGCGATGCGAGGCCGAAGTAGAACGACGGTCCGCCGCCCCAATGACGGCGGTGGCTGCGATGCCTATGGCCTACCTTGGTGACCTGGCTGGCGTCAGCCGCAATCCCGGCGATGCCCGAGGTTGCGAGACCCGATGCCGCCGGCGTGGCGCTTGCCGGCCCGGGCACAGCGAGAAGTGTGCCTGCGGCAATGGCCGCCGCGGCAAAGGCGGACTTTAAGTAGCGGAACATGGACGTTCACTCCTTTCGCTTGCCCCTCAAAAAAGGTTAGTGCGCGATGTGTAGCCATTCCTTGACGGAGGTCAAAGAAAAAGCCGGCCCTGCGCGCGAATTCGGACAGACAGCCGGCTCTCTCAAAGCTTTCGTGGCGAAATCAGGCCGTTTCGTTGGCTGGCTCGACTTCAATACCATTGTCGGCAAAGGTCTGTTTCAACTCGCCGTTCTGGAACATCTCGGTGATGATGTCACAACCGCCGACGAACTCGCCCTTCACGTAGAGCTGCGGGATCGTTGGCCAGTCAGAGTATTCCTTGATGCCGTTGCGCAGGTCGTCCGACTGCAGCACGTTGACGCCTGCATAGGGCACACCGAGATAGTCGAGCATCTGCACGACGCGGCCGGAGAAGCCGCACTGCGGCTGGTCCGGAGTGCCCTTCATGAACAGCACCACGTCGTTGTTCTTCACTGCGTTGTCGATCCAGTTATGGATGGGGTTGTCCATTCTCGTCTCCATTCCGGGTTCAAGGTCCGGTGTTAACAATTCCTGCGCTGATATAGCACCGTTCGCACCGCGGTTGCCAGCGGTAGCCGAATTACATTTGCGTCAGTCGGGGGCCCTGGTGTTCAGCGCGAGGGCGTGAAGCTCGCCGCCCATCTTTCCCTTCAGCGCGGCGTAGACCATCTGGTGCTGGCGAACCTTGGGTTTGCCGCGGAAGGCTTCCGACACGATGGTTGCCGACCAGTGGTCGTTGTCGCCGGCAAGATCGGTGAGTTCGATCTGCGCATCGGGCAGCGCTTCCCGGATCATCGCCTCGATTTCGGTTCCGGACATCGGCATGGGCTCAGTGCTCCCTCTCTCAAGCCATTTCGGTTGCGGACGACATGAAGCCTGGGAACCAGCCTTCGTGCGCCTCGCGCAGGTTGTTGAGCGATATGGAGGCCTCGCCCATGACAATCAAGCCCGAGCCGGTGACGGTGCCGATGCGCTTGGCAGGAACGCCGGCGTCTTCAGCGGCTGACAAGAGCGCGTGGGCGTCCATTGGCCGGCAGGTGACGACGTAGCGGGCCTGGTCCTCGGCGAACAGTGCAACGTGCGCCTCGACCTCGCGCTGCAGCTCGATCTTGCAGCCAATCTTCGAGGCCAGCGCCATGTCCGCCAACGCGCCGACGAGGCCGCCATCCGAGATGTCGTGTACGGCGGTTAGACGACCTTTGCGGATCTTGGCGCGGACGAAGTCGCCGTGCTTCTTCTCCTTGGCCAGGTCCACCGGGGGTGGGGCGCCTTCCTCGCGGCCCAGCACTTCGCGCAGATACATGGACTGGCCGAGATGGGTGCCGTGGCCGCCAATCAGGATGATGGAGTCGCCTTCCTGCTTGAACGCAACGGTGGCCATCTTCGTGACGTCCGGCATCAGGCCGACGCCGCCAATGGCCGGGGTGGGCAGTATGCCTTGTCCGTGGGTTTCGTTGTAGAGCGAGACGTTGCCCGACACGACGGGGAAGTCGAGCAAACGGCAGGCCTCGCCGATGCCCTGGACGGCCTTGACGAAGGTGCCCATGATTTCAGGCTTTTCCGGGTTGCCGAAGTTGAGGTTGTCTGTGATGGCGATGGGGTCTGCGCCGACTGCAGTCAGGTTGCGCCAGACCTCGGCCACGGCCTGCTTCCCGCCCTCGAACGGGTCGGCCTCGACATAGCGCGGCGTGACGTCGGTGCACACGGCTATGGCCTTGCCATCTTCCGCCACGCGCACGACGGCGGCGTCGCCACCTGGGAGCTGCGCGGTGTTGGACTGGATCAGGTTGTCGTATTGCTCCCACACCCAGCGGCGCGACGACATGTCGGGCGAGCCCATCATTTTCATCACTGCGGCCACTAGGTCGTTGGGGGCAGGCACGTCGCCGGCCTTGATGACGGCGGGTTTACCAGGCTCCACCCACGGGCGGTCATATTCCGGGGCCTCGTCGCCCAGTTCCTTGATCGGCAGGTTGGCGACTTCCTCGCCGTTCCACATGCAGCGGAAGCGAAGGTCGTCGGTGGTTTTGCCGACGATGGCGAAGTCCAACCCCCACTTGTGGAAGATGGCCTCAGCCTCCTTCTCCTGTTCGGGGCGCAGTACCATGAGCATGCGCTCCTGGCTTTCCGACAGCATCATCTCGTAAGGGGTCATGCCATCCTCGCGGCACGGCACGGCGTTGAGGTCGAGCTCGATGCCAAGGTCGCCCTTGGCGCCCATCTCGACGGCGGAGCAGGTGAGGCCGGCGGCACCCATGTCCTGGATGGCGATGACCGCACCGGACGCCATCAGCTCCATGCAGGCCTCCAGAAGGCATTTCTCGGTGAACGGGTCGCCCACTTGCACGGTCGGGCGCTTCTCCTCGATGGAGTCGTCGAACTCGGCGGAGGCCATGGTGGCGCCGTGAATGCCGTCACGGCCGGTCTTGGCGCCCAGATACACCACCGGCAGGCCGACGCCCTCGGCCTTCGAGTAGAAAATCTTGTCGGCGTTCGCCAGGCCCACGGCCATGGCGTTGACCAGGATGTTGCCATTGTAGCGCTTGTGGAAGTTGACCTCGCCGCCGACAGTGGGCACGCCGAACGAGTTGCCGTAGCCGCCGATGCCGGCCACTACGCCGGAGACGAGGTGGCGGGTCTTGGGGTGGTCGGGCTCGCCGAAGCGCAGGGCATTGAGCGCGGCAATGGGGCGCGCGCCCATGGTGAACACGTCGCGCAGGATGCCGCCCACGCCGGTTGCCGCGCCCTGGTAAGGCTCGATGAAGCTCGGGTGGTTGTGACTTTCCATCTTGAATACGATGGCCTGGTTGTCGCCGATGTCGATGACGCCGGCGTTTTCGCCGGGGCCCTGGATCACCTTCTCGCCGGTGGTCGGCAACGTTTTCAGCCACTTCTTGGACGACTTGTAAGAGCAGTGCTCGTTCCACATGGCCGATACGATGCCAAGCTCGGTGAGCGTCGGCTTGCGGCCGATTAGCTGCTCGAAGCGCTCATATTCATCGGGCTTGAGGCCATGCTGCGAGACAAGGTCAGAGGTGATCTCGACATTGTTCTGGAAAGAGGTCTTGGCAGTCATCTGCGGGCAGGGTCCGATTCCGTGGAGGGGCCGTGATTTTGGCTGCCCTTCTAACGCAAGAACAGGCGGGGATACATACAATTCGCCCAGTTTTGGACAGTCTGTCGCGGGGATGCAGCTTGCGTTCGCCCAGGTTCTCCAAAAAGTGAACGCGCAAGGCATCGGGGGGATGGCCTCGCGCGCTCTCTCCTTTGCGGGCGTTCCGGACACGAGGCACCCGCGGCAAGGATGGCTCCGCCTTACTTGCTCAGGTGCAGGCGGCGGATTTCGTCGGCGATCTCGTTGAAGTTGGTTACGAGCGCCTCATCGGTTTTTGGTTCGTAGAACTTTTCAACGTCGGTTGCGCAGGACTTGATAAGCCCCTGCTGTATCGGATCGGTGACGTTGTAGGAGAAGGTGTACACGGTGACCTTCTTCTGCTTCACCAGAGTGCAGGCGCTGGTCAGAAGGGTGTTCTGTGCCTCCACGCCTTCCCAGTAGTCCTTGGTGCCGAGGTGGCCCTGGTTGAGGAACCCGTAGGCCGTGTAGGACGAGCCGTTGTGGTTGGCGCCGTCGGCCACGTTGAAGGTGTTCTCGCCGTCGGTCAGAAGCACCACCACCTTCTTCACGTTGTCATCTTCCCAGGCCGCGCCTTCGGTGAACGGCTCGGTGGGCGACAGCACCCGCAGTCCCCAGCCCACGCCCTCGGCCACGTGGGTGTAGCCGTCGGCTTTCATGTTCTTGATGGTGTTGAGCACCGGGGCCTTTTTCGAGGTCAGTGCCTGGATAGGCTGGATATTGCAGCCTTTGTCCGGGCCGCGATCATTGGTGTTGGCCTTGTTGTTACCGTACTTACCGACGTCGCGCTGACGCACGTCGAGGGAATACCCGTCTTCCATGCTGTCGGTCATGTAGTTGTTGTTGTAGACGGCCTTGCCCAACTTGTCGCCGCAGTCGGAGCGGGTGCCGTCCCACAGGTGGCAGGCCTGGCCGTCCGATATCTTGCCAGGTTCATCGGGAGCGAAGGCTGGCGGGAAGAGGGTGGCGCCATCGTTGTTGTCGGGCGTGGTGTCGTCGATCGACATGGCGCCCAAGCGGCTTTCTACGCAGCCGGGCCAGCTGAGGCTCGCCTGCTTTTCGTTGACAGCCTGCCAGGCTTTCCAGTTGTGCCATTCGGTGTCGAGGAAGTTTACCCTCGATTGCGGGTTCAGGCCGCTTGTATCGAGCCATTCGGCTCCGGCTCTGTCTGGGCCGACATTGACGAATTGCGAAAACGGCACGACGCCGATCTTCAGCCCTGCAATTTCGTCCTTGCCGTTGTGTAGCACATTGACGAAATCCGTCGCGGCCTTCTTCAGCGTGTTGAGCCGGTTCAGTTGGCCCATCGAGCCGGTGTTGTCGAACACCAGCACGATTTCCAGTCCTTCGGATGCTTTCCTGACCTGTGAGTTGGCGGAAAGCTTGGACTCGGTTAGGCCCGCGACGGCGGTGAGATAGTTCTTGACCGTTACTTCGCCGTGGACATTGATGTTGCCCGCCTCGTCGATGGTCATGGTAACAACCGGCGTGCCGGCGTTGTCCGGCTTGCCGAAGTTGGCGTGGAAATAGTCGGTGGCGATCTGTCGGCGTTCGGCTTCCGTCCTGTTCATGGCGCGCCCGGCTGCAAGGGCGGCAGCATCGGTCGCGGCCTGAAGACGCGAGTCGGTGACAACCCAGTTGCCCTAGTCGACGGCAGCGCCCGCCGCCATGAAGAGCGGAATGACGGCAAGCCCGAGCATCAGGGCGGTGGCGCCGGACTGGTCCTTTGCAAGGCGCCATGACCTGGCTGCCATACGGCTGAAAAGTCGCTTCATCGTCCTGTCTCTCCTTCAGGCGGATGAGATGTTGCCCCGGGGCGGGACCACTGCATTCGCGTCATTCGTGCGGTTTGCGAAACAACCCGGAGACGCCTGCAATGGTTAACGATTATATTAGCTTGGACAGGTCGTTAACGGGTGGGAAAACTGTTTGGCTGGCTAAGGCGCGGTGAACCTGAAAGAGCAAAGTTTAACTTTCGAAATAATCGATTAAGACAATGATATAACAAAATAAAATGGTTTACTGTCAAAGCGCGTAGTTTGCAGGTGGGCAGCAAAGCAAAGACGCGCACGCCCGGTGCTGGGCTTGCGCGCCGTTAGCAGGGCGAGGGTGGAGAACCGCGTTGACTACTGACTGAGGTGCAGGCGACGAAGCTCGTCCGCAATCATCTGGAAGTTGTTCACCAGCGCCGCGTTGGAGGGCGGATCGAAGTATTTTTCAGGGCTGGTGGCGCACGATCTGATCAGGTTGCGTTGGGTAGCGCTGGGCACGTTGTAGCTAGGCATCGTTGGTGGGCCCGAACCAGTGTTTATCTCAAGCCACGTGCATCGTGATCGGTGACAGGATCGGACGGTCCGGATGGAATATTATGCACTCAGGGTGATGCAGCGGGACTTGGGCGGTGTAGCGGAACGGATCACCCAAGGTCAGGCGTAGCTGTCGTAGCCTGACGGACCAGCCTCGAGCAGCTGTCGCAAGCGGGTCATGGCGCCTTCCAGCGAAGCCCGGTCGGGCAGGATGGAAAAGGCAATGCGTACGTAGTGGGTCGAAGGAGCGGCCTGGGTGAACCGGAACTCGTCGTCGCCGTCGATCAGTATGCCGGCATTGCGTGCGGCTGATACGAACAGGCTTGAAAGCCACGGCTCGGGAAGCTTGAGCCAGATGAACGGGCAACTGTCATGGCTGGCAAAGTTGTAGCCGTTCAGCAACGCGCGTACTGTCTGGAGACGGGTGGCGGTTTCAGCGCGAACCTTGCGGGTAACGTCATCAGCCTCGCCGCTCAAAACCATGCGTGCCGCCGATTCCGCCAGCAGGAAGGGCATGCCGCCGGTGACCATCTTGTGGGCAACCGGAACAGAGCCGGAAAAGCCGGGCGGGCACGATACCCATCCGGCGCGCAATCCTGCGGCGACGGCTTTCGACAGGCCGGACAAGTGGAATGTGATTTCAGGGGCCAGCGAGGCCAGCGGTGGAGGCGTGCCGTCGAGGCGGGCGCCGTAGATATTGTCCTCGATGATGCGGACATTGTGCTTGCGGGCGACTGCTGCCAGCCGTTCGCGTTCCGAGGCCGGCATAATCGCTGAGGTCGGGTTGTGGATGGTGGGGATGACCACCAGCGCCTTGGGGTGCTGGTTGGCGCACAGGTGGTCGAACGCATCCACGTCGAGACCATTGTCGCCCATCGGCACCGCCACCGGCCGGCGGCCGATGAGGCTGACCGCGCGGGCAATCGAGGCATAGGTGAGGCCCTCGAAGGCAATCTTGTCTCCCGGGGCAGTTATGGCGCCGATGACTGCCATCATGCCGGCATGCACACCGAGCGTGGGCACGATGCCCGAGTTCTCAGGCGCCCAGCCGCCGGTTGCGAGCCAGCTTGCCCCGGCCTGCTGCCATTCGGGTTTCAGCGTGCGGATGTAGTCGGTCGTGCGGGTGGGATAGGCGGCCATGATGCCTGAGACGTGGCGAGCTATGAGTTGCGCCTGGCCGACCTCAACGGCACTGGTGGAATCAAGCCGCAGCTTGCCCGGCGCGAGCGGGCTGCCATCCGGCGCAATGTCGGTGAGGGCGCCCGTTTCCGCCTCGGCCTCGCGCCGGGTCTTGGCGTATCCGGGCAGGGGCTGCCGCAGCGGCGAAGTGGCAAGCGCACCAGACGCATCGCGCACATAGGTGCCGCGGCCCACCTCGCCGCTGACGAGACCCCGTTCGCGGGCCAGCGCATAGGCTCGTCCGACGGTTCCGATGGTCACGCCGATGTCGAAGGCGAGATTGCGCTGGGGCGGCAGCTTTTCGCCGGGGCTCAGCACGCCGCCGTCAATGTCGCGCTGCATGGCATCGGCGATCTCCACATATAGCGGTGCGCCGGTTCGGGGCAGGTCAGGAAGCCAATTTGTCATGGTGACAATAATTACATTGAACCAACAAAAGATACAATGCATGTATTGTCGCTGTCGAAATTGACTCGAAAACCCGTAGAAAGGGGGTTTACAATGGGTGCAATTGATACAATTCTGGGTAAGATGATCGGCAAAGCCTTTGAACAAACGGGTTCTGCACCGGTAACGATAGTGTCGCTGTGGCGCCGTGCCTGCCAATGGTACCTGCGGTGGAGCGAGTATCACAGGACGCGGGCGCAACTGCGCAACCTGACGGACAGCGAACTTGCCGACATCGGCATCTCGCGCGAGCAGGCCGATGAAGAGTCCGCCAGGCCGATGCGGTTCCGCTTCTAGTCTTTCCCTGAGCGCCGCCGGCCGATTGCCACCAGCCCTGCCATGAGCAGGATGATAAGGGTGATCATGCCGGCGGCAATCACCAGTACGGCCGGCCATCCAAGCGCATTGGCGTCCAGGATCGGGTAGATGTACTTGCCCGTCGACGCGCCAAACAGAAGGCTAGCCGACAGGTAGGCCACCGGCCAGATTATCCATCTCCAGATGCGATCCAGCGTGAATGGCCTGTGCGGCCGGGTGGTCCACCACCATGCAAGGCACAGCGGCGGGGCGATGAAGTGCAGCATCGCGTCCGGCACCTGTTGTGCGAGGGTCAGTGGCAATTCGCCGTACAGCATGGTGGCGTAGACGATGCCCACGAACAGGATATAGGCGGTGACGGCGGTGCGAACGCCCGGCCGTGCTAAGAATGCTGTCACCGGATTTCTGGCGACGGCCAACGAAGACCAGTAAACCGCCACCACCATCAGGTTGGTCAGGATGGTGAAATAGACCAGCATGGCGATGGTGGACGAGCCCCATCCTATGCCCATCTGCCGGAACAGCGGCTGGAACAGCACGTATTGCAGAACAATGCCGGCAGCGCTGTTGACGAGGCCACAGATGGCCAACGCACGCGACAACTTAGACTCCCGTTGAGGGTTCATTCAGCCATCTACATCCCACAGGATGTCGATTTTCAGGCGGCCTTGCCGAGGCTTTCAAACAGCGGCAGGCAGTCGAGCGATCCGTGCAGCGGCTCGATCATGTTTTCCGGGTGGGGCATCATGCCGATGACGTTGCCGGCTTCGTTCATGATGCCGGCGATATCGTTGATGGCACCATTGGGGTTGGTGCCTTGCGCATAACGGAACACCACGCGGCCGGTGTCTTCCAGCGCCTTGAGGGTGTCTACGTCGGCGAAGTAGTTGCCGTCATGGTGCGCGACGGGGCAGGTGACCACATCGCCCTTGACCATGTTGCGGGTGAAAAAGGTGCTGTTGTTCTCGACGCTCAGGCGCACGCTGCGGCAGACGAACTTGAGACCTGCATTGCGCATCAGCGCGCCGGGCAGAAGACCTGACTCGGTGAGGATCTGGAACCCGTTGCAAACGCCAAGCACGAGGCCCCCGCGGGCGGCGTGCGACACGATTGCCTTCATCACGGGCGAGCGCCCGGCAATGGCGCCGCAACGCAAATAGTCGCCGTATGAAAAGCCGCCTGGAACGACCACCACATCGGTGCCAGCCGGAAGCGAGGTTTCGGTGTGCCAGAGCTTGCTGACGTGCGCTCCGGCACCGCGCTCAAGGGCTCTGACCATGTCATTCTCCCGATTGATGCCGGGAAATACGACGACAGCGGCCTTCATTGGGTGGTCTCCTTGGGCGTGGCCTTTATGGAGGCCAGGTAGCGCTGGAATTCGGTGATCTGGGTATCGTCCAGGTCGGACGAATTGCGGGCAAGGCCGGCGATGAGCACATCCTTGTTGCGCAGGAATGTGGCATAGTAGAAGTCCGTATTCAGAGTGCTTTCCGCCACCATGGAGCAGACCGGAAGCAGATTGGCCTGCGGCTGGCGGCCGCCGGATATGCGCCTGCCTTCTTTCTGCAGCACCGGAGCCAACCCCTGGAGCACCGTGCACGGGTCGAGCTTTCCGCCGCTGGCGCCAGGTGGTGCGGGACCGATCTTCACCTGGATCAGCCCGTGGGTGCCGTCGGGCCGGATGTCGAATTTCTGGTCGAGCGTGAGCTGGCCTTCGGAGCTGGATTGCCAGTTCGCGGGCGCCTCGGCGGTTATGGTGTAGGTTTTGTTACCGATCGGCATCTCCAGACTGACGGGCCGCAGGTCAAGCGCAATGGCGCCGCCTGCCGTCAACATCAGCAGCAACGCCACCGTGCCTGCGTGGGCACGCACTGGTCGGCTGGCAAGACAGTTCGGCATCAGACGATTTCGACCCGGTAGTTTTCGATCACGGTGTTTGCGAGCAGCTTTTCGCACATGGCTTCGACGGCCTTTTTGGCCTCGCCCTCGTTGCTTGCGTCAACATCAAGTTCGATGAACTTGCCCTGGCGGACGTTGTCCACGCCGGCAAATCCGAGGCCGCTCAAGGCGCCTTCGATGGCCTTGCCCTGCGGGTCCAGCACGCCATTCTTCAGGGTGATGATGACCTTGGCTTTCATGTCGCGTCTCTTCGGTTGTTTGATGCAATGCTGGGGAAGCGGTGAGGCCGGTGTGCGTCAGGACTTGACCAGTTTCGGTTTCACCGTCGGCAGCGGCTCGTTCTCGTTGAGGATTCCAAGGCGGCGGGCCACTTCCTGGTAGGCCTCGACGAGGCCGCCGAGGTCGCGGCGGAAACGGTCCTTGTCCAGCTTCTCCTGGGTCTTGAAGTCCCAAAGCCGGCATGAGTCCGGACTGATTTCGTCCGCCAGCACGGTACGAACCATGTCGCCCTCGTACAGCCGGCCGAACTCGATCTTGAAGTCGACAAGCTTGATGCCGATCGCCGCGAACATGCCGGACATGAAGTCGTTGATGCGGATCGTCATCGACATGATGTCGTCGATTTCCTGGGGCGTTGCCCAGCCGAATGCGGTCACGTGCTCTTCAGCCACCAACGGGTCGCCCAGTTCGTCGTTCTTGTAGCAGAACTCGATGATCGAGCGGGGCAGCGGCGTGCCTTCCTCGAGGCCGAGCCGCTTGGCCATGGAGCCGGCCGCGATATTGCGCACGATGACCTCGAGCGGAATGATCTCCACCTCGCGGACCAGCTGTTCGCGCATGTTGAGGCGGCGGATGAAGTGGGTGGGCAGGCCGATGTCGTTCAGCTGGGTAAAGATGAACTCGCTGATGCGGTTGTTCAGCACGCCCTTGCCCTCAATCACCGCCTTTTTCTGGGCGTTGAAGGCGGTCGCGTCATCCTTGAAATGGACCACAATGGTGCCCGGCTCGGGACCTTCGTATAGGATCTTGGCCTTGCCTTCGTAGATCCGGGTGCGGCGCTGGTTCATGTTCTTGATACCTCGGGCAGCGGGGTTGCCGTCTGGAGACGCGTTTGCGCCCCGCGCGCACGGCGTGAATCAGGGTTCAGCCTTGCGACTGAACCCATCAGATAGACCGTTTGCGAGTACTCTACAATGCGCCTGCGCTGCAAATGAGGCTGATTCAAACAGGAATTGGCGGGCGCAATGCCGCAGTTGCGGCATAAGCGTGTATTGAAGCGGTTGTCGTGATTGTTTATGTGACTTCAGCAACAACAATCATGTGCGGTACGCCTTGCCCGGGCAGGGCGGCCGTACCTACGGCAAAAACAAAGGAGCCAGAGCCCAGATGAGCACGTTCGACAAGCGCGAGGAAGGTTTCGAACGCAAGTTCGCCCATGACGAGGAGTTGCGCTTCAAGGCGTCTGCGCGGCGCAACAAGCTGCTGGGCCTGTGGGCGGCCGGCCTGATGGGCATGGATGGCGATGCGGCCACCGATTATGCCAAGCAGGTCATCAAGGCAGATTTCGAGGAAGCCGGCGACGACGATGTGTTCCGCAAGATCCGTGGCGACTTCGACGCCAAGGGCATTGAACAGTCCGATCACCAGATCCGTCGCCAGATGGACGAGCTGATGGCAGAAGCCATCACCCAGATCGAAAACGAAGGCTGAAACGGCTTTGACCCAGTCTCACCCCCTGTCGCTGAAGTCCCGTCTGGCCGGCGCCGGCGGCGGGGCCGTATTCACCGCCTGGTGCCAGTGGCCTGGCGAATGGCAGGCGCTGGCCATGGTTCGCGCCGGTTTTGCCGGCGTGCTGGCCGACATGCAGCACGGCATGTTCGATTACGGACACATGCTTGCCCATGTGCAGGCTGTGGGCCGGGCCGGGGGCATTCCGATGGTGCGTCCGTCGCTGGACGACTTCGGCATGGTGGCGCGCGCGCTGGATGCCGGCGCCTCGGTCATCATCATGCCGATGATCAATACGGTGGATGATGCCAAGCGGCTGGTGGACGTGGCGAAGTTTCCGCCTATGGCCTCGCGTTCGATGGGCCCCAAGGGCGCGCTCGAGCTGTGGCAGATGTGGCCGCAGGATTACCTCTCGCAATCCAACGAACTGACCACGCTGCTGCCGATGATCGAAACGCGGCGCGCACTGGACAACCTGGACGGGATTCTTGCCGTGGACGGGATTGGCGGAGTGTTCGTCGGGCCGTTCGACCTGTCGATCAACCTGTCGGGCGGCATGGTAGGCGGCGCCAACGATCCGGATGTCAAGGCGGCGTT
>JAHEBA010000147.1 GCA_024642465.1 Alphaproteobacteria bacterium
TGTTCAACGATTATGCTTTGGGCTCGCGTGTCCAGTACCAGGTTCGCGTTTCCGGCGGCGAACACTGGTTGATCGAGCGTCTGCAAGACGAGCCGTTCGAAGGCAAAGTCGATGACACGGTAGACATCGGGTGGCGTGCCGAGGACTCCATCCTGGTGAGCGAGTGACGCCATGGCCCGCCTGCTTCACTGGCTAAAAAATCCGGGGGTGTTGTCGGCATTACCGGCATCGCTTTTCCTCCTCGTCGGTTTTGCCGGGCCGTTGTTGATGGTTCTGGGCTACAGTTTCATGCCGCCCAAGACCTTCACGCTGGACAGTGCGCCGACGCTTGAAAACTTCGTCTCAGTGATCACCCAGAGCTACTATCTGTCGTTCCTGTGGTCGCTGATCCTTGCGGCGATTACCGTGCTGTTGCTGTTCCCGATCTGCTACCCGATCGCCTACGGCATGGCTAAGCTGTTCGGCAAGTGGGCCAACCTGGTTACTGCATTGATCGCCCTTCCACTGCTGATCTCAGAGAATATCCGGCTGTTTGGGTGGGTGCTATTGCTACTGAAGAACGGCATCATTGATGGTGCCATGCAGTCGCTATTCGGCCTGCCTCTATCGGGGATGCTCTACACTGTTTCGGCGATTTTGCTAGGTCTCGTCTACGTGTACTTGCCGTTCATGCTGTTTCCCATGGTGATTGGCATTTCGATGATCCCTGACACGCTGAAGGAGGCTGCTTTCGACCTGGGCGCCACCCGCTGGCAGGTATTTCGTGAAGTAGAGTTGCCTCTGGCGATGCCTGGTATTCTGATTGGCAGCATCCTGACCTTCATCCTGGCCTTGGGTTCACTCGCCGAGTCCAAGATCCTTGGCGGTCAGGTCATCGTGATGATCGCGGACGACATCGAGAGCGCATTCACCTTCGCACAGAACTGGCCCAAGGGCTCGGTGCTGTCTGTGCTGTTGATCGCATTGTCGGGATTGATCGTCTATATCCTGTTCCGCCGCATTGACCTCGACCAGATCATCGGCCGGAGGTAACGGCATGAGCGGAACGCAGTCGAGCAAGCTGACGAGGACGCTGATCTGGCTGTGGACAGCCACGGTACTGTTATTCCTCTATATGCCGATGCTGGCGGTGGTTCTGGCCTCGTTCTCGAAGCAGCGCTATTTTCGTTTTCCGATAACCCGCTACACGACCGAGTGGTACGGCAAGACACTTGAGTCGCTTTCGGTACGTGACTTGCTGTGGACCTCCCTGACCGTGGCCGCCCTGGTAACGGTATTCTCCGTGGTGCTGGCCTTTTTCGGCGCGCTGGCTTTTGCGCGCTATGACTGGAAGGGCCGCAAGCTCTACCAGAAGCTGGTCTTGCTGCCGATCTTCTTTCCGCAAGCCGTGCTTGGACTTGCCCTGCTCTTGTGGTTTTCCGCCCTCGGGGTGATCACCAGCTGGCAGACGGCCGTATTCGCCCACATGATCTGGATCGTGCCGATTGTCATCCTGATTATGTCGATCCAGGCTTACAGTTTCGACCCCGCACTTGAGGAAGCCGCGTTCGACCTTGGCGCAACCCGCTGGCAGGTTCTCAGGGAAGTGACCCTGCCGATCCTTGCCCCCGGCATCGTCTCGGGAGCCATCTTCGCCTTCCTGCTGTCATGGGGCAACTTCCCGCTGTCACTGTTCTCCACTGGCGCGGACTCGACAGTACCTGAATGGCTGTATGCCAAGATGGTGTCGGGCTATACGCCCATGGTCCCGACACTCGGCTCCCTTACAATGTCAGCGGCCGCCTTGCTGCTGCTGATCGTCTATCTTGCCTGGCTTGCCTCTAGTGTACGCAGGAAACGTCATTCTGCGCCCGCCGACAGCTAGTCATCCCACGTCTGAAAAGGAGGAAACCAATGCTAACATCCATCAAGGGAAAATCCGTCATCGTCACTGGCGCCAGTAAGGGCATCGGCAAGGGTATTGCGCGCGTGTTTGCCAACCAGGGGGCCAGGGTGATGATCGTTGGGCGTGACGCCGGCGCCGCCGCCGCGACCGCCAAGGAGATCGGCAACGGGGCCCAGAGCTTTTCAGCTGATGTCGCTGACTGGGACCAGAGCCAGGCCATGGCGAAGGCCACTGCAGACGCTTTCGGCGGCATCGATATCCTGTGTGCCAACGCCGGTGTCTACCCCCAAACCAAGATCGAGGAGATGGACCCGGGCGAGTGGGATCAGGTTATGGCGACCAACCTGCGTGGCAATTTCCTGTCGGTGAAGGCGTGCCTGCCCTGGCTCAAGAAGTCAGGAGAAGGTCGCATTGTGCTGACCTCTTCCATCACCGGTCCGCAGACGGGGTTCCCCGGATGGTCGCACTATGGCGCCACCAAGTCGGGTCAGCTCGGCTTCATGCGAACAGCCTGCATCGAGCTTGCCAAGTACGGCATCACGGTGAATGCAGTTCTGCCGGGCAATATCATCACCGAGGGTCTTGAGGGTTTGGGCGATGACTATCTCAAGACGATGGCGGCCTCCATTCCGTTAAAGAAGCTTGGCCGTGTCGAGGACATCGGTAATGCCGCGCTGTTCCTGGCTTCAAAGGAAGCCGGCTATATCACAGGCCAGACCATTATCGTCGATGGCGGGCAGATCCTGCCGGAGTCGCTCGAGGCAATCGAACAGGTCTGACACATCACGACTGCAGCAGGGCCTCGCGGACTGCGCTCGGCGGGGCCCCTGTCCATCGCTTGACCGCGCGTGAGAAGGCTGAGAGCTCGGAGTAACCGAGCAGGAGCGAGATCTCCGAGATCGGCAAATGGCGTTGGCGCAAATAGCTCATGGCAAGTTCGCGTCGGAGGCTTTCCACCAGGTCCTTGAAGGCGATTCCGTGTTGGGCCAGTTCGCGCTGGACTGTACCAGGCGATACTTGGAGCTCGCGCGCAATGTGTTCCAGTGCCGGATAACCCGTGGCCAATCCGGACCGGATCGCGCTGCACACCTGGTCAAACAGCGTTATTGGTCGGTTACGGGTGTTTGATAGCTGCATCAGGCAATTGCTCGACAACGCCATGAGCGTAAGGTCGCTGGCTGGCATGGGTCGTGACAGCAGGTCGTCACGGAACAGCAATACATTGGTCGGCTGGGAGAAGTAGACTGGCGCATCAAATGCTCGCGAATGCTCATAGTGGTTATCTGGCCGCGGGTGTTCGAAATGTACTTCCTCGGGTGCCCAACCAGACCCGCATGCCTCACGGATCACATTCAGGAACATCCCAAGCGATAGTTCCGCATCCTGGCGCCGGTCGACAATAAGGGGCGAGCGGATCTGGTATTCAAGCCGAAGCAGGCCATTGCTATCACGGCCCAACGACATCACCGACTGCTCCTGATGGTAGCCGAAAAGCCCAACCATGTTTTCTAGCGCGCTACCGAGCGTTGGCGCAGAAACCATGGCATAGCCCCAAAGGCCAAGGTCACGTGGCTGGAACTGGTTCCCGAACCATAGCCCGAAATTGTCGCACCTGGTCCCCTTCGAAGCCTCTTCAAACAATCGGCAGAAGTCAGTGAGCTTCAACTTCAGGGTAGGTGAGCCGGCCATCTCGGGTGCGATGCCGGAATTGCCGAAGATGGAGCCTATGTCGCCACCACCACACTTAATGTAATCGACAATGCCGGTTGCAGCTGCTGCCAGGATTGCCGGATCAGGCCCTTCCGTCACAGGACCGGCAGCCTCGTTTACCAGTTCTGTTGAATACCGTCCCATACCCGAAATCCTTCCTGCGGATATCTCGGCCGCGCTGTAATGACACGTCCCTACCGCGATCTTGACCTGCGTAAGATTTGCAGATCAAGGCGAGCCTGGACTTTCGCCGTCAGGGTATCATTACCTTTACACCTGCCTCCCTGAGCGCCTCCAGCAGTTCCCCTTCCGGATCGGCGTCTGAAATCAGTGTCACGGATTCGCTCCACGGACCGTAAACCGTAAGCGAAGGGCGATCGAACTTGCTGTGGTCGGCGAGTACAAAGGTATGCGCGGATCGGCGCATCATCGCGCCATAGATCAATCCCGGACCCATTGCGGCATCATTCGGCCCTTCAACGGTCAGGCCCGATGCGCCGAGGTATGCCTTGTTTGCCCGAAACTTCTGCAATTGCTCGACTGTGTCCGCCCCGTGAATCAATCCTTCGCGACCATCGTACTGGCCTGGCAGCATCAACACTCGGATCAGCGGCGAAGCCGCCAGTGCCATGGCTATACTGAACGAATGAGTGATCACCGTGATCGGCAAATCAAGGAGCGCGGCCCGCCGGGCAAAGTGCAAAGTGGTCGCACCGCCACCGATCATCAGGATGTCGTTGGCCTCCACCTGGCCGGCGGCGAGCCCGGCAATTTTTTGACGCTCGTCGATCAATAGCGACTCGCGCTCGCTGATACCCGGCTCGTAGGCTACCGGTCGCATCGCGCCACCATAGGTACGGTTGATCAAGCCGCGTTCATCTAAGTCAGCAAGGTCACGCCGGATGGTTTCGGTGGAAACACCAAGTCGCTCGGCCAGTTCGTTTACCCGTATCGCCGGGTAGAGCTTCAGATCAGCCACGATCTGCTTTTGACGGTTCTGCTTGCCCGCAGGGCGCTGACTGAGATCTGTCATGTTCCACATTCACTGAGGCATACTCGGGCAAAATAGTCGATTTTTGACCAAAAAACAACATTATTTGACCGCTTTACAACGTAAAAAAGTTGGACTACCATCATTTAATGTTGGAAGTCGGTCAGAGGTGTGGCCATGTTTGATTATGGGCTTTTCCGCTTCGAGGATAAGCAAGACCTGTTCAGAAAATCGATCGAGTACTGGAACCCGGACAAAACAAAGTTCTGGCAAAGCGTCGGGGTCGACCTCGTAATCGACCGCCGCGAGGGCTACAGCCTCTACGACATGTCTGGCCGCCGGTTGATCGATCTTCACCTCAACGGCGGCACCTACAATTTCGGCCACCGTCACCCGGAACTGGTCGAAACACTGAAAGGTGCGCTCGACTATTTTGACATGGGCAACCATTGGTTCCCCTCCGTAGCACGTGCCGCGCTGTCAGAAGCCTTGGTCAAGACCGCACCGGGCATGAAATATGCCATCTTTGGTGCCGGAGGTGCGGAAGCGGTCGAAATTGCCTTGAAGAGCGCGCGATACGCTACCAAACGACGCAAGATCGTCTCCATCATCAAAGGTTATCACGGGCACTCAGGCCTGTCGGTCGCCACAGGCGACGAACGTTTCACCAAGATCTTTCTGGCCGATCGTCCAGACGAATTCGTTCAGATGCCATTCAACGATATCGCCGCCATGGAACAGGTGCTGAAGGCAGGCGACGTGGCCGCGCTGATCATGGAGACCATACCGGCCACCTACGGCTTTCCGATGCCGAAAGAAGGTTACCTGAACGCCTGTCGCGACCTATGCACGAAGTACGGCACAGTCTACATCGCCGATGAGGTGCAGACCGGCCTGATGCGCACCGGCGAGATGTGGGGCTGGCAGGCCTACGGCATCCAACCTGACATATTCGTAACTGCCAAGGGTTTGGGTGGAGGCATCTACCCTATCTCCGCCGCTGTGGTGAACGAGAAGTGCGGCGGGTGGCTAAAGGAGGACGGCGCAGCTCACATCTCCACCTCTGGCGGTGCAGAGCTTGGCTGCATAGTCGCGCACAAGGTGCTCGAGATGCTGCACCGACCGGAAGTCATATCCAACGTGCATTCGGTGACCAACTTCT